>NZ_JCASIL010000002.1:0-485254 GCF_059685725.1 Telluria sp. RT2P19
TCGTCCATCTCAATCCCGAGCAGATGAACAGAAATGCAGCAGAAATCGAGGGAGACACACCGCTCAAAGAAGCAGCATGATTATCAGGTCAGGCGACAACTAGCTTGACAACCACCGGCACCAACGGATTATGAGTCCTTGTAGTGCGTGCTCACACCAGAGAGAAAGCTCGCGAATTTTCCCTATAAATTCAGACACTTAGCCTTCATCGCTAGCAAAAAATATGGGCGTATTACGGTGACTAATGTGGACCAGAGCAGGACCAGACGAGCGCGAAAGACCGGACCGAGACCGTACGCACGGCTCCGACAGAATCTCATCAATCCATGGTTGTAAGTGTTCCGTAGGGGACTATATACCGCAAAGTTACAACTGCTCGGAAAAAAGCTTAGCTCGCCCGAGGAACGTTAGGCTGTACTACCGCACGTCGTCAAGGAAACGTACCGAGGATGACGGTCTCGGACTAGACAACAGGCGACACGCCGCTAACGGCCGCCGCCGCTCCCCCCGTCACTTCTTCCCGTTTCAAGTACGATACGGTTTCTTCCGCAACGCCGAATTGCGAACGTGTGGCCTGCTACCGATCCAAATGACAAGCCTTAAGCTTTTCTGGCTTCTTCAAACTGTACCGAGCTAACGTATCCCAGCGTAGAATGACGTCGAGTGAGATTGTAAAAGCGTTCAACATAGTCGAACACGCTCGCGGTGCTCGCGTAGCTACTCGTGTAGCACACTCTTGTGCACCTCCAGATCCTGGGCTGCCTGACGTAATCTGGCTCTGCCGGAATTGTTAACTAAGTACCTTAACTTTGCATGGTAACGAATGGTAACTCGACGCGGGTCAGAGTCGTCCGGTACCGTGGATATTTGTCGTCAAGCTGTACTAGCTGCGGCCCTGGAATCGAAACGGGATCGATCCCAAACCGGACCACAAGTTTATCGACATCGTCCACAGAACCGCATGAGGCTTGCGTTTTCGGATTCTCAAGTTCTAGTGTCAAGCGTGTCGACGCCCCTTCTTTCTTTCCTTGTTTAACCTCGCAATCAAACCGAAGCTCATACGTCATGCGTCCACGGCCGGGTAATCCGGCGCATTTAGCCAGCAAATATGCAATAAAGCGGTTGAGAAGGTAGGCCTTGTCAAGGGACGAGCTTTTCACAAGCTGAATGACGTAGCCTTTTCCTGTCCGGAGACAATCACGGACCGCTTTCACTACTTCGGATTTTTTTGCAAGACGGTCCGCGGCCTTGCGACAAGCTTCATCCGCCATAGCGAAGCCTGCGTCATGGCGGGACCACGAACTATGCTGACGCAACTGGCGGTCAGCACTAAGCAACGAAGGTAGTTCCTTTTGCAATGCTGCCTTGACGCGTAAGTTCTGCTCCAACTTCTGTATAAACTCGAGCGGGTGATCAAAAATCGTCAGGGCACGCAAAGCATCCTGAATAGCGCCGTCGCCGCCTCCCAGGACGACAACACGCTTCTCAACCAAGTCATCTTTCAGATCGTCGTTCGACCAGAACTGCCGTGTTGGCTCGGTAGCGACCCCTGCAACTGCGAGACGCTCCTTGCCCATGCCAGCAGCGACGATCACGTAGTCCGGAGTGATCGGATTAGGTGATGCCTTACTGTTCGGCCATGAGCGGACCAACGGGCCAAAATTTGAATACTCCACCGGATCCGCCCGAGACTCTCCGTTGGCATCCTGCAATGCGCGCACCCTCTCGACTTCTGCAAAGTTCTTGACGAACTCCTTAATACCGGCTTCGTCAACCTGGACTAGGAACCTGTGGGGTGATGAAGCGGGTCCACCCGCCTGATCGCGATGCCATTTACGAACACACTTAAGCAGTTTTTTTCTGAGATCGTCTGCACAGATGGGCTTTTCTGCACTCCAAGCCAAGACAGGGTTTCCGTGCTGCTTCCACGGCGTATGGCTGCCCGGGTACGACTGAGTCGCACAGAACGGACTGGGCCATTCATACATGTACGGCCCAACAAATCGCGAAGTCACCCCTCGAAATAAGGCGAACGGCTCATCCTTGGTATCTACCGCGTAAACCTGTTTAAAGCCTTCTTGAATGGCTGTTAACGCGGCGGTCATACCAGCCACGCCCATCCCGACAATCAGTACCGAGCCCGGATCTTTGTGAGCTTGCCTCAGGTCAATGATAAGCTGCTGCGCGCGTACCATCTGATCACGGATGCTGACATTGCTCTGCATACTGGACAGATCGAATACATTGGAAGCCACTTTATGTGCCAGAAGACTAAGACTGTCGAGTTCATAATCTTCGGTCATGGGGTCCCCGAACCATCGAACAGATTGTCGACATAGCGTTCAAACTCATCGCTCGGCAAGGAAAATAGCGTCGGGTGAGAAAGCACCCCACGAACGCCGCCGCCATCCCCCGGCGTACCATCACTTCCGCCCGGAACACCGCCGCGGCCACTGCCGCCGCCTATACCGTTGCGACCATTTCCGCCCACATTACCCTTGCCGCCGTTGTCATGACCAGCGGAATTACCATCGCTGCTGCCTGCATTGGCACTGTCGGGACGACTGTCGGGACCGTCGAAAGGCAAACGGTCGCCTAACTCCTCCGGATTGCTCAGACGCCATCGATTCCAAGGCGCATGGCCATCGTAATCGGCTGGTGAGTGGGGTTGAATCCAGCCAAGTCGCTCCAATGCTGCTAGATGCTTGACCACGACATGTTCCACACTCATTCCCATCTTTGTGCGGAGAGGAGCAGGTGTGTGGCGCATTAGGTATTCCATGCGATATCGCAAGTACTCGTCCATGCGACGTCGCGAATATTTGCGTTCGCCCAGAACGGCACCAATCCACCAATCGGGAAAAATCTTGTCGAATAAAGAAGCATCATCGTCTGGCGTAACCAGAAACAAGAGCATTGCAATCAATCGTGGGTCGAATTGGTCAGTCATGAGAAATAATAGGTATCATGAAGCACTGAGTGCTCGGCGAGTTATACCAGTTGCTAATATTTCGCGAATAATAACATAGAGAATTAGTTCAACGTGACATTTAATCCTGGACATGACTGATGCTTTCGTAGGCCTAGAGCTTCTCAGCAGTGCTGATCAGGATCGGACCTGCATCGCCAGTCCCAAGCTTAGTGCGTGACGGCATAAATCGTTCGCCAGGGGACAAGGGCAAGCACAAAGGACACTAGAGTTGGAAACTAATTAGTCCCGATTAGCTTTCTGATACATGAGACTTCATAAATTTATAGCAAAGCGCGAAAGATGAAAGACGGCGCAAAGCGCCGTCTTTAGGTCACAATGGCTCGAAGCCCGTAAACCGGGCATATGCCCCCTTGCCCCTTTCCAGATAACCAAGCGAGGACATGTTTTCGCTTGCCAAGGCAACCGATGCATGGTGCACTTGAGTTGCGCCTGACGCCTTTAATCGTTCTCTAATTTGTTCTGCATTTAATGGCCTGCATGCTTCACGCGCGGGATATTTGGTTGCAGTCACGATGACAGCCTCTGGCCCTAAGGCGCCTTTAAACCAAATAGAAGGGAACGCGTTAACGTAAGGGACGACCTGCACAACGTCCATCCCACAGTGTTCGGCTACTACCTGCACTGCAAAACTATGGATTTCCCACTCTGTCATTTCAACAGACTCATCGGTAATGAGCTCCATTGGGTCCACTGGCACTAACGTTATCGCATCGAATAGATTCCATCCAGCCGAAACAGGATCCCAGCGCGCACCCGTACGGCGGAGTGGCAGAATGCACGCGTGTCCTTTCCATAGTTGAGCTATAGCAATCAAATCATTCAATGACCCTGGCGAAGGAATGTTGTTATCAGCGTCTATAACACGAACGAAGAAAATTTGATTACCAAGTCTAAAGGAAAGATGTTCCATAAAAGGCGGGTTCGGATCCCGCTTTAACCAGCCGAAGAAATGATTTCCGCCTATCGGTCCCACAGCGGCCACTTGTCCCTGAATATGGTTCCCAGCCGCCGCCCATGCCCCTAAGAAATCTCGAGACATTTCGGTCAGGCTGCTCTCAACCATATCAGCTGCCTCAGTAGCGCCACGCGTACGCTCTAGTGAAGCTAACTCTCGTCTCGCAACAAAACCTATCCTACGTTCAACTTCATCGGCAGAAATGCTAAATACATTAGATACGAGCCGTAATAGGTGCAGCCGTGTACTATTTCCGCCGGCCTGCCCCGTGCGTTCAACCTCTTCGCGCAATAGCGCCTTAAAGGACTGATTGAGGACGATCTCGTCCGCAAGCTCCGGTATTTCTTTTCTTCGATCTGTTGCAACTTCATAAAACAGACGCTCAGAAAATCGGCCACTTTGTTCCGTAGAAGAAACATCCGAAACAATACTGTATGGATGCTCTGCATCGAGAAGCGGTTGTTCTAAATTCTTGTATAGGAGTCGACTTCCTAGGCCTGAAACAATGGAAGGTGAAAACTGAATACCTTGCAAGCTAGCCAAACAGATAGCCTCTTGGACCGCAAGCGGCGCCGAGCAGAAGCGCTCAGCGACCACATCATGTATCGACGACGATACGTTCAACACGCATTGCAAACCTGCTTCGGACAATGGCCCCTGCTGATCGAAGCTAGCAAACCAGCTGCCCCGCCGCGTAAGCACTGACATCAATTGCTCAAGAAAGCGAGGATTACCGCCCACACGTTCCAAGATTTTTTCACGCTGCGATGCTGTTAAACCCGGGAACCTAGCTATAAGCGCCTCGCTAAGACATGGAACGACCGGAACGTCCAGCTCGCTAAAATTCGCGTCCTTTACACAACCAAATCCTCTATCGTCCGCAACACGTCCGTCTCTCTGGCTCAGGCCGCGAGCGTATTTCACGATCTGCGCGAACGAGTTACGCTCGACTGTAAAAGGTACCGCTGGCACGTTCCAGCCCATCTTATATTCACGTGGCCAATGTGTTGCGAGGATCATTACTGGCCACTTCTGTTCCATGGCCAAAGCCAGGAATTTTTGTACGAATAAGGATAGGGAAGGGTCATGCTCGGTAAACTGAGCATCATCCAATAAAATTACTACGGGAACCTTGGCGAATGTGACGCGCGACGGATTTAAAACTTCGTCCATGCTCGCAAGTAGCTTGTCTGTCTGAGACTGTAAATTTTCGTTGAAACCACCACTTGCTTTGCGCCCAGAGGATATTTCTATTTTATCCTTGAGAAGCGAATACGTTTCAAACAGTCCCTTTCCGACGGATAAAACGCTATCTACCTGCAAAGCATTTGCGGCAAAATCAACGCCGACATCGCGCCAAATCTTGAAAAGGGAGATTGCTCCGTGAGCGACTTGAGACCGTAGAAGAAGGCTTAGCAGATGTGGCTGGACATGTCCCTGATGTGAAGCGACCGCGTCTGCCACCAGACTGTTTTTTTCCCCTATGTCGCCCGCGCGTATCCCCCACCAGAGATAAGGGATTGGAACGCTGAAATTACACGCACTTAGCTCCGGATTTATACTCAGATTTTTATCGATTATGGTGAGCGCGTCCGGCCAATATCCGTCGTTTCCTTTAGAGTCGACGTTCGTAGATAGCCAACGATAAAATTCGAGCGCCAGCCTGGTTTTCCCTACGCCTGGCTCTGCCTTTAATAACACGAGTTGCGGCACGGGATTTTCCACGTTCGAAGCAAGCTTCCAACGCTCGATCAAGTATGCAAGTTCGCTTTGTCTTCCGCAAAAATTTAACGCCGCCGTCATTACCCCACCCCTAAATTTTTTAGCAATTCTCATTGTCTCTTAACCAACATGAATTTGCCAATACTTTTCCGCTGAGTCCTCGTTAGCTTTGCACTTCGGGCGTGGCTCCGGCCCATCCGGGTACGAAAATGAGCATCGCACCATCTGGGTAAATGACGTGAGTGCATACCCCCTGCTTGTACGCGAATCTAAGTGTTGACCACGTTCCCCCTCTGAGCTGCTCAGAGACCTCGAAAGGAACTCCAGTCAGTTGTGCCGTCGCGTTGACAATATTCCGATTACGTTTGATGTATGCGCTCGCAGGGCGTATAACGTCGGCAGCACAAAAAGCCCGGCTATCTACCCGCAATGGAGGATGAGCAACGATCGTGCAAGTGGGTACCAATTCTCTAACTATGCCGTGCGCTTCTGCATCCGCGCCGATGCAGTCGCCGTGATGGAATTCATCGGGCTGCAGCTCTCTCACCAGCGAGCGGAAAGCAGACTTTTGCAAAGAAGTCATGCCTTTGTGTGTTCCTGTAAAGCCGAGAGTTTTCATCAAATTCGATCCTGTTTGTCTAAACCTTCTTGATCCGAGTCAACAAGGACGAGGGTCCACTGACAAAAAAAGTTGCATATTTGAAACAACCAGATCGAACCATTAGGATCGTTGGAGAGTAACGCGGGATCCGTGACGTGATCCACCGCACTTACTTGGAACTTGTAAGTTTTTCGTAGGGGCTATATACCGCAAAGTTACAGCCCTGCCTGAGTTATGCTTAGAAGCTGAGCGCAGCTTGCAATGTCGTTTCGGTCGACGTTGGGTCAATCGGACGCTACGACCGAGTCTGATGTGTCGTCCTCATCCCGCTTGTCGTCGTTCTGGAAAAATGGCGTGTCTGCCCCTCTCCAATGACACTGGCAGTAACGGAAGGGTGCGTTGTTCCAGTCTGGCTAAGACTCATATTCCGCACGGGACCTTCATCACCAATGCTAGACAGTGTTAGGAGCAACCGGAACCCATGGAGTTAGTTCGTTATCGACATTGATTGGTGTTCCTGTTCCTATTGCACCGGAAAAATAGGCGTCGGAGGACCACTTTTCCTGACTTACTCCAAGGGCGGTTCCTTGGATAGAAGCTCCATTAGCTCGATGTATTTATTAATCTCCGGCATAAAGACGCTTATCGCACCAGTAACATAATGCGAGTGCCCGTTTGCCGTCTCCCACTTGTACTGAGAATTAAATTCCAAGAAATCTTTTCCCACACCCGCCAAGCCAAGGGAAAGAGTCAGCTCATATACCTTAACGACGCAATTAAAGACAGCTGGGTTGATATCCCAGACAGCGCCCCACCTTTTGAACGATGTGTTAATCGCATCTACGGTATCTTGACGATATTTTTTGGGTACGCTGGAAATCACAGCGTCAATGTCTGCGTGATTGATTAGACACGCATACAATAAGTCTGTACTCACGTCGCCGCCTACAAGTGATTTTACCTTGAGCACATTTCGCACTTCCCCAGCATGATGATAATGATTTCTTACTGCCTTAAGCGCAAGGTACTCAGGAAGCTCAAGCATAATGCGGCCATGTTTAGTCGCAAAACGGCCGTCCAGACTATGCAGTGAATTTAGAAGCTGAAAAAGTGAATCCTCACTCGAAGCAACACAATAAGTGTCGTAAGTCCGGAATACCCTGTCAATCGCAGGAGTAATGTGATCGGCAATCATTGATTGGTAAAAATAAATTTATTAATAGTTAGATTAGCTCTCACGCCTTTGGCCGCCCAGCCTGCCTATTAAGGCTGACTTGATAGTTCAGCCAGTGTCGTCGCTCTTTGTTATAGGCAGATCTCTGCTGCTGCTTAGATTACACGTTCGCGCCTAGGCTTAACTCGTGACCTTTGCACTTAGCCGCTCTTGAAAAGATGACCCATCACTTAGAAAACTTTTCTCGCTTGTGCAAGGCGAGAAGAATTTTTTCAATCAGTTTTGCGTCATAGTCCGTGAACTGTGCTTCCTCTCCAGGGGAGACAAGCTCGCCTTTTTTCTTCAGACTATTGATGTGATACAGCAGGTACCCCGTCCCACCAAGGCCAGTGATAGCGGCGCTTCCGACCGCTACCGGGACCCAGACGGGCGTCGAAGCGATGAGCCCTGCCGACATAAGTACGCATTTGAGACCCGTTGCCCCGACTGTCGTACCAAATAACCCGGCGGAGCCCCATAGCGCAGCAGCGCTCCCGGTGAGGGCTGCGACGATCCCACCTGCGCTCGCAGTCGCAAGCGACAGGATCGAGACGATCGTGGCAGTGCTCAGGTAGGTGCCAGCGACATAGCCTCCTCCCGCAGAAGCAGTGACGATAAGGCCACCCGCTGCGTGGGGGACCAAAGAGCCGCCGGCGGAAAGCGCTGCAATTACAGGAACAAGAGGAAGTGGCATAAAAGTTGAAGGAGGTTGCGCAGCAAGATACTGCGGATGAGTAAATGCAAAAGGCTTTACCCGACGACTATTTGCTTTTTACAAAGATTTCCCAACGATGCCTAAGCGCGCCATTGCTTGGCTGCTTCGTTGGGTCTCGCGGTAGCGAAAGCGTTAGCCCATGCAAATACGCATAACTTGATTGCTTCAAGTTGCTGGCGAGTCTGATGGTAAGCGTATTTGGACAGATCAACAGCAAGCCCAGATCGAAAAGCGTATGAATGTCGGCTCTGAGCAGCACCCCATTGCTGACCTGCTGCGTATCCGGACCTTTATAACTGACTAGGTGCGCAGCCTCTAGTGCATTAACTGCATCACAGCCGGTAACAGCGCAGCGCCCTTCGTAAGCGCTCAGCAACGCGCTCCGGAATTTTGCTTGTCCTCGGCGCTGCACCACCTCTCGCAGCAGCCGGGTTCGTCCGTCATCGATATCGAGGTCGGTGAAATAGCCTCCATGCTCGAGTTCGCTGCCTAGTTGGATAATCTCTTCCGCCTGCGCTGCAATAAATGCCCCCTCCGAGCCACCCATGCGTGATGCAGCGATAATTGACAGTGTTGAGCGGACGAAGTCCTCACCCTGTGGACTATCGGCGTACCAAATTGGGGAGATGCCTGGGAACCCCGCAATCATCCGTGGCACCGTATGAACGGGCGCACCCTCGTCTAATAAAACACAGCTGTGTTCAGGTGCGCTTATCCAATAATCGGTAATGCCGTTTGCTATCTGAAGCGAAGTCAGCTTTTCGAAACGCTGGAAATGCCGAAAAATGGTTGCGTTCTCATACCAACCTACGACCTTTCTTAGCTTTGTTTTCCGGTCGGGCGCCGTCCAGACTACGGTGACTCCGTCCAGCTCATGTTGCCCATTAGGCAAACCCAACCGCTTGAAGTTAATCTCACCTTCTTGGTAGTGGCCATTACGCTCTTTGCCGACCTGAACGTAGCCATACTTTCGTCCACCTACACTCGCAAAATTGCAAACTTCGTGCCCTGTTTTCTGGTTGACCACGTAACTGCCACCACCATACAGTTGATCATCTTCAGTCTGACCTTCATACCGCTTCATCCAACCAATATGGCAGAACTGAATCGCCACGACTATCGTAGAGACTCCTGAGCCATAATATCGGGCACAAGGAGAACGTATGAGCGGCAAGCGGTACACAGAAGAATTCAAGATTGCAGCAGTCAAGCAGGTAGCCCAGCGTGGGCACCCAGCAAGCGAAGTAGCTGAGCGGCTCGGGGTGAGCATCCATAGCCTGTACGCCTGGACGAAGCGCTACGGCGTGCCCGATGCAGAGCGCAAGGCTGTCGATGCGCAGTCTGAAGAGATGCGGCGCCTGAAGGCCGAGCTCAAGCGCGTCACGGAGGAGCGTGACATATTGAAAAAGGCCGCGGTGTACTTTGCCAAGACGTCCGGGTAAGGTACACCTTAATTGCTGAGTTACAGGACCAGTTCCCGGTGCGCAGGCTGTGCAAAGTGCTCGAGGTGCATCCGAGTGGTTTCTATGCCTGGCGACTCAATCCTGAAAGCCTGCGCGCCAAGGAAGACAAGCGCCTGCTCGTGCCGATCAAGGAGTCATGGCTCGAGAGCGGCAGCGTGTACGGCTACCGCAAGGTCAGTGACGACCTGCGCGAGCTCGGTGAACAGTGCGGCATCAACCGTGTCCACCGACTGATGCGCTTGGCCGGGATTCGTTCGCAGACGGGCTACACCAAGCGCAAGTACAAACGCGGCGGCGCGCCTTCATTGGTGGCGCCTAATCATCTGCAGCGCCAGTTCGACGTGCAGGAGCCGAATCGCGTTTGGGTAACAGATATCACGTACATCCGCACTTACGAAGGCTGGCTCTACCTGGCTGTTGTACTGGACCTGTTTTCGCGTCAGGTGGTGGGCTGGTCGATGAGTTCTCGGATCGATCGTGAGCTGGCAATGAATGCGCTTTTGATGGCCGTCTGGCGGCGGCAGCCAAAGAATACAGTGATGGTGCATTCCGATCAGGGCAGCCAGTTTAGCAGCTATGACTGGCGGGACTTCCTGGATGAGCATAACCTGCAGCAGAGCATGAGCCGGCGCGGGAATTGCCACGATAACGCCGTAGCCGAGAGCTTCTTTCAGCTCCTGAAACGGGAGCGAATCAGGCGCAAGACCTACGGCACTCGGGAAGAAGCAAAGCAGGATGTCTTCGATTACATCGAGATGTTTTACAATCCAAAGCGACGGCACAGCTTCAGCAATGACTTGTCGCCGGTCGAATATGAAAAGCAGTATTTCCAGCGGCTCGCGAGTGTCTAGAAAACCCGTGGCGATTCACTTTGAGTCACTGCTGAACCACAAGGATACCTACGAGGAGGCATACGCTGCGTTGAAGCAAGAGGCTGGATTCTCGGCTGCCATTGCCGACTTTGCTGTGTTTGATGCCTTTATCGGCGTGAACGCTACACATTTACGCCGTATGGCTGTGATTAAAGCTCGTAGTTATTACAATAACCCCGACTACATGACGCGCCTCCGCGAGATCAACGGGGTACGCGGATGGGGTATCCAGTTTGACGACCAAGGAAGAATCGTTGCGACTCCGGAGAAGATGCGCGATATCCTGCACGTCTTACTTGATCACCGGTTACGCTCCGAACTCTCGGACAATCAATATGACGTACCTTCAACGACTCCTGTAGGGCCGTGACCCGAGGTAGCAACTGCTTACGCCACGGACGGTGGCAACACAGCGACAATCAGCATGCGGGTCGATACCAGACAGTTCGAGCCGTTGAGGTCAGGGTGGTACTGGACCAGAAATGGACCAGAAATAAAAATGGCTTACGCGGAAAATTCGCGTAAGCCATTGTTTTTATTGGTAGGCCTCCCCGGAGTCGAACCGGGCACCAACGGATTATGAGTCCGCTGCTCTAACCAAGCATGAGCTAGAGGCCCAAAAACTGGAACGGCGAAATGTGAACTCGCCACCTGCTCAGCGGCCTGAAGCCAGATGAGCGAAGTGGCGAGAGCATATTGCCTTTAGTACGAAGACGTCAAGCCTTCAACAACAATCAGCTGCTGCCTTCGAGGAAGCTCTTCAGCTTGTCCGAACGCGAGGGGTGGCGCAGCTTGCGCAGCGCCTTCGCCTCGATCTGGCGAATGCGCTCACGGGTCACGTCGAACTGCTTGCCCACCTCTTCCAGCGTGTGGTCGGTCGACATCTCGATGCCGAAGCGCATGCGCAGCACCTTCGCTTCGCGCGGCGTCAGCGAGTCGAGCACGTCCTTCACCACACCACGCATCGACGCATGCAACGCCGCATCCGATGGCGCCAGGGTGTTGTTGTCCTCGATAAAATCGCCCAGATGCGAATCGTCGTCGTCACCGATCGGCGTTTCCATGGAAATCGGCTCTTTCGCGATCTTCATGATCTTGCGAATCTTATCTTCCGGCATTTCCATCTTGATCGCGAGGGTCGCCGGATCCGGTTCGGCGCCGGTCTCTTGCAGGATCTGGCGCGAAATCCGGTTCATCTTGTTGATCGTTTCGATCATGTGCACCGGAATACGGATCGTGCGCGCCTGGTCCGCGATCGAGCGGGTAATCGCCTGGCGAATCCACCACGTGGCGTACGTCGAGAATTTATAGCCGCGGCGGTATTCGAACTTGTCCACCGCCTTCATCAGGCCAATATTGCCCTCCTGGATCAGGTCCAGGAATTGCAGGCCGCGGTTGGTGTACTTCTTGGCGATCGAAATTACCAGCCGCAAGTTGGCTTCGGTCATTTCGCGCTTGGCCTTGCGCGCCTTCATTTCACCAGCCGCCATTTGACGGTTGATGTTGCGCAGGTCCGGCAGCGGCAGCACGACGCGCGCTTGCAGGTCGATCAGGCGTTGCTGCAATTCCTTGATCGTCGGGATATTACGGCCCAGGATGGCGCTGTAGGCATGGCCGGCGTTGACTTCGCCGTCGACCCATTCCAGGTTCGTCTCGTTGCCCGGGAAGACCTTGATGAAGTGGGCGCGCGGCATGCCGCAGCGGTTCACCGCGACGTCGAGGATCTGCTTCTCGATGTGGCGCACTTCGTCGACCTGGCCGCGCAGTGTGTCGCACAGCTTCTCGACGACCTTGGCGGTGAAGCGGATGCCCAGCAGCTCGTTGGAAATCGCCTCTTGCGCCTTGACGTAGGCTTTCGAGTTGTAGCCCTCCTTCTCGAAGGCCTTGCGCATCTTGTCGAATTGCTGGCCGATCTCGTCGAACTTGCCGAGGGCGGATTGTTTGAGGGCTTCGAGCTGCTCGGCCGAGTAACCTGCGGCGGCGCCGGTGCCGGTCGAGGCTTCTTCTTCCCCTTCTTCCTCTTCTTCCTCGTTCTCGTCGTCCTCATCCTCGTCGGAATCGGTCGCGGCAGGGGCCACCGCGCTCGGCGACGTGTCTTCGCCTTCTTGGGGGTCGACCATGCCGTCGACGATCTCGTCGATCTTGATCTCGTCGCGCTCGATCTTGTTGGCGGCGTCGATGATCTCGGCGATGGTCACCGGGCAGGCGGAGATGGCCTGGATCATGTCCTTCAGGCCGTCTTCGATGCGCTTCGCGATCTCGATCTCGCCTTCGCGCGTCAGCAGCTCGACCGAGCCCATCTCGCGCATATACATGCGGACCGGGTCGGTGGTGCGGCCGAAGTCGGAGTCGACCGTCGACAGGGCGGCCTCGGCGGCAGCCTCGGCTTCGTCGTCGCTCGTGACATTAGGCACATTGTCGGACAACAGCAACGTCTCGGCATCGGGCGCGTGTTCGTACACGGCGATGCCCATGTCGTTGAAGGTGCCGATGATGCCTTCGATCGCTTCCGGATCGACGATGTTTTCGGGCAGGTGGTCGTTGATCTCGGAATACGTGAGGAAGCCGCGCTCCTTGCCCGACTTGATCAGGGCCTTGAGCTTGTTGCGGCGCAGCTCGAGTTCTTCTTCGCTGGCCTCGGTATCGGACGAGAACGCGTCTTTCAGCAACGCTTTTTCCTTGGCCTTGCGGTCCTTGGCCTTGGCCTTGTCCGCTGCCTTCAGTTCGGCGCGCTCGACCGCATTCAGTGCGGCGATCTCGTCATTCTCGGGCGTGAATTCTTTCGGCTTGCGACCACGGCGTCCCGGCACCTTGACGGAAGGCAGGACGTAGCCGGACGTATCGATCGCGGCCAGGGTAGCCGCGTCGGTCGTCTGGCTGACAGGCGCTGAGTTCGCTGTACGAACCTCGGCCTTGTCTTGCGAATTGTCCGCCTTGGCGGCAGACGCTCTCGTGGATTTCGCGGCCACGTTGGTTTCGGGTTTCTTGGTTGGCACAGGCGCTTTCGATGTCACAACGACTAACTTTACGATGGTTAAAAATAAAGTTTTGTTACCTTACATCATCCTGCAGGCACAAATCCATTGGGCCTCGCTAACTGAAACACCACGCGCCCGATTGAACCGAAAATCGTTTCAACAGTTGCAATAGTTAGCGTTTTATTATAGCACGCACCCCACCTTTTTCCAGTTGCGAGCGCCTGGGCATCCAGGGCGGAGCCAGGTACTCATCGGGGGGTCATCTCGGCAGTGGCCTCGCGGGCCAGAAGGTCCTGCTGAGCAACAATCTCGCGGTAGCGAGCACTCACCTGATCTGGGGTCAGCCCTGAAGAAAACAACTGGTTAAGCTCCTGTTTTAATGAATCCATCTTGATCTGCCGCACAGAACTTAACAGAACAATGCGGTCGCCATCGACCTCGTTTTCTGGTTCTGCTGCGATTTCGGCGATCATGCCGTCGTATTCGTTCGTGACCTCTTTCAGCTGCTGGGACAGGGCCGCGAACGTGCCGTGCTCGCCCAGCGACTGCGCCGTCTCGACCAGGTGGCGCAGGCGCTCGGCGCCTTCCTCGCCAAAATAATCGAAGGTCTTCAGGGCCGTGTCGTCGAGCAGCAGCGCCAGGTGTGGATGCGCGACGAGGATGCGCAGCATCTTGAGCTCGAGCCCTACCGGCTCGGGCCGGCCCTGGCGCGGCGGCGCGCGGCGCGCGGTCGCCACCGGCTTGGACAACTCGAACAGGCTTTCGATCTCCGCCGGCGTCGACTCGGTCAGGCTGGCCAGGCCGCGCACGATCTGCAGGCGCAGGCTCGACGGCGTCATCGCCTGCAGCAGCGGCTTGGCCTCGAACTGGGCGTGGGCGCGGCCTTCCGGGGTGTCGAGGTCGTGCTCCTGCGTCACTTCGCGCAGCAGGAATTGCGACAAGGGCATGGCGTCGGCAATTTCTTGCTCGAAGGCTGCGGCACCGCGTTCGCGCACGAAGCTGTCCGGGTCGTGCTCCTGTGGCAAGAACAGGAATTTGATCGTCTTGTCGTCGCTCACTTGCGGCAGGCAGGCCTCGAGCGCGCGGCGGGCGGCGCGCCGGCCGGCCTTGTCGCCGTCGAAGCTGAAGATCACGTCGTCAGTCTGGCGCAACAGTTTTTGCGCGTGGGTCGTGGTGCAGGCGGTGCCGAGGGTCGCGACCGCCTGCGGGAAGCCGAGCTGGGCCAGCGCGACCACGTCCATATAGCCCTCGGTCACCAGCACATAGCCGGCGTCGCGGATCGCCTGGCGCGCCTCGAACAGGCCATACAACTCCAGGCCTTTCTGGAACAGTGGCGTCTCGGGCGAATTCAGGTATTTCGGTTCGCCGCCGTCGAGCACGCGGCCGCCGAAGCCGATCACCTGGCCTTTGGTATTGCGGATCGGGAACATCACGCGCTCGCGGAAGCGATCGTAGCGGCGCTGGTGGTTGCCCTGTTCGTCGACCTTGTCGATCACCAGCCCGGATTCGACCAGCACGTGGGCGTCGTAGTCGGGGAAGATCGACCGCAGGCCGTCCCAGCCCGATGGTGCATAACCCATGCCGAAGCGTGCGGCGACTTCGCCGGTCAGGCCCCGGTTCTTGAGGTAGGCGATCGCGTTCGGCGCTTCGCGCAACTGCGCGCGATAGAAATTGCAGGCCTGGGTCAGCGCATCGGTCATGGCCAGCGTCTGCGCCTGCTGGGCGGCGCGCTGGGCCGGCGGGATCCGGTCGTCGGCCTCGGGCACGATCATGCCCACGTTCTGGGCCAGGTCCTTGACGGCGTCGACGAAGCCCATGCCCGAGTATTCGATCAGGAAGCCGATCGCGGTGCCGTGGGCACCGCAGCCGAAGCAGTGATAGAACTGCTTGGTCGGGCTGACCGTGAAGCTGGGGGATTTTTCGTTATGGAATGGGCACAGGCCCATGAAGTTGGCGCCGCCCTTTTTCAGCTGGACGTAGCGGCCGACGATATCGACGATGTCGACACGGTTGAGTAAATCGGTAATGAAAGTTTGCGGAATCACTTGGCGTTACACAGTGTTTGTCTAGGGTCAGACTATACCGCAGCGCTCGCTGCAAGTTGATATGCAACAAGATGATGTCCCCGTACGGCAACGTACCGGGACATCTATGGCTTACGCCGCGGTCAAGCGCCGGCCAGGGCCTTCTTGACCAGGCCCGAGACGACGGTCATGTCGGCGCGGCCAGCCAGCTTCGGCTTGAGCACGCCCATCAGCTTGCCCATGTCTTGCGGACCGCTGGCGCCGGTGGCGGCCACGGCGGCGGCGACTTCGGCGGCGATTTCTTCATCGGTCAGACCGGCAGGCATATAGGTCGACAGGATGGCCATCTCGGCCTTCTCGATGTCGGCCAGGTCGGCGCGGCCGCCGGCTTCGAACTGGGTGATCGAATCCTTGCGCTGCTTGATCATTTTTTCGATCACGGCCAGCACTTGCGTATCGTTCAGTTCGGTCTGCTCGTCGAGTTCCTTGCGCTTGACCTCGGCGATGATCAGGCGCACGGCAGCCAGGCGGCCGCTTTCCTTGGCGCGCATCGCGGCTTTCATGTCTTCGGTCAGTTGTTCTTTCAAGCTCATGGAATCTCCGTATTCGGTGGGATGACTGGGTTTGCTGCGCCATCTTCGGCGTGACACAAACGACAAAACCCGCTGCGGCGAAACCGAAGCGGGTTTGCGGACATCAGCGACTCGCCGGGACAGGCATGGCCGTCACCGGGTCTTGGCCGGCTGCGCTGTAATTAGTACAGTTTCTTCGGCAGTTGCTGGCTGCGGATGCGCTTGTAGTGGCGCTTCACGGCAGCTGCCAGCTTGCGCTTGCGCTCTGCGGTTGGCTTTTCGTAGAACTCGCGTGCGCGCAGTTCGGTCAGCAGACCAGTTTTTTCGATGGTGCGTTTGAAGCGACGCATTGCGACTTCGAACGGCTCGTTTTCTTTAAGGCGGATAGTGGTCATGTAAAAATCAAACCGTTGGATTTAGATAAGAACGAAATTCTAGCATCGTTTGCCGTTCAAGGGAAGCGTTTATCACGCCGCCAACTGCGGTGTGCCGCAATTGATACATCAGCCATTCGCCAGTGCCAGACCGGCCGCGACGCCCGATGCCCAGGCCCATTGGAAGTTGTAGCCGCCCAGCCAGCCGGTGACGTCGACCGTCTCGCCGATGAAGTACAAGCCCGGCACTTTATTGGCCATCATGGTCTGCTGCGACAGCTCCCTGGTATCGACGCCGCCCAGCGTGACTTCGGCCTTGCGATAGCCTTCCGAACCGGTCGGCACGATGGCCCAGCGGTTGATGGCGTCGCCCAGCTTGCGCAATTTCGCGTCAGCCATGTCGGGCAGGCGCGCGGCCGGGTCGAAACCGTTGGCCGTCAACAAGCCTTCGGCCAGGCGCGCCGGCAGCCACTGGGCCAGCACATTGCCCAGCTGCTTTTTCTCGGTCTTTTTCAGGCCGATCAAGGTTTCCGCCACGTCCATCTCGGGCAGCAGGTCGAGCACGATCGGCGTGCCCGGCTGCCAGTAGCTGGAAATCTGCAGGATCGCCGGGCCGGACAGGCCGCGGTGGGTGAACAGCAAGTCTTCGCGGAAGTGGCCGGCAGGTTTCCCTTTCTGGGCGCCCTTGCCTTTTCCACCGCCGGTGCTGACCTCGACCTCGAGCGCGATGCCGGCCAGCGGCACGAATGGCTCCCAGCTGGGGCCGTCGAAGGTGAGCGGCACCAGGCCGGGACGGGTCTCCACCAGTTTCAGGTCGAACTGCTTCGCGATGCGATAGCCGAGGTCGGTCGCACCGATCTTCGGGATCGACAGGCCGCCGCTTGCCACCACGACGCTGTCGACCAGCAGTTCGCCGCCATCCGTGTCGATCGAAAAACCGGCTTCCAGCTTGTGCACGCCCGCCACCTTGCACGGCATGCGCCATTCCACGCCGCCGAGCGCGCATTCGGCGCGCAGCATGGCGATGATCTGCTCGGCCGAGTCGTTGCAGAACAATTGACCCTTGTGCTTTTCATGATGGCTGATGCGGTATTTCTTCACCAGCGCCAGGAAATCCTGGGCCGTGTAGCGCGACAGCGCGCTCTTGCAGAAGTGCGGATTCTGCGACAGGTAGTTCTGCGGGGCGGCATTGATATTGGTGAAATTACAGCGGCCGCCGCCCGAGATGCGGATCTTCTCGGCCAGCTTGGCGGCATGGTCGATCAGCACCACGTGCTTGCCGTTCTGCGCGGCCACGGCCGCGCACATCATCCCGGCCGCGCCCGCGCCGATCACCGCCACATCGTATTGTTTTGCCATGCCTGTTGCTTCCTGCCTTCCCGTCGAACCCGCCATTGTAATGCCAGCGCCGGGTCGAGGTCAGCAGCTACTCGCTCGGCTGGCTGCGGGCGCGGATCTTGCGCGACACTTCGACGCAATAGGCCACCTGGGTCGCGATCGACGCCGGCACCGGCACTTCATTGCGCAGCGCGGCGCCGATCCAGGCGGCCGTCGTGGCTGCGTCGCGGCCATCCGGCACGTCCGACAATTCGTCGGTCGGCGCATCGCGCTCGACCAGCAGTGCGCGCTGGCCGGCATGGAACCAGTCGATGCGCTGGGCGCGGTGCGGATGCGCCACGGTCTCGCCCTCGGTGCCGCGCATCAGGAAGGCGTCGCCCTGGGTCTCGCTGTCCACGCCCTCGAAGAATGCGCCCAGGGTTTCCAGGTACTCGGGATGGGTGTACGACACCAGGCGCAGCGCCGGGCCATCGAAGGGCTGCAGGATCTTGACCAGGGTATGGGTCGAATTGCGCACGCCCAGCACGCGCCGCAGCGCCAGCTGCTTTGCCAGTTGCGGGGCCAGGTGCTCGATCGGCATGAAGGCCGGACGCAGGTGGGCAAATTCGTTCTGCACCTCGGCCGTGGTGGTGGCCTCGGCCACGCCGAGCGCGTGCAGGATCTCGGCCGTGGTCACGCGGCCGGGGTCGTTGCGCACGCCGTGCACCAGGGTCGGTACGCCCTCGCGCGCCAGCAGCAGGGCCAGTAGCGGCGTCAGGTTGGCCAGCTTGCGCGCCCCGTTATAGGTCGGGATCAGGACCGGGGCGAATTCGCCGCGCGGCGTGGGCAGCGGCGCGAACGAGGCGCTGGCAGCGTCCATGAAGCCGGCCAGTTCTTCCACCGACTCGCCCTTGATGCGCATGGCGAGCAGGATGGCGCCCATCTCCAGGTCCGAGATCCGGCCTTCCAGCATGGCGGCGTAGAGCCGGCGCGCGTCCTCGCGCGACATGCTGCGCGCGCCCTTCACGCCGCGGCCGATTTCCTTGATGAAAGGGGCCGCGACAAAGCGTTCGATGTCATTCGTGTCGGTAGTCATGGCAAAAGGATACACGGGAACGGGACCAGGCTGCAGCACGCCGGGCGCGCCACACATTGTTTTTGCGTTGATGGATGTGCACGTGCAGCAATTTCCGACTACACTGGTCAATCCACCGGAAGAAAACCAGACCGTATCATGACCAGCACGCCTCAAATCGAAAATACCAACGTCAGTTCGTTCGCCCGCATGCCCACGCCGGTCGAACTCCACGCGGCCCTGCCGCTGAGCGAGCGCGCCTATGCGACCGTGATGGATGGGCGCGAGACGCTGCGCGATATCCTGGATCGCAAGGACAAGCGCCTGTTCGTCGTCGTCGGCCCCTGCTCGATCCACGATCCGGAGGCCGGCCTCGACTATGCGCGCCGCCTCAAGGCGCTGCAGGACGAAGTGCGCGAGACCATGGTGCTGGTGATGCGCGTGTATTTCGAAAAGCCGCGCACCACGACCGGCTGGAAGGGTTATATCAACGATCCGTTCATGGACGACTCGTTCCGCGTCGAGGTCGGCATGGAACGCGCGCGCCGCTTCCTGCTCGACGTCTGCGAGCTGGGTTTGCCGACCGCGACCGAGGCGCTGGATCCGATTTCGCCGCAATACCTGGGCGACCTGATCGCCTGGACCGCGATCGGCGCGCGCACCACCGAATCGCAGACCCACCGCGAGATGTCGTCCGGCCTGTCCACGCCGGTGGGCTTCAAGAACGGCACCGATGGCGATGTCAGCATCGCCATCAATGCGGTGTTGTCGTCCGCCAATCCGCATGCCTTCCTGGGAATCAATGGGCAGGGATCGGTGTCGGTCGTGCGTACCAGCGGCAATGCCTACGGCCATGTCGTGCTGCGCGGCGGCGGCGGACGACCGAATTACGATTCGGTGTCGGTGGCGATTGCCGAGCAGGCGCTGACCAAGGCCAAGCTGCCGGCCAACCTGGTGGTCGACTGCTCGCATGCGAACAGCTACAAGAAGCCGGAACTGCAGCCGCTGGTGATGTCGGACGTGATCCAGCAGATTCGTCATGGCAACAAGTCACTGGTGGGCGTGATGATCGAGTCGAATATCGTCAGCGGCAGCCAGGCGATTCCCGCCGACCTCACCGAGCTCAAGTACGGCTGCTCGGTCACCGATGGCTGCATTGGCTGGGAAGAGACCCAGGCCATGTTGCGCGATGCGCACAAGGAGTTATTGCAGCGTCCGTGAATTCGGACGAACCGTACGGTAAAATCGACGGTTCTGCCCAATCCAACCTGTATTCCCAATGATCGTTCTCGGCGTCGAATCCTCCTGCGATGAAACCGGCTTTGCTCTGTACGACACCGAGCGCGGCCTGCTGTCCCACGCCCTGCATTCGCAGGTCGCCATGCACGAGGAGTATGGCGGCGTGGTGCCGGAACTCGCCTCGCGCGACCATATCCGGCGCGCCATTCCGCTGCTGGAAGAGGTCCTGAAGCGCGCCGCCATCCCGGCCTCGACCATCGACGCCATCGCCTACACGCAGGGCCCTGGCCTGGCCGGCGCGCTGCTGGTCGGCTCCTCGGTCGCCTGCAGCCTGGCGCTGGCGCTGGATAAACCCGTGCTCGGCGTGCACCATCTCGAAGGTCACCTGCTGTCGCCCCTGCTCGCCTCGGAGCGTCCCGAATTCCCCTTCCTCGCGCTGCTGGTCTCGGGTGGCCACACCCAGCTGATGCGGGTCGACGGCGTCGGCAGCTATACCTTGCTGGGCGAGACGCTGGACGATGCGGCCGGCGAAGCCTTCGACAAGTCGGCCAAGCTGCTGGGCCTGGGCTATCCAGGGGGGCCGGCAATCTCGCGCCTGGCCGAATTCGGCGACCCGAGCGCTTATACGCTGCCGCGCCCTATGCTCCACAGCAAGGATTTCAATTTCAGCTTCTCGGGCCTGAAGACAGCGGTGCTCACCGTGGTCAAGAACCACGAAGAAAAAGTCATCGCCAATATCTGCGAGCAGGACAAGGCGAATATCGCGCGTGGTTTCGTCGATGCGATTGTCGACGTCCTCACCGCGAAATGCGTCAATGCAATGAAGCACACCGGCTTGACACGGCTGGTGATCGCGGGCGGCGTCGGCGCCAACAAGCAGTTGCGCGAATCGCTCAACGCGGCCGCCGCCAAGCGCAAGTTCAAGGTGTACTATCCGGAGCTGGAATTCTGCACCGATAACGGCGCCATGATCGCCTTCGCCGGCGCCATGCGTCTCGAGCGCAATCCGGCACTGGCCCAGCGCGACTATGCCTTCACGGTGCGTCCGCGCTGGCCGCTGGACGAGCTCGAAGCTGCCTGAAAAAAGCTCCCGGCACCTGAATTCGCCATTGAACTTGCCAGCCTGACATCGATCCTACGGTGTGACCGTCTGTCGCCAAACGGTGGCAATATCCGTCGCTCAAGATTTACGGAGGTGAACAATGCGCGTAGTAAGCTGGAACATTCATTGGGGTTGTGGCAAGGACGGGAGGATTCGCATTCATGCGATCATCGACGTGCTGCGCCGGCTGAACCCCGATGTGATCTGCCTGCAAGAGGTGGCTGCCAACCACCCCGAGCTCGAGGGCAGCGCCAGCGCCAACCAGTTCAAGCAGCTCAGCGGCGCATTCGGCGGCTACCACGCGATGGAGCATGCCCCGAGTGAGATCTACAAGAACAATGTTCCCCGCCTGTTCGGCAACCTGATCCTCTCGAAATACCGCATCTCGCAGGTGCACCGCCACCTGTTACCCTGGCCGGCCGATCCCGATCACCCCGCCGGCATGCCGCGCGGCTTGCTCGAAACCGTGGTCGATGCGCCGGCCGGCAAGCTGCGCCTGCTGACCACCCATCTCGAGTATTATTCGCCGCCGCAGCGCATGGCGCAGGTGGCGCGCATCCGCGAGCTGCATGCCGAAACCTGCGCCCGGTCGCGCCTGTTCCAGCCCGATCCGAGCCTGGATGCACCGTTCCAGCTGGGCTTCCGGCCCGGCTCGGCGATTCTTTGCGGCGATTTCAATTTCGCGCCGGATGCGCCGGATTACCATGCGCTGCTGGCGGCGCCGGAACACGAGGCGCTGCCGCTGGTCGACGCCTGGCGCGTCGTGCACGGCGACATGGCGCGTGCGCCGACCACCGGGCTGCACGGTTTCCCGTGGCCCGAGCGGCCTGAGTGCTATGACTATTTCTTTGTTACCGACGATCTGGCGCCGCGCTTGACGGCGCTCGATGTGCAGTCCGAGACGGCGGCGTCGGATCACCAGCCGCTGGTGCTGGAACTGACCTGACGCCGGATCAGGCGTCGGCGGCGGTATCCGGCGCGAGTCCCGGAATCTCGCGCAGCGCCCGCTCGAACACTTCCGGCGGCTGGCCGCCGGAAATCAGGTGGCGCTGGTTGATGATGATCGCCGGCACCGACTTGACGCCGGCGCGCTGGAAGAACTGCTCGCGCGTGCGCACATCCTCGGCGTACTCGTCCGACTTCAGGATGCGCTGCGCCGCTTCACGCTCCAGGCCGACGCTCTCGGCCGTACGCAGCAGCACGTCGTGGTTGCTCGGGTCTTCGCAGCGGGTGAAATAGGCTTCCAGCAGGGCGATCTTGAGCTGGCGCTGCTTGCCCTCGTCCTCGGCCCAGGCCAGCAGGCGGTGGGCGTCGAAGGTATTGTAGATGCGCCCGCGCCGCTCCATGTCAAAGGTGAAGCCGACGGCGGCGCCGCGTTCGCGGATCGTCTCGCGGGTGGTGGCTTGCTGCTCGGCCGTGGCGCCATATTTCTGCGTCACGTGCTCGACGATGTCCTGGCCGTCGGGTCCCATGTCGGGGTTCAGTTCGAAGGGCTGGAAATGCAGGTCGACGCGCACTTCGTCGCCAACCTTCAACAGGGCCTGCTCCAGCGATTTCAGGCCGATCGCGCACCAGGGGCACGAGACGTCCGACACAAAATCGATCCTGAGTTGCTTGCTCACGGGTTACCACCTTTCTGTCCGGCGCGGCGCGGGTGCGCCGCTGTTCAAGACGAATGGTAACGCCTGCAAGAAAATCCGGCGCGCGCCGGCGCACTTGGCACCTGTCGGCGCCTACCTGGCTTTCTTGGCGCCGGCCGACTTGCTGCCGATCTTCGATTCCTTGCCAGCGATCAGGTTGCCGATATTGCTGCTGTGGCGCCACAGCAGCAGCGCGCTCATCGCGAACACGGCGAACAGGATGGCATCGACGCCGAACAGCAGGCCGTAGTAGAACGGCGCGAAGATCGAGGCGACCAGGGCCGCCAGCGACGAGTAGCGGAAGGCGTAGGCGACGATCAGCCAGGTCGCCAGGGTCGCCAGGCCGAGCCATGGATTAATGCCGAGCAGCACACCCAGCGCGGTGGCCACGCCCTTGCCGCCCACGAAGCGGAAGAACACCGGCCACAGGTGGCCGATGAAGACGGCAATGGCGACCAGGGCGATCCCGGTGTCATCGAGGCCAAGGTCGGGGCCGAACTGCACCGCCAGCCACACCGCCAGCCAGCCCTTGGCGGCATCGCCTACCAGGGTGGCGATCGCCGCCTTCTTGCTGCCGCTGCGCAGCACATTGGTGGCGCCGGGGTTCTTCGAGCCATAGGTGCGCGGGTCGGACAGGCCGAAGGCGCGGCTCATCACGACCGCGAAGGAAATCGAGCCGATCAAATAGGCGGCGATGGTGGCAATCAGGGTGTTCATCTAGTCTCTCAGGTGGGCTCCGGCGGATGTCTTTACCGGAAATCGGTCGTGAATATACACCATCGGCCATGGCGAAAGCTACTCGGCCAGGGCGCACTGCACCGGGCGGGCCTTGAGCACATCGACCAGCACGCGCGGATCGATGCCGACCAGGTAGCCGCGCCGCCCGCCGTTGATATAGATCTTGTCGAGCGCCAGGATGCTCTCTTCGACATACACGGGCATCGGCTTGCGGATCCCGAACGGCGACGTGCCGCCGACCAGATACCCCGAATGGCGCTGGGCGACGTCCGGCTTGCACGGTTCGACCGACTTGCAGGGGATGGCGCGCGCCAGGTTCTTGGTCGACACTTTGCAATCGCCATGCATCAAGACGATGAGCGGCTTGGCCGCCTCGTCCTGCATCACCAGCGTCTTGACCACATCGTGCTCGGGCACGCCGAGCGCGCTGGACGAGACTGCCGTGCCGCCATGTTCTTCGTACTCATAAGGATGCTCGGAAAAAACGACGGCATGCTTGCGCAGGAATTGGGTGGCGGGTGTCTCTGATACGTGCTCTTTCTTGGCCATGCGTGTTACGCTAAAGACGAACAATAGGGGTTTCTATTATGCAGGAAGAACTTCGGTTTGCCACCTTCAACACTTTCAACCTGGCCCCGCCCGGCGCCCGCCTGTATGACAACCTCGCCCCCACCACGGCCGAGGAATACGAGGCCAAGCTCGACTGGACCGCGCAACAGCTCGACCTGATCAATGCCGACGTGATCGGCTTCCAGGAAATCTTCTCGCAGAGCGTGCTCAAGGAAGTGTTGCGGCGCAGCCGGCGTTACCGCGACGCCCACCACATCGGCTTCGACCCCGACCCGAATGCCCCGCGCCTGACGCCGAGCGTGGCCCTGGTCTCGCGCCTGCCGCTGGCCGAACCCGCCTCGCAATTGCCCATGTTCCCCGACAACGTCACGATGCCGCACGGCAGCCGCGACCCCGACCGGTTCACCCGTGCGCCGCTGCATGCGGGCGTGATCGCGGCGCCGGGGGTGGTGATCGACGTGGTGGTGGTCCACCTCAAGTCGCGCCGCCCCGACTACCGCTCGGGCGACAGCGGCGCCGATCCGCACCTGTTTGCGCTGGCCTGCCTGCGCTCGCTGATCCGGCGCGGCACCGAGGCCACGGCCTTGCGCGTGCTGCTGACCGATATGGCCCACGCCAACCGCCGCCCGCGCATCGTGCTGGGCGACTTCAACGATGTGGCCGATTCGGTGACCACCGAGATCGTGCTCGGCGAAGGCACGCCGGTCGGCGAGCGCATGTACGACGCCAGCCAGGTGCAGCGCCGGTTCGACCACCAGCGCCATGTCGGGTTTTCGATCCTGCACGATACGCGCCACTCGACGATCGACCACATCCTGGTGTCGCCCGAGTTCAATCCGGGGCTGCCGCAGGCGATCGGGGAAGTGGTCGATGTGGTGTACCTGAATGATCACCTGAACCTCGCCTTGCCGGAGGCGTCGGATCATGGGCAGGTAGTGGCCAGGATACGCTTGTTTGCTCAGCGCGACCGGTAGGGCTGGCGGCGTCGCCACCGACGCGTGTCTTTTTATTCGCGCCGATATCGCGCCGGATGGTCTCGCGGCCAACCATCACCGCGGTGGCCATCTTACCCAGGGTGCGGTGATAAATCGGGCTGCGAAGTAGCGACACTGGCATAAAACCCCTGGTACTCGTCACAGCCGTGCCGCCGCAGAAAATCGAGCTGCTCGGCTGTCTCCACACCCTCTCCCACCACCCGCAAGCCCAGGCTGCGCGCCACCGCGATAATGGCCGGCACCATGGCCGCATCGACCGGATCGTGCCCAACGTCGCCCACGTAGCTGCGGTCGATCTTGAGCTTGGTGAGCGGAAAGCGGCGCAACGCTTCCAGGCTCGACGTGCCAGTGCCGAAATGATCGATACTCAGCTGTACGCCACGGTCGCGCAAGGCAGCCGCTGTAGCGAAAGCCGGTTCGCCACGCATCAACGCGTCTTCGGTGACTTCCAGGTCGAGCGCTCCAGGCGCCAGGCCGGCCTGCTGCAGGGCGGCGTCCACCGCCGGCAGCAAGCCCGCGTGGGCGACCTGACCATCGGACAGGTTGACCGCGACCGTGACCGGAAAACCCGCATCGCGCCAGGCACGGCCCTGGCGGCAAGCCTCTTTCAGCACCCATTCGCCGATCGGGACGATCAGCCCGGACTCTTCGGCCACCGGCAGGAAGGCGTGCGGCAGCAGCAGCCCACGCTCGGGATGCCGCCAGCGCAGCAAGGCTTCGACCGTGCCCACGCGGCCGCTCGCCACCTCGATCTCGGTCTGGTATTCGAGCACGAATTCGCCAGCGTCGATCGCCTGGCGCAGCCGGTTCTCGAGTTCGACCCGCTCGATCACGTGGGCGTTCATCGCCGGGCTGAAGAAGCGGAAGGTATCGCGCCCATCCTGCTTGGCGTGGTACATCGCGACATCGGCGTGGTGCAGCAGGGCTTCGACGTCAACGCCATCGTCGGGACACAGCGCGATGCCGATCGAGACCGACAGCGCGACCTGCTGTCCGCCGACGTCGATGGGCCGCGCCAGCGCCTGGGTCACGGCGCCGGCCACGTGGGCGGCCTGGTCGGCGCCCTTGATGTCGGCCAGCAGCACCACGAATTCATCGCCGCCCAGGCGGCTGACGGTGTCGACCCGGCGCACGCAGGCGCGCAGGCGCGCGGAGACTTCGCGCAGGACGGCGTCGCCGGCCTGGTGGCCGAGGGTGTCGTTGATGGCCTTGAATTTGTCCAGGTCGAGGAACATCACCGCGCAGCGATGGTGCTGGCGGCGCCAGGTGGCCAGCGCCTGGTGCAGGCGGTCGAGAAACAGGATGCGGTTGGGCAGGCCGGTGAGCGCGTCGTGCTCGGCCTGGTGCCGCACCTGCTCCTCCAGCCGTTTGCGCTCGCTGATATCGGTGAGCATCGCCATATAGCTGGAGACGTCGCCATGGGCGTCGCGGATCGCCGTCAGCGCCACCCGCACCGGATAGCGCTCGCCATTGCTGCGCACGCTGGCGAGCTCGCCTTCCCAGTGGTCTTGCCCGTCGAGTTCGGACCAGATGCGTTCGTAGAAGCCGTCGTCGGCATCCCAGCCCAGGCTGGCCAGCGACTGGCCCAGGATGTGCCCGGGCGCATGCCCGGTAATGCTGGTGAAGGCGCCGTTGACGGCCCGTACCCGGTATTCGGCATCCATCATGATGATGGCGTCACGCGCGTTCTGGAAGACCTGGGCCGCCTGCGCCAGGTTGCTCTCGGCCTCTTTGCGCGCCGTGATGTCGACCTCCATGCAAAACACCTCTTGCATGACACTGCCGTGCTTGACCGGGTAGTGGCAGGAATAAACCCAATGACGACGGCCGGCGCGCGATTGCACCTGCCAGTCGCGCGCCGGCGGCGCCTGGCCGCTGCGCCAGATCGCGGCGATCGCCTGTTCGAAGGCCTCCTGGTGGTCGGGGTGGCAGACCAGTTGGCGGAACGGCTTGCCGACCGCCTCGCTGGACGGAATGCCGTACAGCTCTTCGCTGGCGTGGTTCCAGAAGCGGACGGTGCCAGCCTGGTCCATTGAGTGCACGGCGACCGCCGGCGCCAGCTCGAGTGCGGTGACGAAATGGTGGAGCCAGCTGAAAACTTCTGGCGCGTCTCCACCGGGCCGGGCTTCGAGCGGCGGCGTGGGCGGGCGTACGCCTTGCTGCAATAAGGGTTCGTTCACGACCACGGCCTTTCGCTCTGGCAACGACAATCATCACGCAGACAAGACTGCCATTGTCATGGCGTCGCAGGCCAGACCGTTTGCGAGCCCGCAAACGCCAGGGCGGCATGCGCCCTATCGCGTCATACCGCCATTCGCACCGGCCAACCGACAGTTTGTCGCATCCAGATAGCTCAGACCGTTATAGATGCTTATAGTTCCATCATGCGCCAGGGGCTCCATCGTCGACTCGACGGAGCACGCGCGCAATCCTGTTCTTGGCTGGCCACTCAGGCCTGGCCCGACGGCGCCGCAGCGGGAGAACGCTCTTCGCCCTGCGCAGCGTCGTCTGCTTCGTCGTCAGCATCGCTGTCGGGCTGCTGTTCCGCGCCGTCCGCCGCTGGCGTGTTCTTTGCTTCGAGCTTGCGCCTGGCTTTGTCTTCCGCCTTGCGCTTCTTGTCGAGTTCCCTTTGCCGCTTTTCGTACGAAAAATTTGTCCGTGCCATAGTTACCTCGATGTGGTTGATCGAAAAGACTGCTGCCTTTACACGCATTATGGACTACCGTGGCAATCCCGGCTTAGAGCTTCTCAATGACTAGCCGCGGGGATGATGCTGTGCATGCAGGCGTTTCAGGCGTTCGCGCGCGACGTGGGTGTAGATCTGGGTCGTCGAAATATCGGCGTGCCCCAGCAACAATTGCACCACGCGCAGGTCGGCGCCATGGTTCAGCAAATGGGTGGCGAAGGCGTGACGCAGCGTGTGCGGCGACAGGGGACCGGACACGCCGGCCTTCTGCGCATGTTTCTTGATCAGGATCCAGAACATCTGGCGCGTCATGGGACCGCCGCGGCCAGTGACGAATAATGCGTCGTCGACCTGGCCATTGAGGATGATGCCGCGCGCGTCCTTCAGGTAGCGCTCGAGCCAGCGCCGCGCCTCTTCGCCGAACGGCACCAGGCGCGTCTTGCTGCCCTTGCCGGTCACGCGCAATACGCCATCGTTCAGGCTTACTTCGATCAGTTTGAGGGCCACCAGTTCCGATACCCGCAGCCCGCTGGCATACATCAGCTCGAGCATCGTGCGCTCGCGCAAACCGAGCGGTGTGGCGACATCCGGCGCTTTCAGCAGAGCCTCGACCTGGTCTTCGGTCAGGGTGTGCACGAAGCGGGTCGGCTGGCGCGCCGACGGCATCTTGAGGCAGGGATCGGTCGCGACCTGCCCGCGGCGCAGCGCCAGGCCATAGAAGCGCTTGAATACCGACAGCCGGCGGTTGGCCGTGCTCGGACGCGACTCCGGATGGCGCTCGGCGAAGTAGGCGCTCAGGTCGTCCGCGCCCACGGCCAGCAGGCCGCGGCCGGGACGCCTGGCCTCCAGCCAGCCGGCGAACAGGCGCAGGTCGCGCCGATAGGCGTCGAGCGAGTTCTTTGCCAGGCCCTGTTCCAGCCAGAGCGTGTCGCAGAACTCGTCGATCAGGGCCAGATCGACTGCTGCTGCCATGGAGCGGCGGTGGCGCCTTCGTGTCGCAGCAGCCAGCGCTTGACCGACAGGTGGAAGCCGTTTTCGTCGTTCTGGTTCGAGAAGCCGCCCAGGCCACCGGCTGCCGTGACCCGGTGGCAGGGGATGACCAAGGGAAACCAGTTGGCGCCGCACGCCTGGCCCACGGCGCGCGGATGCGAGCCGATCACCTTGGCCAAGTGCCCGTAAGTACGCACGGTGCCGCGCGGGATGGCGCTGATTTCTTGCCACACCTTGCGCTGGAACTCGGTGCCGGCTTCCATCAGGCGCAGGTCGAACGCGAAGTCGGGGTCGGCCAGGTAGCGCGCGAGCTGCTGCGCGGCTGCTTGCGCGATGGCGCTGTCCGCGTCCTTCTCTTCGAAGGACGGCGGCAGGTACACCACTTCGCGCAGCTTGTCGTCAGCGGTGCGGATGCCCAGCGCACCGAAGGGCGCGGGCACGATGGCGTTGAAAATCTGGCTGGCTGGATCGGTCTTCATCTTGATGGGCTACTGAGCGAAGTGTTGCCCACGCATCTTAACCGCGCGGCGCGGAAGCGGCCAGCGATAGCCTTGTCGAGACGAAAAAAAAGCGCACCCTCGGGTGCGCTCCAATTCGGGTCACGTTTCCGGCCGCTTGGTCATTGCCAGCGACTTCTGTCAAACGTGGTGTCTCCTCGAATGTCTCCGGTATGAATACCGTGCTTTTATCAATGCTCCCCCAAAAACCTTGCCTGCCGCTCTTTTCTTGTTCTTGCTTGTTGTTGGCACTGCTGCGCACCATCACAGTGCGTATGGGCCCCATGATAACGCAAGTGCTTATGGAAAATGTATCTTTTCGGCCACAAATTCGGAAAATTATTTTACTTATAAACAAAACGCGTTTGTGGAAATCAGGTGCGCGTATGACACGACACGGCCCTAGCGGCCTACCTCGCGCAGGATCGCACGCACGGTTTCCTTGCCGATGCGACCCTCCATTTGGCCGACCACCGGCTGCATCGCGCGGCGCCATTCAGCCTGCTGGGCCGGCGTCAGCGTATGGATGGCCGTGGTGCCGGCTTGCCGGATGGCTTCCATGGCCTCGTCATTGGCGCGCTGGGCGATCTTTTTCTCGTAGGCGGTGGCCTCGCGCATCGCACGCGCCAGGGTATTACGGGTGGCGACCGGCAAGCCATCCCAGAATTTCTTGTTGACGATCACCGCATAACCCAGATAGCCGTGGTTGGACACCGTCAGGTGCGTTTGCATTTCGTGCATGCGCTGGGTGTACATATTCGACGGCGTGTTCTCGGTGCCCTCCACCACGCCATCGCGCAGCGCCGGCGCGGCTTCGGAAAAGGCCAGCGTCATGGGCTGGGCGCCCAGCGCGCGCATCTGCGCGTCCAATACCTTTGACGCCTGGATACGCATCCGCAATCCCTCGAAATCCTTGAGCGAATTCAAGGGGCGGTTGGCCGACATGATCTTGAAGCCGTTGTCCCAAAATGCCAGGCCGGTGATGCCCTTGGGCTCGAGTTTGCGCAACAGGTCGCGGCCGATCCTGCCCTCGGTCACCTTGTACAGCGCCGCCTTGTCCGGGAAGATATAGGGTAGGTCGAACGCCTCGAATTCGCGCACGCCCAGCGGCGAGAACTTGGCCAGCGAGGGCGCCAGCATCTGCACCGCCCCCAGTTGCAGGGCCTCGAGCTCCTCGCGGTCCTTGTACAACTGGCTGTTGGGATACACTTCCACCCTGACCTGGCCACGCGTCATGTGCTCGGCCAACTCCTTGAAACGCTCGGCGGCCCGGCCCTTGGGCGTGTCGGGCGCCACCACGTGACTGAACTTGATGACGATCGGCCCCTGTGCCCAGGCATTGAAACTCGCGGCCGCCGCCAGCACGAAGAGCGCTTGGGCGGCCAGGGTCTTGATCTGCATGACGGTTTGATTCTTTCTCATAAAACCTCGGAGCCGGTCCTTGCCGCGATAGGCTCTTATACTGGCGGATGCACGGCACAACACCATTCTGTGCCGCACCGATGCTGACGGCCATCGTGGACTTCCACAACAGCACGACAGTTTAACCAAACCAGGATTCTTGCATGAAAATTCCGTTCGCCCAGTCAATGTCGGAACCGCGTGCGCGTACCCGCGCCTGGCGGTTCTGGCGCTGGCTGGTGCCGATGCTGCTGGTGCTGCTGTTCCTCGCCGTGCTGATCTGGCTACCCTGGCAGGCGCGCCAGATGGAAAGCAACGAACGCCAGGAACAGTTGATTGCCGATACCCTGTGGGTCGAGCAAACCCTGCGCTTCGAGCTGGCGCGCAGCGAGGACGCGCTCAGCGCCCTGGGCGCCGACCTGGCAGTGGCGCCACTGCCGCCAGAGAAGTTGCAGGCACGCTTCCGGCAGATGTTCGTCAACGGTCCGGAACTGGTGCGCGTGGTCTGGAGCGGCGCCGACGGCGTCGTGCTGGCCAGCCATGGCGCCGACCTGCCGGCCGCCGGCCTGCCCCAGACCACGACCCTGGCCGGCGAAATGGCGCGCTCGATCCGGCGCGGACGCTACAGTGAACCGTATGGCGCGACGCCGTCGACCCACGGCCTGATCGATTTCTACCTGCCCCTGATGCGTAACGGCGAGTTCATCGGAAGCCTGGTCGCCACCTACAGCCTGCAAGTGCTGCTCGACGAAACCGTCCCCTGGTGGTTCGCCCAGGATAACGCCCTGGCCTTGCTCGACCGCGACGAACAGTCGGTGGCGCGCCGCGCCGCCGGCGGTCCGGGACGGGGGGTGTACACCCACCAGCGCGCGCTCGACCTGCCCGGCGCCCAGCTGGTGCTGTCCACCGACAGCGTCAAGCGCGCGCCGCAACTGCTGCCCAATTTGCTGGTGGGCTCGGTGATCGTGCTGGCCCTGGGCCTGCTGATGAGCCTGGCAGCATTGTGGCGCCACATCTCGCGCACGCTGGCGGCCGAAGCCGCGCTGCGCCAGCAGATGGCGTTTCGCACGGCGATGGAAAACTCCCTGCTCACCGGCTTGCGCGCGCGCGACCTGGAGGGCCGCGTCACCTATGTGAACCGGGCCTTTTGCCAGATCGTCGGGCACCCGCCCGAGGAACTGGTCGGCAAGAAACCGCCGATGGCCTATTGGGCGCCGGAAGCGACGGCCGAATATGAAGAGCGCTTCCAGGGCATCTTGTCGGGCAAGGTCACGCCGCAATTCGAGACCGTGTTCCAGCGGCCCGACGGCACCCGGGTGCCGGTGCTGGTGTTCGAAGCGCCGCTGGTGGACGTCGACGGCCGCCATACCGGCTGGATGAGCTCGGTGCTCGACATCACGGACCGCAAGCGGGTCGAGGAGCTCAACCGCCAGCAGGAAGAAAAGCTGCAGGCCAGCGCGCGCCTGGCCACCATGGGCGAGCTGTCGTCGATGCTGGCGCACGAGCTGAACCAGCCGCTGGCGGCGATTTCCAGCTACACGGTGGGCGCCCTGAACATGCTCGAGCGCGCCGCCGGCACCGGCGAAGACGTCAAGCCGGGCATGCTGCGCCATGCGCTGGAACAGGCGCGCCAGCAGGCCCAGCGCGCCGGGCAGATCATTCGTAGCGTGCACGAGTTCGTCAAGAAGCGCGAACCGCTGCGCCAGGAGGTGACGATCCGCAGCGTGATCGCCAGCGTGCACGCGCTGATCGAACTGCAGGCGCGCCAGGCCGGCGTCGCGCTGCGGGTGCAACTGCCGCCGGGCCTGCCACCGGTGCTGGCCGACCGCGTGTTGCTGGAGCAAGTGCTGCTCAATCTCACGCGCAATGCGATCCAGGCCATGCAGGACACCGTGCCGGACCAGCGCGTGCTGCGCATCGAGGCGGTCCATACCGACGAGCAGGTGGCGGTCTCGGTGATCGACCGCGGCCATGGCATCTCGCCCGAAGTGGCCGAGCGCCTGTTCTCGCCGTTCTACTCGACCCGGGCCGAAGGCATGGGCATGGGGCTATCGATCTGCCGCACCGCGATCGAGTTCCACGGCGGCACCCTGAGCCATGCGCCGCACCCGGCGGGCGGCACCGTGTTCACTTTTTCGCTGCCGGCCCAAGCGGCAAGCCGGGCGCTGGGCTAAAATCCCGTCTGCGGCGCACGGGTGCATTCCTCGGCGCGCCATCTTTACGACAAGAACAAGGCGGGAAGCACCACCTGCCACTACGGAGACCTGCATGCTGCACATCGTCGACGACGAAGATGTCATTCGCGATTCGCTCGCCTGGCTGGCCGAATCGCGCGGCCTGCCCGCGCGCGGCTACGCGGGCGGCCAGGAGTTCCTCGACGCCCTGCAAGACCTCGACGTCAGCGGCGACTGCGTGCTGCTCGACGTGCGCATGCCCGGCATGAACGGCATTGCCGTGTTCGACGCCCTGATCGGCCGCGGCCTGCTGCCGCGCCTGCCGGTGATCTTCCTGACCGGCCACGGCGACGTGCCGATGGCGGTCGATTCGCTCAAGCGCGGCGCCTTTGATTTTTTCGAAAAACCGTTCAACGACAACCAGCTGATGGACCGGGTCGAAGAGGCGCTGGCCGCCTCGCGCAAGGCGGCCGCCTCGGCCGGTGTGCAGGCGCGCCTGGCCACGCTGTCGGCGCGCGAGCGCGAAGTGCTCGACCTGATCCTGGCAGGCATGATGAACAAGGTTGTAGCAGATAAATTGGGCATCAGCATGCGAACGGTCGAAGTGCATCGCGCACATATCTTCGACAAGATGCAGGTGAAAACTGCGGTCGAGCTGGCGGGTTTGTTGAAGTAAAAGGCGCTGTTCGCGTTAGTTATGCGAACCTTTCCCATTCGCGCCGGTCTCAGCCACTGTCGAGTTAACTCATCAGGTGGCAATGATGCAAGGCTTGGTCTTCGAAGAAGTATTTGCCGCGCTGACCTCCCTGCACCTGCATACCGACGAGGTAGCCAGGTTGCGCGCCTGGATCGCGGCGATCGTTCACCCTGGCGAGTGCCTGCACCTCATCGCCCAGGCGGCGGCCACCCCATGCTGCCCGCATTGCCAATGTCCGCGTGTCCATCGTTGCGGTGCGGCCAGCGGCCTGCAGCGCTGGCGCTGCCTGGCTTGCCGGCGCAGCTTCAATGCGCTGACGAACACGCCGCTGGCGCGCCTGCGCAAGAAGGCCGCCTGGCTACCGTACCTGCAATGCGTGCTCGATTCGCGCACGGTCCGTGCAGCAGCCGAGCTCGTCGGCGTGCACCGCAGCACCAGCTTCCGCTGGCGCCACCGTTTCGTACCGGGCGCAGCGCGCAAGCGTCCAGATCGCCTTGAAGGCATGGTCGAGGCGGACGAAACCTATCTGCTCGAATCGCAGAAGGGCTCGCGCCACCTGACGCGTCCCGCGCGGCGGCGCGGCGGCGTAGCGACGCGGCGCGGCATCAGCCGCGAGCACGAGTGCCTGCTCGTCGCACGCGACCGGGGCCGGCAGACACTGGACTTTCACACTGGCCGCGGGCCGGTCAGCGCCGTGAAACTCATCGCCTGCCTGCGGCCGGTGCTGGCGCCGGACGCAGTGTTGATCAGCGATTCGGCGGCCGCTTACCGGGTCTTCGCCGACCATGCCGGGGCCGTGCACGAGGCCGTCAATCTGCGCGCCGGGGTCAAGGCGCGCGGCGCGATCCACCTGAATAACGTCAATGGCTGGCATGCCCGCTTCAAGACCTGGATCAAGCGCTTCAATGGCGTCGCCAGTCGCTACCTGGTGAACTATTCGGGCTGGCAGCGCTTCCTGGATGACGGCGCCCTGCGTACGCCAGCGCAATTGCTGGCCGCAATCATCCAGTGCGCAACGTGCCGTCGGAAAAAAACGAATTAACGCGCACAGCGCCAAGGAAAACCGGCCGGCGCGCTCGCGCGGCTTTCTCTTTTTCCTGATGGTTCCTACCGTCAAGCGTTCCTGCTCCACGAAGGAAGCCTTGTAAAATAGTCTTGAACGCGCCGCGGCCCCGGGCGCCGCGATGCAAACTCTCTTTTAGGAAACTCCAATGAACGAAAAGACAGTTGCAGACAAGATGTTTTTACGAACGGCGAAGTCGATGCTGGTATTGAATGGGCAGGCCAATCCGAACGTCGCCGCCCAGATGCCGGCCGAGCTGGTCAAGGAGGGCGACGGTCCCTTCGACGTGATCCTGATGTTTTGCATGCACCAGAAGGACCTCGAACACTATCTCGAGATCGCCAGGCAAAAGCTGGGCGAGAAGGGTTCGCTGTGGATTGCCTATCTCAAGCAGACCGCCGCCAAGGCCACCGACATCAACCGCGATTCGATCAATGCCTATGCCAAGGAAAACGGCATCACCGGCGTGGCGATGATCTCGATCGACGGCGACTGGTCGGCCCTGCGCCTGAAGCGCATCGAGCTCTGAAGCTTATACAAGGTATTGACAGGCTCAGGCGGCGTGGCGCGCCAGGGCCCAGGCGACGTGCTCGCGCACCAGCCCGGAAGGATGACCGAGCCGGGATTGCAAGGCAGCCACGATGGCAGCATCTCCGCGCTTTTTCTCAGCAGCATTTCCCAATCCCACCGCCAGGTTGCGCAACCAGCGCTCGTGGCCGATCCGGCGGATCGGACTGCCTTCCATGCGGCGGTTGAATTCTTCCTCGTCCCAGGCGAACAGGCCGACCAGGTCGCCTTCGCCAAGTCCGTTGCGCTCGTCGAAATCCGGTACCGACGCCCGCTGCGCAAACTTGTTCCACGGACAGGCCACCTGGCAATCGTCGCAGCCATAGATGCGGTTGCCGATCAGGGGCCGCATGTCTTCTGGGATACTGCTTTTGAGCTCGATCGTCAGGTAGGAGATGCAGCGCCGGGCATCCAGCTTGCCCGGGCCCAGGATCGCCTGCGTCGGGCACAGGTCGATGCAGGACTGGCACCCGCCGCAATGCTGGCCCGTCGGCGGATCGACGGGCAGCGGCAGGTCGACCAGAATTTCGCCGATGAAGAAGGTCGACCCGGCCGCGCGCGACAGCAGCAGCGTGTGCTTGCCGCGCCAGCCGAGGCCCGCCTTCTCGGCCAGCGGCAATTCCATCACCGGCGCCGAATCGGTGAACACCCGGAAGCCGAACGGACCGACCGCGTCCTGGATGCGGCCGGCCAGCGACTGCAGGCGGTTGCGCAACACCTTGTGATAGTCGCGGCCTCTGGCATAGACCGAGACCACGGCGGCATCCGGATCCTGCTGGCGCAACCGTTCCTGCGCGCGCCAGTCTGCGTCGCGCGTGGCCGGCAGGTAATCCATGCGCGCGACGATGGCGCGCACCGTGCCCGGCACCAGTTCGGCGGGCCGCGCACGCTTCATGCCATGGCTTGCCATATAATCCATCTCGCCGTGGTAACCCGCGTCCAGCCAGGCTTGCAGGCCGGCCTCCAGGTGCCCCAGGTCGACGTCGGCGATGCGTACGTCGGCAAAGCCGAGCTCTGCGCCCCACGCCTTGATGGCGCGCGCAAGCTGGGGCAGGTCGGCTGATGGATTGGGGGGAATGGACATACCGCAGGGAAACTCGCAAGAGAGACACGCATTACAACTCGCTATTTTATTCGATGCCGCCTTCCACCTCCCACTTGCAGCGCTATTTGCCTGACGAATCCGCTACCGCCGCCCTCGGCGCCGCCCTGGCGCGCGCCCTGCAACCGGGCCTGGTGATCTACCTTCATGGCGACCTGGGCGCCGGCAAGACCGCCCTCACCCGCTCGCTGCTGCACGCGGCCGGCCATACCGGCACGGTGAAGAGCCCGACCTACACCTTGTCGGAACCGTATCAGGTGATGCTGGAAGGGAAGCCTTTGCAAGTCATCCACTACGACCTGTACCGCATGTCGAGTCCGGAAGAATTCCTGGACGCGGGCTTTCGCGAAGATTTCGACGGGCGCAATGTTTGTATCGTCGAGTGGCCTGAAAAAGGCGATCCGGTGTTGCCACCGCCCGACTTGCGTGTCTTGCTCAACGTTAGCGGGCCCGGCCGTGATGTAGAATTGCAGGCGTTGTCCGAATTAGGCCTGCTATGCCTCGACCGTCTCGCTCCCCTTCTGCCGCCCCAGCCGCCCGCGTGACGCCTTCGTCCTCGCGTCGCCGTGTCTTGCTCAAGGCCGGCGGCACGCTGCTGCTGTCCGTTATCCCGCTGTCTTCCCGCGCCAATGAAATCCTGGCCGTGCGCGTCTGGCCCGCCCCCGACTACACCCGGGTGACGCTGGAAAACGACACCAATCTCAAGGCCGAACACTTCCTGATCCCCGATCCACCGCGCCTGGTCGTCGATATCGACGGCCTCGCCCTGAGTTCCACGCTCAAGAGCCTGGTGGCCAAGATCGAGTCCAACGATCCCTACATCAAGCAAGTGCGGGTCGGCCAGAACCGGCCGAACGTGGTGCGCCTGGTATTCGACCTGAAGGCCGAGATCAAGCCGCAGGTGTTCACCCTGGCGCCGGTGGCCGGCTACCAGCACCGCCTGGTGTTCGACCTGTATCCGGCGGCCCCGGTGGACCCGATCGCCGCGCTGATCCAGCAGGGCGACTGGAGCCCGGGGCCGACCACGACCCTGGCGGCCGACCAGCCGGCCCTGGGCGACCCGGTCGCCGGCACGCCGGTAGCCGGCGCGCCCGCGTCGCCGAATCCGGCGACGGCCGGCACCCCGCCGGTGCAGATCCCCACGCCGCCGCCGGCCGCGCCGCGCACCCAGCCGAATGCCGGCCCGGATGCAATCGCCAAGCTGGAATCCGAAATATCGGGCCTGCAGGGTACGCCGCCAGCCCAGCCGGTGCAGCCGCCGCCGACCCGCAGCCCGGCCCCGGCGCCGGCGCAGAAGGTGGCGCGCATGATCACCATCGCCCTCGATCCGGGCCATGGCGGCGAGGATCCGGGCGCGATCGGCGCCAAGGGCAGCCGCGAGAAAGACATCGTGCTGGCCGTGGCCAAGCGCCTCAAGGCCAAGCTCGAGCAGATGCCGAACACGCGCGTCATGCTGACCCGCGATGGCGACTTCTTCGTGCCGCTCGGCACCCGCGTGGAAAAGGCGCGCAAGGTCCAGGCCGACCTGTTCGTCTCGATCCACGCCGACGCCTGGATCTCGCCGACGGCGCGCGGCTCGTCGGTGTTCGTGCTGTCGGAAAAAGGCGCGAGCTCGAGCGCGGCGCGCTGGCTGGCCAATGACCAGAACAAGGCCGACCTGATCGGCGGTGCCAACTTGACGGGCACCGCCGACAAGCACCTGGCCAGCGTGCTGTTCGACCTGTCGACCACCGCCCAGATCAACGACAGCCTGAAACTCGGCAAGGCCGTGCTGAAGGAAATCGGCGGCATCAACCGCCTGCACAAGGCCTCGGTCGAGCAGGCCGGCTTCGCCGTGCTGAAGGCGCCGGACATTCCCTCGATCCTGGTCGAGACCGCCTTTATCTCCAACCCCCAGGAAGAAGCGCGCCTGAACGACGACGCCTACCAGGACCAGCTGGCCAATGCGATCACGAATGGCATTCGCCGCTATTTCGCCGACAACCCGCCCATGGCCAAGAGCCGCCAGACCTGATAATGGAAAACATCACCTTTGGGCAACTGCCCGCGATTCGCATCACGGCGCCGGACGGCGCCAGCGCCGTCGTTACCTTGTACGGCGGCCACCTGGTGTCGTGGCACGGCGCGGATGGCGGCGAGCGCATGTTCCTCAGCACGCGCTCCGCGCTCGACGGCAGCCGCGCGATCCGCGGCGGCGTGCCGGTCATCTTTCCCCAATTCGCCGAGCGCGGCGACGGCATGCGGCATGGTTTTGCGCGGGTCAGCACCTGGCGCCTGGAGCAGCATGGCATCGAGGATGGCGCGGCGTGGGCGGTGTTCGGGCTGACCGAGGCTGACTTGCCGGCGGCGACGGCTGGCGCCTGGCCGCACCCGTTCGCGCTGGCCCTGCGCGTGTCCGTGCGCGCCAACCAGCTGGACATGGCGTTCAGTGTACGCAATACCGGCGCGGCGCCCTTCCCGTTCGCGGCGGCGCTGCATGCCTATCACCTGGTGCCGCACCTGGCGGACGTGCGCATCGAGGGGCTCGAAGCGGGAACGCTGTCGATTGCGGACAAGCTCGACGTGGTCTATGAGAATGTGGGTGACGGCATTACCCTGGGGACCTGGGCGCGCGTGCTGACGCTGGAGCAGGAGGGCTTCAGCGATGCCGTGGTGTGGAATCCGGGCGCGGCCGATACGGCGGCGCTGGCCGATATGGAAGACGACGAGTACCAGCGGTTTGTCTGCATCGAGCCGGCGCAGTTGACGCCGCTCGAGCTGGCGCCGGGTGCCGTGTGGGAAGGCCGGTATCGCATTTCCTGACGACGTGCGATCGGAGGCTTCATGAAAAACGCGCCCCGGCGCGTTTTTTTTACATCGATTCCTTGACCATCCGCCCATTACTCGGCTGTACCGGCCGCGAATTGAAGGGATACAGGCGCGAAAACAGGGCCATCTGCTGCGGCGACGCCGTCATGGTCTGCTTCATCACCAACCACAACACATTCTCGGTGCACGGCGGCTCGCTCAGCGATCCCATATAGGTGAAGTAATCGCGCCGCGCCGGCAAGATCTCGTTCACATCGAGCACGATCGACGGCGTCACCGTCATGTGCTTTTCCAGTGGCAGGTTGTTCCACACGGTCTGGATCATCGGATTGGCGTCGCCACGCTCGAGCAGTACCGCCAGGATGGCGATCTTGTTGTCATAGCTCTTGTGCACCAGGTGCACGACCATCTCGGTGCCCTTGCCATTGATCCGCTCTTCGCCCGGACGGTGGAAGTGGAATTGCTGCAACTCATACGTCGTACCGCCCACGCTCAAAAAATTGCCGCCGGCGACATTGACCTGGATCGTATGGCCATTGTCGATCTCGTTGAAGGCGCTCGGGTGGTAGTCGAAGGTGATCTGTTCCAGGTCGACCTTGATACCATCGCGCAGGTCGATCGGCGACTGGCGGTTGCCGGTATTGCACGACGCCCATGCGGTATTAATCTTCGACCAGTTCTCGGGACCGAACTCCCCCTCATACGTCCAGTGGGTGCCGTTCTTCGGCTTGGCGGCTTCGGCCGCGGCGGCGGCGATGGCGGCGGCTTCCTTCTTGCGCCTGGCCTCGGCGGCGCGACGCGCGCGTGCGGCGTCCTCGGCGCGCAGGGCTTGCTTGGCGCGCAGTTCGGCCAGCTTTTCGGCGATCCGGACCGACAGGTCGACTTCGGCGTCGTCTTCGGATTGTTGGGCGGCAGCAGGGGTGGCCGCGGTCGGCCGCAGGTTCGGCTTGATCGAGGCGATGGCCGCGGGCTTCTCGGCCGCAGGCTTGGTCGTCGGAGTTGCATTGTTCGCATTCGCCACGGCCGTGACCAGGCTCAGGGCGAATAGTGCGATCAGGTTACGCATGGGGTTCCAGGTAATGTGCTTACCCTCTACTTATCGGACCCTGTTCGGCTAACTTGAGTGAGTTGCAGCAACAAAGGCGCTGAATTTGCGTCTTTTGCTGTTTTATTTATATCAATTGTCAACAGCGACATCCTGCCGCACTCGACTACAATTGCTCGATACACATACCAAAAGGAGAACACGTGAAAGCGGTGACCTCGATCCATCCAGTCCTGGGCGCCGCACTGCTGGCCCTGCTTGCCAACAGTGCCGCTGCGGCGCCAGCCAGGTCCGAGAAGGAGTTGCCGCCCAAGCCGTCGGTGGCGGACGTGGTCAAGGCGTCCAAGCCGGGCGACTGGCGCCTTCTCGATCCCGAGAACACGCTGTACATGGAACTGCCGGCCGGCCGTGTCGTCCTCGAGCTGGCGCCGACCTTCGCGCCGAAGGCGGCGGCGAACATCCGCGCACTGGTGCGCGAGCGTTATTTCGATGGCTTGTGGGTCATGCGCGCGCAGGATGGCTTCGTCGTGCAATGGGGCGACCCGGACGAGGAAACGCCGCGCCCGTTCAAGGCGGCCAGGACGGTGGATGCCGAATTCACCGTGCCCGCCAGGGGCACCGGCCAGTTCACGCAACTGAAGGAGCGCGACGTCTACGCGCCGCAAGTAGGCCACGTGAACGGCTTCCCGGTGGCGCGCGACCCGAAAGCCGGCCAGGCCTGGCTGCCGCACTGCTATGCCATGGTCGGCGTGGCGCGCGACGAGGCATCCAACACGGGCAACGGTTCGCAGCTGTACACCGTGATCGGCCATGCGCCGCGCCACCTGGACCGCAATATCACCGTGGTCGGCCGCATCGTGTCCGGCATGCCGCTGTTGACCGTGATGCCGCGCGGGACGGCCGCCCTCGGCTTCTACGACAAGGCCGGGCAGCGCACCCCGATCGCCAGCGTGCGCCTGGCGGCCGACGTGCCGCCGGCCGAGCGCAGCAAGCTCGAGGTGATGCGCACCGAGAGCGCCGCCTTCCAGGCCGTGATCGAGGCGCAGCGCAACCGCGGTGGTCCGTGGACCAAGGTCGCGGCCGGCGCGATCGACCTGTGCAATGTGCCGATCCCCGTGCGCGAGCAACAATAAGGCAAGGACGATCCGGGGCGCCGATTCCGGACCGTGAACGCGCGATATAATCGCACCATGAACGCCCCTGCCCCGACCCACCGTCCCATCCAGCAGCTCCCCGACCAGCTCATCTCGCAGATCGCCGCCGGCGAAGTGGTCGAGCGGCCATCGGCCGTCGTCAAGGAACTGCTGGAAAACGCGCTCGACGCGGGCGCGACCCAGATCACCGTGCGCCTGGAAGAAGGCGGCGTCAAGCGCATCGCCATCACCGACAACGGCCGCGGCATCGCGCCGGAACAGCTGCCGCTGGCGCTGGCGCGCCATGCGACTTCCAAGATCTCGTCGCTGCACGACCTCGAGAACGTGGGCACGCTGGGCTTTCGCGGCGAGGCGCTGGCCTCGATCGCCTCGGTGGCCTCGGTGCGCATCACCTCGCGCACGCCCGCCGCCGCGCACGCCTTCGAGATCGTCGGCTCGCACGAGGGCACCGTGGCCCCATCATCGGGCGCCTTCGGCACCACGATCGACGTGCAGGACCTGTATTTCAACACCCCGGCGCGGCGCAAGTTCCTGAAATCCGAGCAGACCGAATACGGCCACTGCGCCGAAGTCGTGCGCCGCATCGCGCTGGCGCGGCCCGACGTGGCGTTCAGCCTGTCTCACAACGGCCGCACGATCGACCACTGGAACGTGAGCGAAGCGGCCAAGCGCAGCGCCCACATCCTGGGCAATGATTTCGCCGAGGCGCGGCTCGAACTCGACGAGTCGGCCGGTCCGCTGCGCCTGCACGGCTACGTCGGCCTGCCGACGGCCTCGAAGGCGCGCGCCGACGGCCAGTTCTTCTACGTGAACGGCCGCTTCGTGCGCGACAAGGTGCTGGTGCACGCGGTGCGCGCCGCTTACCAGGACGTGCTGCACGGCGACCGCTTCCCGTCCTACGTGCTGTCGCTGGATCTCGATCCGGCGCTGGTCGACGTCAACGTCCACCCGTCGAAGATCGAGGTGCGCTTCCGCGACAGCCGCGCGGTGCACCAATTCGTGTTCCATGCGGTGCAGCGCACGCTGGCGCAAACCTCGGCCACCGCCCACGGCAGCGTGCCGGCGCCGATCACGGCGGCTGAAGTGCGGCCAAGCGGCACGCCGCTGTGGCAGTTGTCGGACGCGCCGTCGCGGCCGCAGATGCGGCCGCACGAGCAGACCACGTTCGGCGCGCAGTTGTCGACCTTTTCGCCATCGCCATATCCGGCGGGCAGCCGCTGGGATGATCCTTCGACGGGTGGTGGTGTCGCGCAGCGTACCGAGGCCTATGGCGCCCTGTTCAAACCGGATGCGACCAGCGCCGCACCCGCGCCAATGAGGGGCCCGGTGGATGTGCCCCTGTCGGCATCCGAGCGGCCGCTGTCGAACGACGACTTCCCGCTCGGCTTCGCGCTGGCCCAGCTGCACGGCATCTACATCCTGGCCCAGAACACGCGCGGCCTGGTGCTGGTCGACATGCACGCGGCCCACGAACGCATCCTGTACGAACAGATCAAGAACGCGCTCGACGCCCAGGCCCAGGGCCAGGAGATGCAGGTGCAATCGATGCTGATTCCGGTGACCTTCTACGCCGACGCGGTCGAAGTCGCGACCGCGACCGAGCACCAGGACACCTTGAAGGCGCTGGGCTTCGACATCGCCGCCCTGTCGCCGACCACCTTGGCGGTGCGCAGCGTGCCGACCCTGCTGAAAAACGCCGACGCCCAGACGCTGGCGCGCGACGTGCTGCGCGACGTGCGCGAATACGGCGGCTCGCGCGTGCTGATCGAGCGCCGCAACGAGCTGCTCGGCACCCTCGCCTGCCACACGGCGGTGCGCGCCAACCGCATCCTGGCAGTGCCCGAGATGAACGCGCTGCTGCGCCAGATGGAAAGCACCGAGCGCGCCGACCAGTGCAACCACGGCCGTCCGACCTGGGTCCAGCTCGACATCTCCGCGCTCGACAAACTGTTCTTGCGCGGCCAGTGATGACGCAAGTGAAAAAACCACTGGCCGTGGCCATCATGGGCCCGACCGCGTCCGGCAAGACCGCCAGCGCCCTGCGCATTGCGCAAACGACGCCGTGCGAAATCATCTCGGTCGATTCGGCCCTGGTCTACCGCGGCATGGACATCGGCACCGCCAAGCCCACGCCTGACGAACTGGCCGCTGTGCCGCACCACCTGATCGACATCCTCGATCCGCTGGAGTCGTACTCGGTGGCGCAGTTCCGCGCCGACACCATCCGCCTGGTGGCCGAGATCACGGCGCGCGGCAGGCTGCCGCTGCTGGTGGGCGGCACGATGATGTATTTCAAGGGGCTGGTCGACGGCCTCGACGACCTGCCCACGGCGGACGCGAACGTGCGCGCCGCGATCGAAGCAGAGGCCGCGCGCATCGGCTGGCCCGGCATGCACGACAAGTTGCGCGCGGTCGACCCGATCACCGCCGCGCGCCTGGCGCCGAACGACGCCCAGCGCATCAACCGTGCGCTGGAAATTCATCAGTTGTCGGGCCAGCCGATGTCGGCCCTGCTGGCGAGGCGCGCCAAGCCCGAGCTGCCGTTCGATCTGGTGTCGTTCGGGTTGGAAACCGACGACCGCGCCGTCCTGCACCGGCGCATCGCGCTGCGTTTCGACCAGATGCTGGGCGATCGCGACGACCAGGGGCTGGTGGCCGAGGTGGCGCGCCTGCGCGCGCGCGGCGACCTGTCGCCATCGCTGCCGTCGATCCGCTGCGTCGGTTATCGCCAGGCCTGGGACTACCTGGATGGCCATATCGACCGCGCCCAACTGCGCGAACTGGGCGTCATCGCGACCCGCCAGCTGGCCAAGCGCCAGATCACGTGGTTGCGCGCGATGCCGGATCGGGTCGTGGTCGATTGCCTCGGCCCCGATCCGGCCGGAGCGATGCTGGACCACCTGGCCACGTTAAATAAATGATATCAGCGCGACATTTTTCGGCGCGGAACACGCCACGATCTTGACACGCAACCGGTCGCGCCCGATAATATCGGTCGTTGCGGTGATATAGCTCAGCTGGTTAGAGCACAGCACTCATAATGCTGGGGTCGGTGGTTCAAGTCCACCTATCACCACCAAGAATTCCAAGCGATGGCTTGGCTCTCCAACGAGTCAAGCCATTTTTGCTTTTGTCAGTTTCAGGTGATATAGCTCAGCTGGTTAGAGCACAGCACTCATAATGCTGGGGTCGGTGGTTCAAGTCCACCTATCACCACCACATGCAGAACGGCCCGGTTGTCGCCAACCGGGCCGTTGTTGTTTCCGCCGTCATTCTTCAGTGTTTCTTGCCGCCGCCCGAGACCTTGTTCTCGGTGGCCCAGGCGCGGCGCTCCGCTTCCTGCTTGCCGACACCCTTCTTCTCGTAGCCTTCCTTGATGTGCTCGGCCTGGCGTTTCTGCTTGTCGGTGTACGACGATTTATCACCTTGGGGCATGATGATTCTCCTGTAGATGCGGGAGCGGCCGATTGCCGCGCTTGGTTACCGCTTTCATGCTGAAATTTACGCCGCCGGCAAAGTTTGTTTCGTGCGCCACCCCACATTCGCGCACGGTCTACTCAGCCTTACGCCACTCGCCATCCGCCGCGTCTTCGTCGAGCGCATAGTCGCCGCGCGCCAGCGCTTCGAGCACGGCGTAAGCCTGCCGCACGTTGCTGGCGTCGACCAGCAGTCGCACCCCGCCCAGCGCCGGCGCCAGCAGCAGGTCGGTCTGCATCAGATGGGCATCGGCCAACATGGCCGGGATGCCGGACGCTTCCAGGCAGCCCTGGGCCAGGTTGGCATCCATCGGGATCATGTAGCGCGCCACCACGTACAGGTCGCGCTCGGGAATGCGCTCGACCTCGGGGTGGGCGGCCAGCCAGTCGTTCAGCGAGAGCGTGTGCATGGTGGGTCCTTCAGCTCAGGAGCGCGGGCAGGTGGGACAGCAGGTACAAGGTCACGCCGATCAAGCCGCCCACGATGGTGCCGTTGATGCGGATATATTGCAGGTCCTTGCCGATATTGAGTTCGATCTGGGCCGACATTTCGCGGTCGTCCCACTGCTTGACGGTGTCGGCGATGTGGCGCGTCAGGAAGCCCGCGAATTCGGGCGCCACGCCGCGCGCGGCGGCCTCCAGGTTCTCGTGGAGCGACTGGCGCAGCGCCGGGTCTTCGCTCAGCACCTTGCCGATCCAGGCGCCCATGGCGACGATGCGGCGGCGCAGGCTGGAGTCTTCGCTTTCCAGGTCGCGCTTGAGCCAGGCCTTCAGCTCGGCCCACAGCGAACCGAGGTAGGTGTTCAGGGTCTCGTCTTCGAGCAGGTAGCGCTTGACGTCGTCCGCCTTGGCCAGGAAGGCCGGATCGTCCTTGAGGCGCTCGATGAAACCGGCCACGTAGTCGTCGAAGCGATGGCGCAGCGGGTGCTCGGGATCGGCCGCGACCTTGCCCAGCACGCCGGCGGCGAGGCGCACCGCGATGTCGGCGCCCTTGCGACCGATGAGGTCCGACGGCAGCATCTTCTCGATGAACGCGTAGTCTTCCTTGAGCCAGTCGACGATGCCTTGCGCGATGTAGTCCTGCGTATCGGCGTTGTCCAGCAGCCGCGCCAGCTGGCGGATGCCTTCGTCGAGCAGTTCCTGGTGGCGCCGGCCGCGCGTCAGGCTTTCGAGGATGGCGCCGCTCGACTTCGACAGGTCGACGCTTTTCACCATCGTGTGCACGCCGCGGCGGATGAAGTTCTGCACCGCCGCGTCTTCGATGAAGTCGAGCATGAAGGTCGCGGCGCGCACCAGGTGGGCGCCCATCAGCGCGGTGTTGGCCGGCTTGACCAGCCACTCGGCCACCTTCTGCACCGGATCGTGGCGCCGGATCAGGCCCACGATCGAATCGGTGTCGAGGAATTTTTCGCGCACGAACAGCGCCAGGTTGTCGGCGATCTTGTCCTTGTTGCTGGGGATGATGGCGGTATGGCGCGAAACGATCGGGATCGGCACGCGCCGGAACAGGGCCACCACGGCGAACCAGTCGGCCAGCGCGCCGACCATGGCCGCTTCGGAGAAAGCCCGCAGCAGGCCGGTCCACCACGTATAGGGCAGCAGCAGGCTGATCACGAACAGCACGGCCGCGCCGACAAAGAAGCTCAGCGCGATCAGTTTGGAACGGCGCAGTTCACCCTGTTTTTCCATGCGGCGTGCACTCGGCAATATCAATAGACCCATGCTATCGCACTTCCCGCGCCGGTGACGCGCCGGCTAGTTCCGGTAGAGCGTCACCACGCAAGCCCCGCCGATGCCCAGGTTGTGCTGCAGGCCGATGCGGGCGCCGTCGACCTGGCGCGCGCCGGCGCTGCCGCGCAGCTGGTGGGTCAGCTCGAAGCATTGGGCCAGGCCCGTGGCGCCGAGCGGATGGCCTTTCGACAGCAGCCCGCCGGATGGGTTGGTGACCACCTTGCCGCCATAGGTGTTGTCGCCCTCGCGGATGAAGCGGTCCGCGCCGCCCTCGGGGCACAGGCCGAGCGCTTCGTAGCTGATCAGCTCATTCTGGGCGAAGCAGTCGTGCAGCTCGACCACGTCGAGGTCAATGGGGCCGATGCCGGCCTGCTCGTACACCTTGCGGGCGGCGGCGCGGCTCATGTCGTAGCCGACCAGGCGCATCATGTCGGCGCTGTCGAACGTCTCGGGGCGGTCGGTGGTCATCGCCTGCGCGGCGATGTGGACGTCGCGCCGCAAGCCGTGACGACGCGCGAAATCCTCGGACACCAGCAGCGCGGCGGCCGCACCGCAGGTCGGTGGACAGGCCATCAGGCGGGTCATCACGCCGGGCCAGAGCGCCGGCGCATCGAGCACGTCCTGTTCGGTCAGCTCCTTGCGCAGCAGCGCCAGCGGGTTGTTCAGCGCATGGCGGCTGGCCTTGGCGCGGATGCGGGCGAAGGCGGCCAGCGGCGTGCCGTATTTTTCCATGTGGGCCAGGCCGGCGCCGCCGAAGTAGCGCAGCGCCAGCGGGATCTCGGGCTTGCCGACCAGGCGGTCGGTGACGGCGTCGAAGGCGTCGAACGGTGCCGGACGGTCGCCAAAGACCGAGCCCAGCGCGCCGGGATTCATCTGCTCGAAGCCCAGCGCCAGCACGCAGTCGGCGGCGCCGCCTTCGATCGCCTGGCGCGCCAGGAACAGCGCGGTCGAGCCGGTCGCGCAGTTGTTGTTGACGTTGACGATGGGGATGCCGCTCATGCCGACGCCGTACAGCGCTTTCTGGCCGCTGGTGGAATCGCCATACACATACCCGGCGTAGGCCTGCTCGACCTCGGCGTACGACAGGCCGGCATCCTGCAGCGCGGCGCGCACGGCGGCGGCGCCCATCTCATGATAAGGGCTGCTCACACCCGGCTTGGCGAAGGGGATCATGCCCACGCCGGCGATGTATGCGGTTCGGCTCATTCTCGTCTCCAAAGGTTTTTCACGGCCTGTACATACTGCTCACTTATACTGAAGAAATTCTAACCTGATAAAGCGCCCTCCCCCTGATGCATCATGAATTAACGCTCATCACCACGATCGCCGCCGCACTTGGCTTTGGCCTGATCTTCGGCATGCTGGCCGTGCGCCTCAAGCTGCCGGCACTGGTCGGCTACCTGGCCGCTGGCGTCTTCATCGGGCCGGCCACGCCGGGCTTCGTGGCGGATATCGGCCTGGCGTCGCAGCTGGCCGAGATCGGGGTGATGCTGCTGATGTTCGGGGTCGGACTGCATTTCTCGCTGAAGGACTTGCTCGACGTGCGCCGCATTGCCCTGCCCGGCGCGCTGCTGCAAATCGGCGTGGCTACCGCGATGGGCATGGCGCTGTCGTGGTGGTGGGGCTGGAGCCTGGGCGCCGGCATCGTGTTCGGGCTGGCGCTATCGGTGGCCAGCACCGTGGTGCTGCTGCGCGCGCTGGAGGCGCGCGGCGTGCTCGATTCGATGAACGGCCGCATCGCGGTCGGCTGGCTGGTCGTCGAGGACCTGGTCATGGTGCTGGTGCTGGTGATGCTGCCGGCGCTCGCCGGCCCGCTGGGCGGCAAGGGCGATGCCGGCGCCGAGTTGCTGCCGGCGCTGGGCATGACGCTGCTGCAGGTGGGCGGCTTCATCGCCTTCATGCTGATCGTGGGCCGCAAGGTCTTTCCGTGGTTCCTGTGGCGCGTGGCCAAGACCGCCTCGCGCGAGCTGTTTACCTTGTCCGTGATCGCGGCGGCGGTCGGCATCGCCTACGCCTCGTCGAGCCTGTTCGGCGTGTCGTTCGCCCTGGGCGCCTTCTTTGCCGGCATGGTGCTACGCGAGTCCGAACTGAGCCACCGCGCCGCCGAGGAATCGCTGCCGCTGCGCGATGCGTTCTCGGTGCTGTTCTTCGTCTCGGTCGGGATGCTGTTCGATCCGATGGTGCTGGTCGAGAATCCCCTGCATGTGCTGGGCGTGGTGCTGGTGATCGTGGTCGGCAAGTCGATGGCTGCCTTCGTGCTGGTGCTGGGGCTGCGTTATCCGCTCAATACGGCGTTGACGGTGTCGGCCAGCCTGGCGCAGATTGGGGAGTTTTCGTTCATCCTGGCGGCCCTGGGGATGCAGCTCGGGCTGTTGCCGGAGCTAGGCCAGAACCTGATTTTGGCCGGCGCGATTATTTCGATTGCGCTCAATCCGCTGGTGTTTACGGCGATCGAGCCAGTGCAGCGCTGGCTCGGCACGCAGAACCACCTGATGCACCTGGCGCGCAAGCTGGAGCGGCCAGCCGATCCGCTGGCGGAGCTGCCGATGACGACCTCGCGCGAAAAGCTCAGCAATCAGGTGGTGCTGGTGGGGTTCGGGCGGGTCGGGCGACGGATTGCGGACGATCTGACTGCGCGCGGCATTCACTTCGTGCTCGCGGAGCAGCATCGCGAGCTGGTCGAGCAGGCGCGCCAGCGCGGCATTCCGGCGGTGGTGGGAAATGCGGCGGAACCTGCGGTGCTGATCCAGGCGCATATCCATAAAGCCGCCATGCTGGTGATCGCGACGCCCGATACGTTTGACGTGCGCAAGATGGTCGAGATTGCGAAGGCACTCAATCCTTCGATTCGCTGCGTGGTGCGCACGCATAACGACAAGGAAGCCGGGTTGTTGCGGGCGGAGACGGGGGGACGGGTGTTTGTTGGTGAGGAAGAACTGGCGAGTAGCATGACGCGGCACGTGCTGGAGACCCTGCGCGCGCATGAGCCGGCGGCGCATTGAGCACATCGCGCAATGCACTCGAATCCGCCTCTGGAGACGAGACAAGGTCCACGCTGTCGTGACCCGGCAGACGGATACGTGTCAGCGCCAACATAAAGGCGCTGTTCGCGTTAGTTATGCGAACCTTTCCCATTCGCGCCGGTCTCAGCACTGTCGAGTTAACTCATCAGGTGGCAATGATGCAAGGCTTGGTCTTCGAAGAAGTATTTGCCGTGCTGACCTCCCCGCACCTGCATACCGACGAGGTGGCCAGGCTGCGCGCCTGGAGCACGGCGATTGTCCATCCTGGCGAGTGCCTGCACCTCATCGCCATGGCGGCGGGCACGCCATGCTGTCCGCATTGCCAGTGTCCCCGTGTCCATCGGTGCGGTGCGGCCAGCGGCTTGCAGCGCCGGCGCCGGTATCGCACACGAGGCGGTCAATCTGCGCGCCGGGATCAAGGCGCGCGGCGCGATCCACCTCAATAACGTCAATGGCTGGCATGCCCGCTTCAAAACCTGGATCAAGCGCTTCAACGGCATCGCCAGCCGCTACCTGGTGAACTATTCGAGCTGGCAGCGCTTCCTGGATGACGGCGCTTTGCGTACGCCAGCGCAATTGCTGGTCGCAATCATCCAGTGCGCAACGTGCCGTCGGAAAGAACCGAATTAACGCGCACAGCGCCAACATAAAAAAACCCGTCCGGCGTACGCGGGACGGGCTCCATCGGGAAAGGCTCAGGCGATCAAGCCGCGGCTTCTTCCTCGCACAGCGTCAGCTTGGCCGTCCGATGTCCATGCAACTGCGGCATCAACAGTTCGCTACGCTCTTCCAGCAATGCAAACACCTCATCCTTCGACAACACATACTGCTCCAGCAGCGTGTCCTTGAGCGACTCCATCACCAGCTTGTAATCGCGGATCGCATCGAGCGTGTAGCTGTACAGCGCATCGGCCTTCTCTTCCACCAGGCGCACGGTGTGTTCGCCGCTCGCCTCCTGCCGCAACTGGCTGTAATCGATCTTCGAGCGCGAATACATCGACAGGCGGCTGACCATCAGGTTCAGCATCTTGGTGATTTTCTCGATGTCATTCTGGCTGCCGACCGAAATACCGCGTGCGCCATAGAACATTTCTTCGGCCGCCACGCCGCCATACAGGCCGACCACATCGCGCTCCAGTTCTTCGAGCGTGCGCAGCGACATGTCCTCGCCCGACTGCAGCACATAGCCCAGCGCGCCGATCTTCGACACCGCCTCGGTACTGATCTTGAGCAGGTGCGACTTCTCTTTCACTTCGGCCAGCGACAGCCCCTGGCGCAGATACGGATCGATCTGCATGAAGAAGTGCCCCAGCTCATGCAGCGCAATACGCTCGCGCTGCTTGTGCTTGTCAAGCGTGGTGGCGCGGTCGGTCAAGCCGATGGTGGCGCGCTCGTAGGCACGGAACATCAGGTTGGTATTGATGATCGTCTTTTCCTGGATCGACAGCATGCTCGCACGCTCGACCACGGTTTCCAGAAGCGCCGGGCTCAGGTTTTGGGTGATCTCGGCCACCTGGTCCAGGTTCAGGTCTTCCCAATCGACCAGACCATCCTTCTTGCGCGCCAGGAAGCTGCGCAGCAGTTCGCGGCGCTCGGCCTTGTTCGGCAGGCGGAAGTTGATCTTCACCGAGAAACGGCGCAGCATCGCTTCGTCCATCTCGGTCGTGTTGTCGTCGAAGTTCGAGGCGACGATCCAGATCACGTTCGCACCCTTGTCGCTCTTCACGCCGTCCAGCAGGCCCAGCATGGTATTGGCGGTGTCGTCTTCCCATTTCTTTTCGCTGCGGCCGCGCGGCATGAACAGGCTTTGCGCTTCATCCAGGAAAATGATGCACTTGCCCTTGGCGCAAGCCTTGCGGTACAGGGCGTTCAGCGCCTTCGAGCCGCCGCCGACATAGCCCGACTCCAGCGCCGAACCCGAGGCCGAGATCATCGGCATGTCGAGGCGCTTGGCCAGGTAGCCGACCAGCTTGGTCTTGCCGGTACCGGCAGGACCGGTCAGCATCACGTTGAATGGCTTGTCGATATTGTGCGACTGGTATTCGGCACGGTTGCGGATCATGTCTTCCAGGTGCAGCACTTCCTGCTTGATGTCCTCCATGCCGATCAGGTCGTCCAGGCTGCCCTTGAGCTTGTCCGGGGTGATCATCGACGCGCTCGATCCCATGCCCGGGATGCCGAACTTGATCACGTACAGCACCAGCAGGATCACGATGATCGGGAAGGCATTGCGCTTGAGGAAGTCGCCGGTCTGGTCGACCATGCTCGCGCCCTCATCCATCACGGCCTTGTGGCTGGCCAGGTAGTCTTCCTTGGCAATCGAATACGGGATCGCGTTCTTGAGCAGCACCTCGCGCTCGAGCGACAGGTGCGAGGTGCTCGGCACCTTCACCACGTGTACGTTCGCCGCGTTCTTGAACTTGTAGATATACCGCGGCGCCTCGGACAGCGGATGCGCGATCAAGAGGTAGTCCAGGCGCGACTTCTGGCTGGCCAGCGAGGTGATCTCGGCAATATTCTGCGAGTGGACCACCGGGCTTGGGTCTTGCGGCACATCTGACTTCAAGATCGCCAGCGCCACTAGCGAGCCCAGCAGGATAGCGGACAGGATGCGGACGTAAACGTTCTTGAAAGCAATCTGAAGTCGGGCGAAGTTGGGCATCTGTTTACTCGTCGAAAAAGTGCGTCGTGCAAAAGTAGGGACTGCTGGTGCCGGTTCGCGGCGGCGATGACGGCGTCGGCCGGGGCCGAAGGTTCTGACGTGTTGAGGATATTGATGTGATGCCCGAAGGCAAGGGGATAAGGAGACTATACCTTCAAAAAAAACCGCAGTGAATACCCTGAAGAGAAAAAGATGGGGAATTTGACGATAATGAAAAAGCTGATAACGGTTTTGATTATTCGACTGACAGCAATAATGATGAATGTGCCAATCAAACCGCTTTTGATTGCGAAATTAACATGATAAGAATATCGTCGTTGGTTTATATTTATTGCTGAGCGCTGCTTATTTACCACAATCAACATTTTCTTGATGAACTTAAAATGTGTTCATCTTTCAGTAAAAACATGACTTCTTTCCATAATTGATCAGCGCAGCGGCGCGCAATGATGATGCCGAAACTGCTATGCTGATGGCAAGATGGCGGCTGCGGACGGAGTTTCAACCCATCCAAAGATCGGTGTCATTTATATGATGTAGGGAGCGGCGATGAAAAGATACGCTTTGACGGCGGCGCCTGCGCTCTTACTTGCCAACACGGCCCAAGCCGCTGTCATCGACCTCATTCCAGGCCCTGGCGTGCAAGCCATTCCAGCGACCGGTGAGCGACCTGGCCACGACGGGCCACACGCACTTCGTCACGCCGCCATCCCATCTATCCGCGTTGCCAGACCCGGAAATGTTCGAGATGATGCTGGTCGGCCTGATCCTGATCGGCTACCGGGCCAGTCGGTACAGCGGCAAGTTCAAGTAGCTGACGAACGACAAGGGGTGAAGATCAGCACCCCGGATGGCTGCACAAAGCGTGCAGCTTGATGATCGTGCGCCAGTTGCGCGACGTCGTGCGGTCTCCCAGCTGCTTGCCCAGCGCCGCCGCGGCAGCACTGTCGAGCATGCCTTCCGGGCACCAGACATAGGCTGCGTGGCGGCCAATGGCCAGCGCCTCGGGCTGCCAATCCCGGCCGCACAGGTCGGCCGCTATCGCGCGCTGGGCCTCGCCCGCCAGCAGGAAGGCAAACAGGCGCGCATGGTCGTCGGCCAGGTCGACCAGCGGATTGTCATCGATAATCTCGGCAAATTCCTGGCGCTCGAGCACGAATACCCGCGCCCCCACGCCGAGACGCAAGACCATCGCTTCCTCGATCGTTTCCGCCGCCTGGGCCGACGGCACGTCGGCGTCGAAGATCACGTTGCCGCTATTGAGCAGGCTGCGCACGCCGGTATAGCCGAGGCGCTCGACCAGCGTGCGCAGGTCGGCCATGGCAATCCGTTTGGCGCGGCCGACATTCACGCCGCGCAGCAGGGCAATATAGCGTTGGCTGGTCATCTGGTCATGGTAACGTGCTGCGGGCAATCGTTGGAACACGGCTGGTGTTACTGCAGGCCTTCGCGGCGCAGCGCTTCGCGCACCACCGGCAGGTTGGCGACACGCGCCTGGTAGGCTTGCAGCGCCGGCCACGCGTCCAGCGAGCACTTGGCGAAGCCTGTCCAGTTCAGCACCGTGAACAGGTAGGCGTCGGCCACCGTGAACTGCGGCCCGGTCAGGTAGCCATCGGCGTCGATCCGGTTGGCGACGTAGGTCAGCGGCGCGGCCAGCGCGGCCCAGGCGGCCTGCTTGCCCTCCTCGGTCGCCCCTGGCGTGAACAGTGGCGAAAAACGCTTGTGCAGCTCGGACGACAGCCAACTGAGCCATTCCATCAGCTGGTAGCGCTCGAAGCTGCCGAAGGCCGGCGCCAGGCCGGCGGCGGGAGCCTGGTCAGCCACGTATTGCAGGATCACCTGGTTTTCGGTGAGCAGGCGGCCATCGGCCATCTCCAGCGCCGGTACATAGCCTTTGGGACTGAGCGCGCGGAAATCCTCGCCGCTGCCCGTTTGTTTGGTGCGCAGGCTGACGCGCTCGGCGACGAAAGGCAGGCCAGTGGCGAGCAAGGCAATGTGCGGCGCGAGCGAACAGGCGCCGGGGCTGAAATAAAGCTTCATGATTCTCCTGATGGATGAACGGCCGCGTCGACCGATGCCAGAGCGTACAACACTTTCCTCGCCAGATGGGCGCGGCCTGGATGGGCAGCGGGAATGGTTACTTACAACGATGCGTGCCGGTGATAACATCGGCGCAGAATTGAATGGAGGCAAAATGAGCGATGATCACGCAATGGTTCCCGTGACACAGGTACAGCCGGGCATGGTGCTCTCTGACGAGCTGCTGGACAATCATGGCCTCGTGCTGCTGGCCAAGGGCGCCGTCCTCAGCGAGGCGACCATCGCCTCGCTGCAGCGCCACCAGATCGAGGCGGTGGCAGTGGCCCGCGTCGAGGCGCGCCGCGTGCCTGACGAAGCGGCCACCGTGGCCCGGCTCGACCACCTGTTCCGCCGGCACGACATCGACGACGATCATGACTGGGCCGCCAAGCTGCTGCGCCGCTATGTCGAGGATTACCGGCTCGAACGGCAGGTGGCGCCATGACGATCACGCTCGAGGAACTGGTAAAAGGCCTGAAGGACCTGCCCTCGCTGCCCGCGGTCGTGATGGAGCTGCTCGGCAGCATCGATCAGGAAGACATCGATATCTCGGTGCTGGCCAGGAAGGTGTCGGCCGACCAGGCCCTGACCGCCAAGACACTGCGTCTGGCCAACTCGTCGGCGTTCGGGCTGCAGGTCAAGGCCACCACCATCCAGCAGGCCATGACGTATCTGGGATTCCAGTCCATGCGCAACCTGATCATGGCGGCGGCGATGACCGGGTGCTTTCCAAGTGGACGTTGCCCGAGCTTTGACGACAAGGCCTTCTGGCGCCTGTCGATCGCCACCGCCGCCTGCGCGCGGGTACTGGCGCGCCATATGCGCTTCAATCAAGACGTGGCGTTCACGGCCGGCCTGTTGCACGGCATCGGCCGCCTGGTGCTGGTGACGCGCTATCCCGAACAGTACGATGCCGTCCTGCGCGAGCGCAAGCGCGTCGATGGCGACTTGATCGATATTGAACAGGCGATGCTGGGCGTCGACCATCTGCTGGCCGGCGCGGCGCTGGCCGAACACTGGCAATTCTCGGGCACGATGCAGCAGGCGATCGCCTTTTATCCTGCGCCCGAGACGCCGGGGGCCGGCTTCCTGGCGACGATCGTCCATGTGGCCCAGGCCGTGGCCCATGCACTTGACCTGGCCGGCGATACGGACGAGCTGGTGCCTGCCGTGTCCAGCGTGGCGTGGACGGCGCTCGGTCTGCCAGAAGAAGTATGGCTGCAGGTGTTCCGCGAGACGGAACTGCAGTTCGAGGAAATGACAGCCATCCTGATGGCCTAGGCCGCAGGACGGTGCACGATAAAGCAGCGAATCTAGCGCGGCGCCGTCAGGGACATGACGGCGCCGCAGCCCGCCAATACCGAAGGCATGACAGATGCGGCTGTCATGCCCACGGCATTAGTGCGCATAATTGCCGGAGGTCTTGTTCGACGCTTCGTTGGTTTGCGGACCCTGGCCTTGTGCAGGCTGGGCTTGCTGCTGGGCGGCGGCTGCTGCAGCGGCTTGTGCAGCTTTTTCTTCTGGTTTCGGACGGCCTTGGGCATCCGACAAACGGTACTTGGTGCGACGGTCGCCCATCAGGTCGCGCAGGTCGCGGATGCTCATGCCGGTCACTTCGTGCATGCGGATCAGCAGCGAGGCGCCGACCGGCAGGCGGTGGTGGCGAATCTTGCTGATGACAGGGGGCGCCACTTCGAGCATGCGCGACAGGGCGGCGTCGTTTTTCAGCTGCATCTTTCCGAGCAGGATGTCCAGCAGGTGATTCGGGTTGTAACTTTCCTGCGAAGACAGAGCGTGATGTTGTTGTGCCATGATGATTACCTCACGAGTTTGGTTAAAATAGTTCCCTTACGAACTTTTGTTAAAGACTACATTTCATCAACATAAGTTCCCGGAACTTGTTCAGGGATTAAACAGCGCGAGTCTGAACATTCCCTTAAGAATTCCGGCCCACAGTGCTCCATTTCTTTCCGCATGCGCACTTGTCTTTCAAACAAATTATCAGCCGCTCACGCCAGTGCGATCACGAACCGGCGCATGTGACTCCTTGTCGGAAATCAAGCTATCGTGTGGAAAGCTTGTCACGTTTGCATTTCAGCACATGGGGCTCAATTGTGGCGCACGCAAGAGATTTCTTGGATAAATTTTGTAAATCGGAATCCACTCCGAAGTCATTGTTTTACATAGAGAAACACTTCATGCCGCCATGCCTATGTGTTGTCAATAATAAAGTATGTGCATTCGCGAACTTTTAACAATCTGAGCATTACTGCAATTACTTTAGGTAAAGAAATTAACATTTCCGTGTGACATCAAAAGAGTGCACACACCCGTGATGTGAAGAGATGGTGACCGAATTACGGTAAACTGACCCGTTCCCGCCTTGTCGATGCAGTGCTCGCCCCCAATTAGCAATTTCATGCAGAAAAAAGTATTCATTAAAACCTTCGGCTGCCAGATGAACGAGTACGACTCGGACAAGATGGTCGATGTCCTTGGCGCCTCGGATGGACTGGTGCGCACCGACACGCCGGAAGACGCGGACGTCATCCTGTTCAATACCTGCTCGATCCGCGAAAAATCGCAGGAAAAAGTATTTTCCGACCTCGGTCGGATCAAGCAGCTCAAGCGCGACAAGCCAGACCTGGTGATTGGCGTCGGCGGTTGCGTGGCGTCGCAAGAAGGCGACGCCATCGTCAAGCGCGCGCCATTCGTCGATGTCGTCTTCGGCCCTCAGACCCTGCACCGTCTCCCCCAATTGATCCAGGAACGGCGCCAGTCAGGCAAGGCGCAGGTCGATATCAGCTTCCCCGAGATCGAAAAATTCGACTTTTTGCCGCCGGCGAAAGTCGAAGGCCCGGTTGCCTATGTCTCGATCATGGAAGGCTGCAGCAAGTACTGCAGCTATTGCGTGGTGCCGTACACCCGGGGCGAGGAAGTCTCGCGCCGCTTCGAGGACGTGCTGACCGAGGTTGCCGGCCTCGCCGCCCAGGGCGTGAAAGAAATCATGCTGCTGGGCCAGAACGTGAATGCCTTCCGTGGCGCCATGGAAAGCGGTGACACCGCCGACTTCGCCCTGCTGCTCGACTACATCGCCGAGATTCCCGGGATCGAGCGCCTGCGCTTCGTCACCAGCCATCCGAAGGAATTCAGCCAGCGCCTGATCGACGCCTATGCCAGGATTCCGCAGCTGGTCAGCCACCTCTACCTGCCGGTGCAGCACGGTTCCGACCGCGTGCTCAACGCCATGAAGCGCGGGTATACCGGCCTCGAGTACAAATCGATCATCCGCCGCCTGCGCGCGGTGCGTCCGAACATGACGTTCTCGTCGGACTTCATCGTTGGCTTCCCGGGCGAGACCGAGGCCGACTTCGAGGCCATGATGAAACTGGTCGAGGACGTGAATTTCGATAACAGTTTCAGCTTCATCTTCAGCAAGCGTCCGGGCACCCCGGCCGCGAACCTGGACGACGACACCCCGCATGAGGTCAAGCTGGCGCGCCTGCAACGCCTGCAAGCCCTGATCGACGCCAATACGCGCAAGCACAGCGCCGCCATGGTAGGGTCTGTGCAGCGGGTGCTGGTCGAAGGCGTCGCCAAGAAGGACGCCACCCAATTGCAGGGCCGCGCCGAGAACAACCGGGTGGTCCTGTTCCCGCTGGACGCGACGAATGCCGCACTGATCGGCCAGTTGGCCGACGTGCGCATCGCCGCCAGCCACGATTACTATTTGCGCGGCGAACTCGTCGCCAACCTCGATACGATAGCCAAAGCCAGTTGAAAACACAGCCAACCCTGCCCTCGTACTTCATTCCCGAGCCGCTCGACAATACGCGGCTTGCCCACCTGTGCGGTCCACTCGACGAGAACCTGCGCCAGATCTCGGCCGCACTCGACGTCACGGTGTTTCGCCGCGGCGAGAAATTCATCGTCACCGGCGCCAATTCCGAGCGCGCCGTCGAATTGCTGGAACGTTTTTATGCGGTCGCCAACAAGGTCGTGCCGATCGAAGAGGTGCAACTGGCCCTGGTCGAGCAGCGCGCCGGCCTGAAGCCGCGCGCCGCCGCCGACGCCGCGCCTGCCGAACAGCCGGCCAAGGCGGATGCCCCGGACGAGGACGGCGTAGAAGCGGCGCCGGAAAGCCTCGAAAGCCCGATCCTCAAGACGCGCCGCAGCGACCTGCGCGGCCGCACGCCGCACCAGATCCAGTACCTGAACGCGGTGCTGAACCACGACATCAGCTTCGGCATCGGCCCGGCCGGCACCGGCAAGACCTATCTTGCCGTGGCCTGCGCGGTCGACGCCCTCGAGCGCGACGCCGTCAAGCGCATCATCCTGACCCGTCCGGCGGTCGAGGCCGGCGAGCGCCTGGGCTTCCTGCCGGGCGACCTGGCGCAAAAGGTGGATCCGTACCTGCGTCCTTTGTATGACGCGCTGTACGACCTGCTCGGCTTTGACCGCACGCAGAAGCTGTTCGAGAAGCAGGTGATCGAGATCGCGCCGCTGGCCTATATGCGCGGCCGCACGCTGAACCACGCCTTCGTGATCCTGGACGAAGCCCAGAATACGACCGTCGAGCAGATGAAGATGTTCCTGACCCGGATCGGCTTCGGCAGCAAGGCCGTCGTCACCGGCGACGTGACGCAAGTCGACCTGCACAAGACCCAGCGCAGCGGTCTGGTCGACGCCATGCACGTGCTGAAAGACGTGCGCGGCATCGCCTTCACCCAGTTCTCGAGCGCCGACGTGGTGCGCCATCCGCTGGTGGCGCGCATCATCGATGCCTATGACAAGGATATGTCCGTCCAGGAACTGGGCGCCCTCCCCAAACCGACCCCGGTGAAACATGCAAGAAAAAAAACATCCTCTTGAACTCGAAGTCCAGTTCGCCGATACGCGCCTCGAAGGCGAGATCACCGAAGCCAAGCTGCAGCGCTGGGTCGAGGCGTCCCTGCTCGGCCCGGCCGAGCTGACCATCCGCTTCGTCAATGCCGAAGAAGGCCAGGCCCTCAACAAGGCCTACCGCGGCAAGGACTACGCCACCAACGTCCTGACCTTCGCCTATAACGAAGAGGAAGAACTGGGCGAGGACGATCCGACCCAGGCCGACATTGTGCTGTGCACCGACGTGCTGCAGCGCGAGGCCGAAGAACAAGGCAAGACGGTCGAGGAACACGCGGCCCACCTGGTCGTGCACGGCGTGCTGCACGCCCAGGGCTGGGACCACGAAAACGACGATGACGCCGAAGAAATGGAGCAGTTCGAACGCGACATCATGGAGGTGCTGGGGTTCCCGGATCCGTACGCGGATTGAGACGGCCGGCCGGGCGCGCACTGCTGTAAATACTGGGTGCGCGCCTATTTGGTGTATCCTACACCCCATTGCAACAACGGCTTCCCGCCAACTATGCCCGAGTATCCCAGTGACGTCCGCCAGGACGCCAAACCCCACAGGTCGCTGCTGGAACGGCTGACCGCCTTCATCTCCCCCGAGCCCGAAAATCGCGCAGAGCTCCTCGAAGTGCTGCACGATGCCCATGAACGCAACCTTCTCGACGCCGATGCGCTGTCGATGATCGAGGGCGTGTTCCAGGTGTCCGACCTGTCGGCGCGCGACATCATGGTTCCCCGCTCCCAAATGGACGTGATCGACATCACGAAGCCGATCGAGGAGTGGATGCCCAGCGTGCTCGAAACCGCCCACTCGCGTTTCCCCGCCATCGAAGGCGAGCGCGACAAGGTGGTCGGCATCCTGCTGGCCAAGGATTTGCTGCGTTATTACGCTGAAGAATCGTTCGACGTGCGCACCAAGTTGCGCCCCGCGGTCTTCATTCCCGAATCGAAACGCCTGAACGTGCTGCTGCGCGACTTCCGCGCCAACCACAACCACATGGCGATCGTGGTCGACGAGTATTCCGGCGTCGCCGGCCTGATCACCATCGAGGACGTGCTCGAGCAGATCGTCGGCGATATCGAGGACGAGTACGACTTCGACGAAGAAGAAGACAACATCATCTCGATCCGCGAAGGCCAGCACGGCCCGCGCTGGCGCATCAAGGCGCTGACCGAGATCGACCAGTTCAACGAAGAACTCGGCACCAGCCTGCCGGACGACGAGGTCGACACCATCGGCGGCCTGATCGCGAGCTACCTGGGCCACATGCCGCACAAGGGCGAAGTGGTCGACCTGCACGGCTTGCGCTTCGAGATCCTGCGCGCCGACGCGCGCCAGATCCACGTCCTGCTGGTCGAACAGCTGCCTCCGGCTCAAGACGACCGCGATTGATGCTGCGCCGCCGGACCCAGCCCACGACAGCGTCCGATCCGGCGCTGCGCGGCAGCAAACCTTCTGCGCTGCTGCTGTTTACCGCCGTCCTGGCCGGCGCTTCTTCCATCCTGTCCTTCCAGCCCTATGGCTGGTGGCCGCTGCAATTGCTGTCGCTGGCCTGGTTTTTCTACCAGGTGGGCATGGGAAGTTCCGTCAAGCGTGCAACCCTGATCGGCTGGGCCTTCGGCTTTGGCTGGACCCTTGCCGGCGTGCACTGGCTATACGTCTTTGGCACCCGCTTCGCCCACTTGCCAGCCGTGCTGGCAGTCGTGGGTCTGGTCCTGCTGTGCCTGTACATGGGCCTATTCGGGGCACTGACGGCCGGCGCCGCGACCTGGCTGCGCAAGCGCTGGTCGCTGCCGGTGCCGGCCTTCCTGCTGCTGGTACTGCCCACCACCTGGGGCGTGTCGGAGTGGCTGCGCGGCTGGGTGTTCACGGGATTCCCCTGGGCGTCGTCGGGCTATGCACACGACCTCGCGCCGCTGGCGGGCTTCGCCCCGCTGCTTGGCGTGTACGGCATCGGCATCCTGGTCGGCGTCGGCGCCGGCTGCATCGCGATGCTGACCCAGCGTGCGCGCTGGCCGGCGATCGGCCTGCTGGCCGGCCTGATGCTGGCCGGCGCCGGCCTGCGCACGGTCGAGTGGACCCATGTCAGTGGCCAGCCGATCACCGTGCGTCTCTTGCAAGGTAATATCCCGCAAGACAGGAAATTCGATATGGAATTCCTGAGCAGCATCGTGACGCGCTACCAGGCCATGATCACGGCAGCCCCGGCCGACCTGATCGCCACGCCGGAAACCGCCCTGCCCGTCTTCCCGCACAACTTGCCTGCCGGCTACCTGGACGGCCTGCAGCGCTACGCCACCTCGACCGGCAGCACGCTGGCGATCGGCATGCCCTTGTTCGACAGCCCGGAAAAATACGGCAACAGCCTGATCACGATGAGCCCCGCGCCCAAGCCTTACCGCTACGACAAGGCGCACCTGGTGCCGTTCGGCGAATTCATCCCGCCGGGCTTCCGCTGGTTCACCAACATGATGAACATCCCGCTCAACGACGCCACCCGCGGCGCCGCGCTGCAGGCGCCGTTCCAGGTCAAGGACCAGTGGGTGCAGCCGAATATCTGCTACGAGGACGTATTCGGCGAAGAGATCGCCCACCAGCTGCGCAATGCGCAGCACCCGGCGACCCTGCTGCTGAACGTGTCGAACCTGTCGTGGTATGGCCAGTCGGTGGCGATCCCGCAGCATTTGCAGATCTCGCGCATGCGCACCCTGGAAACGGGCCGTCCGATGCTGCGTTCGACCAATGACGGCGCCACCGCCGTGATCGACCACCGGGGCAATATCACGCACCTGCTGCCGTTCTATGCCGACGGCGTGCTCAGTGCGACGGTGCGCGGCGCAAGCGGCATGACGCCCTTCATCCGCCTTGGCAGCGCAGCGTTCCTGCTGCTGGGAGGCGTGATGCTGCTCGGTGCGTGGATTGCCGGCCGCCGCTATCGCAAAAAGTCCGCGGCATCGTAGGGTGGACGGCCATGCCGTCCACGCGTCGATTGTCAGCGTTTCCCTGGTCGTGCCGGATGATTTTTCAGCTAACTATCACCGCGTGGACGGCGAAGCCGTCCACGCTACGTCAAATCACCTCCCAGTGGGGTGAAGAAATTCAGTAGAATTAGTCATTTGGCAAACATACCGCGTTCGCGGCCCCAGGGCCGCGTCCCATTCGAGATGCTCACATTCCAACAAATCATCCTTACCCTGCAGACCTACTGGGACAAGCAGGGCTGCGCACTGCTCCAGCCCTATGACATGGAAGTCGGCGCTGGCACCTTCCACACCGGCACCTTCCTGCGTGCGATCGGCCCGGAGCCGTGGCGCGCCGCCTATGTGCAGCCGTCGCGCCGGCCGAAGGATGGCCGCTATGGCGAGAATCCGAACCGCCTGCAGCACTATTACCAGTACCAGGTGGCACTGAAGCCGGCGCCCGAGAACATCCTCGACCTGTACCTCGGCTCGCTCGAAGCCCTGGGCCTGGACCTGAAAAAGAATGACGTGCGCTTCGTCGAGGACGACTGGGAAAGCCCGACCCTGGGCGCCTGGGGCCTCGGTTGGGAAGTCTGGCTGAACGGCATGGAAGTCACGCAGTTCACCTATTTCCAGCAGGTCGGCGGCCTCGATTGCAAGCCGGTGCTGGGCGAGATCACGTATGGCATCGAGCGCCTGGCCATGTACCTGCAGGGCGTCGAGAACGTGTACGACCTGGTGTGGACCGAATGGGAAGAAAACGGGGTTCGCAAATCCCTGAGCTACGGCGACGTGTTCCACCAGAACGAAGTCGAGCAGTCGACCTACAACTTCGAGCATTCGAACACCGAGATCCTGTTCCAGGCGTTCAACAACCACGAATCCGAAGCCAAGCGCCTGGTCGAACTGCAACTGACCCTGCCCGCCTACGAGCAGATCATGAAGGCCTCGCACAGCTTCAACCTGCTGGACGCGCGCGGCGCGATCTCGGTGACCGAACGCGCCGCCTATATCGGCCGCGTACGCACACTGTCGCGCCTGGTGGCGCAAGCCTATTACGATTCGCGCGAGAAGCTGGGCTTCCCGATGGCTCCGAAGACCGAACCAGCTGCAGCTTGAAAAGAACAGAACAGACCATGAACCAAACACTCCTCGTCGAACTGCAGACCGAAGAACTGCCGCCGAAGGCGCTCGTCAAGCTGGGCGCGGCCTTTGCCGCCGGCATCTCGAACGGCCTCAAGACCCGCGATTTCCTGGAAGCCGACAGCAGCGTCACCACCCACGCCACCCCGCGCCGCCTGGCGGTCACGATCACGAACGTGCGCGACACCTCGCCCGACAAATCGATCCGCGAGAAAGTGCTGCCGGTGTCGGTGGCGCTGGACAAGGAAGGCAATCCGAGCGCGCCGCTGGCCAAGAAGCTGGCTGCGCTGGGCTTTCCCGACCTGACGATCGACCAGCTCGAACGGGCGCAGGACGGCAAGGCCGAGAGCTTCTTCTACACCCATACCGCCGCCGGCAGCGCCCTTGCCGGCGCCCTGCAGGACGTGCTGCTCGATACGGTGGCCAAACTGCCGATCCCGAAGGTCATGAGCTACCAGCGCCCGAGCGGCGACACCGTGCAGTTCGTGCGTCCGGTGCACCTCCTGACCGCGCTGCACGGCGACCAGGTGCTGCCATTGACCCTGCTGGGCCTCACCGCCGGCCGCACCACCATGGGCCACCGCTTCCTGTCGCACGGCGGCGCGATCACCATCGAGCATGCCGACAACTATGCAAACGTGCTGGAAGCCGAAGGCAAAGTCCTGTCGTCGCCTGATGCGCGCAAGGAAAGCATCCGCACCCAGTTGCTGGCAAAAGCCGGCCCCGACCAGGTCCTGATGCCGGAAGCGCTGCTGGACGAAGTGGCGGCCCTGGTCGAGTGGCCGGTGGTCTATGAATGCCGCTTCGAAGAGGAATTCCTGGCCGTGCCGCAGGAATGCCTGATCCTCACCATGCAAACGAACCAGAAATACTTCGCGCTGACCGACAGCGAAGACAAGCTGCGCTCGCGCTTCCTGATCGTGTCGAACATCGCGACCGACGACCCCACCGCCATCGTCGGCGGCAACGAGCGCGTGGTGCGACCGCGCCTGTCGGACGCCAAGTTCTTCTTCGAGCAGGATAAAAAGAAAACGCTGGAGTCGCGCCTGCCGCAGCTGGCCAGCGTCGTGTACCACAACAAGCTGGGCTCGCAGGCCGAGCGCAGCGAGCGCGTGACCAAGCTGGCGACCTATATCGCCACCCGCCTGGGCTTCGACGCGGCGCTGGCCGAACGCGGCGCGCGCCTGTCCAAGGCCGACCTCCTGACCGACATGGTCGGCGAGTTCCCCGAGCTGCAAGGCATCATGGGCACGTATTACGCGCGCCACGACGGCGAGCACGACGAAGTGGCGCGCGCGGCCTCGGAGCACTACCAGCCGCGCTTCGCCGGCGACGCCCTGCCGGCCACCAACACCGGCCTGGCGGTCGCACTGGCCGACAAGCTGGAAACCCTGGTCGGCATCTGGGCCATCGGCCTGCAGCCGACCGGCGAGAAGGATCCGTTCGCGCTGCGCCGCCACGCCATGGGCATCATGCGCATGCTGGTCGAGAAGCGCCTGCCGCTGTCGATCGCCGACATGCTGGCCGACGCGGTCACCGCTTTCGCCGACCAGAGCGCGCGCATCGGAGAACTGCGGGACCCACGCGCGGAAGTCACGGTCTTCATGCTGGACCGCCTGCGCGGCATGCTGCGCGAGCGCGGCTTCTCGCCGAACGAGGTCGAAGCGGTGCTGGCCCAGAATCCCGACCGCGTCGACGACGTGGTGCAGCGCCTGGAAGCTGTGCAGGCCTTCGCGGCGCTGCCCGAGGCGGCCTCGCTGGCCGCCGCCAACAAGCGCATCACCAATATCCTCAAGAAGAACGAGGAAGCGATGCCGGCCAACGCCGCGATCAACCCCGCCCTGCTGCAGGACGAGGCCGAGAAGGCACTGGCGGCCGCGGTCACCCGTGTGCAGCCCGACGTCGACGCGGCGTTTGCCGCCGGCGACTTCAGCGGCACGCTCAAGACCCTGGCGCAGCTGCGCGACCAGGTCGACGCCTTCTTCAACGACGTGATGGTGATGGTCGACGACATCAATCTGCGCAACAACCGCCTGGCCCTGCTGGCGGTCTTGCACGGCATGATGAACCGCGTGGCCGACATCTCGAAGCTGGCGGCATAAGATGGGGCACGAGCGAGCCAAGGAAGAACGGGCGATGAAGCTCATCATCCTCGACCGGGACGGCGTGATCAATCACGATTCACCGGACTTCATCAAGTCGCCGGCGGAGTGGATCCCGATCCCCGGCTCGCTCGAGGCGATCGCCCGACTGAACCAGGCGGGCTACCGGGTCGTGGTCGCCACCAACCAGTCGGGCGTCGCGCGCGGCCTGTTCGACATCACGACCCTGAACGCCATCCACGCCAAGCTGCATGCCAGCGCCCAGCTGGTGGGCGCCGACATCGACGCCATCTTCTTTTGCCCGCATGCGGCGATCGACGGCTGCGATTGCCGCAAGCCCAAGTCGGGCATGTTCGAAGAGATCGGCAAGCGCTTCAAGGTCAACCTCAAGGGCGTGCCCACCGTGGGCGACTCGCTGCGCGACCTGCAGGCGGGCTTCAACCGCGGCTGCACGCCCTACCTGGTGCTGACCGGGAAAGGCGAGAAAACGCAAGCGACCGGCGGCCTGCCGCCCGGCACCCAGGTGTTCCCGGACCTGGCGGCGATGGTGAACGCGTTCCTGAAGCCTTCGAGCCCGCCCTCTGGTGCAACCGGCGCGCAAGCTGCATAATTAAGCCATCATAAAAAAAGTAGTCCCGCACCATCCAGAACCAGATCGATTTGTCCGGAGCCCCTTTGCGTAACTTCAGTTTGTTCCTGCGTTCCCTGCTGTTCACGATCGTCATGATCGTCGCTACCGTCATCTGGGCTTGCCTTTGCTTCCTGGCCGCGCCGCTGTCGTACAACAAGCGCTTCTGGTTCACCTCGCGCTGGAACGTCTTCATCATCTGGTGCGCGCGCGTCATCTGCGGCATCCGCTACCAATTCAAGGGCTACGAGAACCTGCCGGACGCGCCGGCCATCGTGCTCTCGAAGCACCAGTCGGCGTGGGAAACCATCTTCCTGCTGCCGAATCTCACGCGCCCGCTGGTCTACGTCTTCAAGAAGGAAATCCTGTACATCCCCTTCTTCGGCTGGGCCATGGGCCTGCTGCGCATGATCCCGATCGACCGCAAACAGGGCAAGAATGCCTTCGGCGCCGTCGTTCGCCACGGCAAGCGGCGCCTGGCCGACGGGCAGTGGATCATCATGTTCCCCGAAGGGACCCGCATCCCGGTCGGCCAGAAGGGCAAGTACAAGAGCGGCGGCACACGCCTGGCTGTGGAAACCCAAGCGGTGGTGGTGCCGATCGCGCATAATTCGGGCGAGTGCTGGCCCAAGAATTCATTCATCAAACGGCCCGGATTGATCACGGTCTCGATCGGCAAGCCGATCTCGCCCGAAGGCCATACTCCCGACAGCCTGATGCAAGAGGTGGAAAATTGGATAGAATCCGAAATGCGCGTCATTTCGCCCCACGTCTACAGAGGTGGTTGAGCGACGTCAGCGCCCAGATTCGTGAGTCGAGGCCACAGACCATGGCCTCGTCGAAAGTCGACGGGCACCAGCTGGAATTGTTTGCACAAGAATTCTTCGCGGCGCTGAAGCCTTCCGACAGGCCGGCGCCGCCCGCGCAGCCATTATTCAAGGCGCCGCCGGCGCCGCCCCGTATCAAGCTTCCCTCGCCGCCCGTTGGCCCGCAAGACCCTCCCCTGAAACGCATCACTCTCGGCCACCACACGATCGAGTACGCCCTGCGCCGCTCCTCGCGTCGCTCGATCGGCTTTACGATCGATGACGACGGCCTGCGCGTGACGGCGCCGCGCCGCGTGACGCTCGAGGAAATCGACAACGCCCTGCGCGCCAAGCAGCGCTGGATCACGGCCAAGCTGCTCGAACGGGGCGAACGGCGCGACCAGCGCCAGCAACGGCAACCCATCGAATGGAAGGATGGCGCGCGCCTGCCCTACCTGGGCGGCGACATCGTGCTGCGGCTCGAGGAAGCAGCGCGCAGCCACTGCCAGTTCGATGCGGCGAACAAGGAATTGTGGATCGGCGTGGTGCCGGGGCTGTCGGAATGGCAGCTCAAGGAGCGCGTGAAGATCTGGTTCCAGGCCGAGGCCAAGCGTCTGTTCCGCGAGCGCCTTGACCATTTCGCCCCGCAGCTGGGCGTGAGCTACAGCAGCTTTACCCTGTCGTCGGCCGGTTCGCGCTGGGGGTCGTGCACGGTAGGCGGCAGCATTCGCCTCAATTGGCGGCTGATCCACTATCCCCTGTCGCTGATCGACTACGTGGTGGCGCACGAACTGGCCCACCTGCGCGAGATGAACCACAGCCCGGCGTTCTGGGCCACGGTGGGCGAGGTGTATCCGGATTACGACGGCGCGCGGCTGGCATTGCGCCGCCGCTCGCACGAGATGCCGGTGTTGTTCGAGTAGGGTGGACGGGTCTCCCGTCCACGCGTCCGACACCGCTCGCTGACCGCGAAAATTCAGCGCAACGCCAGCTCGTGCCGCGCCGCCGCTCGCACGAGATGCCCGTGTTGTTCGCGTAGGGTGGACGGGTCTTCCGTCTACGCGTCCAACACCGCTCGCTGGCCGAGAAAATTCAGCGCAACGCCAGCTCGTGCCGCGCCGCCGCTCGCACGAGATGCCCGTGTTGTTCGCGTAGGGTGGACGGGTCTCCCGTCCACGCGTCCAACACCGCTCGCTGACCGGGAAAATTCAGCGCAACGCCAGCTCGTGCCGCGCCGCCGCTCGCACGAGATGCCCGTGTTGTTCGCGTAGGGTGGACGGGTCTCCCATCCACGCGTCCAACACCGCTCGCTGACCGCGAAATTCAGCGCAACACCAGCGCGTGCCGCGCCGCCGCTCGCACGAGATGCCCGTGTTGTTCGCGTAGCGTGGACGGGTCTCCCGTCCACGCGTCCAACACCGCTCGCTGGCCGCGAAAATTCAGCGCAACACCAGCTCGGGCCGCGCCGCCGCTCGCACGAGATGCCGGTGTTGTCCGCGTAGGGTGGACGGGTCTCTCGTCCACGCGTCCAACACCGCTCGCTGGCCGCGAAAATTCAGCGCAACGCCAGCTCGTGCCGCGCCGCCGCTCGCACGAGATGCCCGTGTTGTTCGCGTAGGGTGGACGGGTCTCCCGTCCACGCGTCCAACACCGCTCGCTGGCCGCGAAAATTCAGCGCAACGCCAGCTCGTGCCGCGCCGCCGCCAGCTCGCGCATGGCGTCCACCTGCCGCTCCGACAGGCAGCGGAACGGAATCGGCAAGGTGCCGCGCTTGAGCACCATCATGAAACCGCGCGAGTAGGTGCGCACGGCGGCCACGTCTTCCCAGTCGATCAAGGTCACGCCGCCGCTGGTGCGCACGATGCCGTGTTCATCGATGGTGAATTCATAGGTACGGCGCCCGCGTCCGAGCAGGACGAAGTTCAGGGCCGCGCTGAAGGTGCTTTTCAGGCGCAGGAACAGGCTGGCCGGCCAGCGCACGCGCCGGCGGCGAATCAGGAAGCCGCCGTGCTGCCACATGAAACTGGTGTACTCGCGCAGCGTATAGCGCACGAAGAAATGCAGCGCATCGAGCGGGAGCGCGCCGCCGGCGCGTGGCGGCGCCGAGACGTCGGTCGCCGGTGATGCGGTCATGATGGCCTCCAGCGCCTCTGCCGCCTGTTCTTGGACCAGTACAGCGACGGGCTTCCCTGTGCCGACCGGCCTCGGGTGATTTAACGACAACATGGCGCATCCCCTTTTGTTTTGTACCGTGCAGATTGGAATGGTATCAAAACCTACCGGATATACCGTTGCACGAGTTCAACAGTGCGCAGGGTCGCGCCGCGGTGGCGGTTGGCGAAAGCCAGCGCCTTTTCACCCATCGCCACCCGCGCCGTCCGGTCGCGCAGCAGGCCTGCCGCCGCCGCCGCCAGGGCGTCGGCATCAGGCAGCCGCAGTGCGGCGCCGTCGCCCACGGCTTCATTGGTGGCGTCGAGGAAGTTGAAAGTGTGTTGGCCCACCAGCACCGGTTTGCCCAGCGCGCAGGCTTCGATCAGGTTCTGGCCGCCCAGCGGCAGCAGGCTGCCGCCGATATACGCGCAATCGCAGGCGGCGTAATAGGCGAACATCTCGCCCATCGAGTCGCCCAGCAGCACGTCGGCGCCCTCCACGCCGTGGTCGAGATCGAGTTGCGAACGCCGCGCCAGCGTCAAACCGCGCGCCGCGGCCAAGAAAGCGACTTCGTCGAAACGCTGCGGATGGCGCGGCACGATCGCCAGCAGCGCGCCGGCCGGCTTGTCCGCCAGGCGCTGCCAGGCGTCGAGGATCAGCGCCTCTTCGCCTTCACGGGTGCTGGCGCACAGGAATACGGGCCGTTCCGGGCCGCCGGAGCGGATGCGGCTGCGCAGCCAGTCGCCCTTTTCCAGCGCCGCCGCTGGCGGCGTCACGTCGAACTTGACGCTGCCGGTGACCACCACGTTCGGCGCGCCGAGCGAGCCTATACGCTCGGCGTCCGCTTGGGTCTGGGCCGCGACCAGCGTGAAGCCGCGCGCCGCCTCCAGCATCACGGCGCCGGCCTTGCGGCCCCGCTTCAGGGATTTCTCGGACAGGCGGGCATTGGCCAGGACGACCGGCACGCCCTGCTGGTTACAGGCGCGGATCAGGTTGGGCCAGACCTCGGTCTCCATCAGGATGCAGGCGCGCGGGCGGTGACGGCGCAGGAAGCGCCGCGTCATCGCCCCTGTATCGTACGGCAGGTAGCTCTGCACCACGCGCTCGCCGTGGTGGGCGAACAGCGATTTGCCGGTGGCGCGGCCGGTCGGCGTCATATGGGTCAGCAGGATGCGGCAGTCGGGATAGGCGGCCAGCAGCGCATCGATCACCGGTTCGGCGGCGCGCGTTTCGCCGACCGAGACGGCGTGCACCATGATCGTGAAGCGTCCGGCCGGCGCCGGGCCGCCGAGGGCCAGGCGTTCGCCCCAGTGCTCGCGATAGCCCGGCTCCATGCGTCCGCGCCACCACAGGCGGCCCAGCACGACCGGCAATGCGAGCCACCACAGGCCGGAGTACAGCGTGCGATTCATGCCTTGTCCTATGCCAGTTCCAGCAACCGGCGTGCGGCTGCCAGCACCTCGTCGACGGATGGCGGCGCACCCAGTTCGCCAAGATTGACGATGCGTTCGGACCAGTTGCCTTCGGTCTTCCACTTCGGCGAATCACAATAGATTTCGATCGTCGGCCGCATGAAAGCGGCGGCGATGTGGGTCAGGCCGGTGTCGACGCCCACCGCGAGCCGCGCATGCTGGGCCAGCGTCACGGCGTCCATCATCGACAGCCTGGGCAGCACGCGCGCGTTCGGCATGCCGGCGGCCAGCGTCTCGGCGTCGATGCGTTCGGCTTGCGAACCCCAGGGCAGCAGCACCGGCATCGGCGCCAGCGCGTTGCCCAGCGCGATCCAGTTGGCGTCGGCCCACTTCTTGGCCGCGCGCGCCGTGCCGTGGAAGAACACGGCGTAATCTTCATGTGGCAGGAAATCCGGCCGCGCCGCCGCATCCGGCGCCGGCAAGCCGAAGTCGGGCGCCGTGTCGACCGGATAGTCGAGCGCCGCCCCCGCCACCAGCCGCCCACGCGCTACCGCGTGCGTGCGCGGGCTCAGGGGAATGCTGTCGGTGTGGAAGATGCGCGAGATGCCTTCATAGCCCGAGCCTTCGCTGCCGTTGGCCAGGCCGACTTTCTTGCCGCCCTTGCGGATGCGGGCGGCGCCCATGATGATGCCGGTCTTGAGCAGGCCCTGGGTGTCGAACACATAATCGTATTCTTCTTCGCGCAGCGTACGGAAGAAGCCCCTGATCTCGGCCCGTGTTTCCGTATTTCCGAGGCTCTTGCGCCAGCGCCGCAAGGCCCAGGGGATGATCTTGCGCACGTGCGGATTCAGGCGCACCAGGCTCACATACCCCTCCTCCACCACCCAGTCGACGGTGGCGCCCGGATGGCGGCGCAGCAGGTCGGCCACCATCGGCAGGTTGTGCAGCACGTCGCCCAGGGACGACACGCGCACCAGCAGGATTTTCAAGCGAAGGTCCTTAGAAAGGCAGTTCGGCGTCCGGCTTGGCGGCCAGGATCACGCTCTTGAATTCGCCCTGGATGCGCGCCAGCGCTTCCGGATTCTCGCCTTCGAAACGCAGCACCACGACCGGGGTCGTGTTCGACGAACGTGCAAGGCCGAAGCCGTCCGCGTACTCGACGCGCAGGCCGTCGATGTCGTTGATCTTTTCCGAGGTCGGGAAGGTGGCGTCACTGCGCAGCTTGTCGATCAGGGCGAAGTTCTCGCCTTCCTGCAGGTGCAGGTGCAGTTCCGGGGTGCTGCTGGCGATCGGCAGGCCGTTGAGCAGCGCCGTCGGGTTCTGGCCCTTGGTCAGGATCTCGAGCATGCGCGCGCCGGCGTACAGGCCGTCATCGAAGCCATACCAGCGGTCCTTGAAGAAGATATGGCCGCTCATCTCGCCGCCCAGCGGCGCGCCGGTTTCCTTCAGCTTGGCTTTCACCAGCGAGTGGCCGGTCTTCCACATCAGCGGGCGGCCGCCGTTCTTCTCGATGTACGGCGCCAGGTGACGCGTGCACTTGACGTCGTACAGGATCTCGGCGCCCGGGTTGCGCGACAGGACGTCGGCCGCGAACAGCATCATCTGGCGGTCCGGGAAGATGATCTGGCCATCCTTGGTGACGATGCCGAGGCGGTCGCCGTCGCCATCGAAGGCCAGGCCGATCTCGGCGTCGGTCTCTTGCAGGGCCTTGATCAGGTCTTGCAGGTTTTCCGGATGGGCCGGGTCCGGGTGGTGGTTCGGGAAGGTGCCATCGACTTCGCAGAACAGCTCGACGACTTCGGCGCCCATGCCGCGGAACAGCTCGGGGGCGAAGGCGCCGGCGACGCCGTTGCCGCAGTCGACCGCGATCTTGATCGGACGCGCCAGCTTGACGTCGCCCACGATGCGCTCGATGTAGGCGGCGCGGATATCGTGCGTGCTGTAGTGGCCGCGCTGGTCGGCGATCTTGCCGTCATAGGCGGCGATACTGTCGTGCAGGGCGGTGATGGCGTCGCCGTAGATCGCCTCGCCGGCCATGACCATCTTGAAGCCGTTGTAGTCGGGCGGGTTGTGGCTGCCGGTAACCATGATGCCCGAACGGGTATCCAGCACATTGGTACCGAAATACACCATCGGGGTGGCGACCATGCCCAGGTCGATCACGTCGACGCCGGCGTCGCGCAGGCCATCGCTCAGGGCGGCGGTCAGTTCCGGCCCCGACAGGCGGCCGTCGCGGCCGATCACGACCTTGCGCTCTCCCTTGGCCAGTGCGGCGCTGCCGAACGCGCGGCCGATGTGGCGCGCAATGCCCGCATCCAGCGTCTTGTCGATGATGCCGCGAATGTCATAGGCCTTGAAGATCGTTTTTGAGAGAGCAACCATGTTCTTCCTTGGAATTCTTGAGGGCATGCAGCGGTCTTGCTCGACCGTGGACAGCGCCGGATGTTGGAGGAATGATAAAAAAATTGCTTGCTATTGTACCGGCAAGCGCTGGCCCGTGGGAATGGCGCGCGGATGATGGGTAATGCGGGGAATTGCGTGATGTGCGGCTGGAGAGGGGCAGCAGCTTGCCGGCGCCGGCGTTGCGAAAGTGAGGTTCCGCAATGCCCTGCGCCACGCTCTGGCTTAAGCCAGAGCCGGGAAATGCTTAAACGCGCAGGTCGTCGATCGACTTGCCGCCTTCGACCCATTCCTTGACCCACTTTGGCTGGCGGCCACGGCCGGTCCATTGCAGGTTGGAATCGTCTGGGTGGCGATAGCGCACGGCGACGGTGGCGCCTTTCGAACCGCGGCCAGTGGTGGCCATCAGGTCTTTCAGCGGCATGCCGACGCTTTGGGCGATGGCCAGGATTTGTTCGCGTGCTTTTTGCACTTCCTGGACTTCACGCTTCTTCATCTCCTGCTTGATTTGCTCTTGCAGGTTGCGCAAATCGCCTACGGACATATTCGACAGATCCATCATCGTTCCTCGTTCGTTAAAAATTAAATGCAGATTCAGCAATTACCGAATCTAGTGAATTCTCACTAAATGTCGCAATATAATACAACAATAAACCTTGCTCAGTCTTTCTTGCTAAAAAAAAGCCACCGGGGAGACTTGAATCGAACAATACGGCCATACAACCAGAGGTAACTGATTATGAACAACAAACAGAAGAACATCAGGGCCGTGGTGTTTTTCCAGAACACCGTTGCCGGTATCACCGCCAGGAGTGAAAAGAGCCATAAATAAGGGGAAGTCCGTGCATTGCGCTTCATCAATGCCCGTGCTTCTCGTGGCCCTACCGTCCATTGCACGATACGGCGGAATATCAAACTGTGCAGGTGAATACCATCGGGCATCGTGGGCGACTTACCGCGCACAAACATGCGGCGATAAGCGGAGAATATCGTTTCGAAAGCCGGATAAATCAGTAACAGCGCCGCATACCAGGTCGAGACGCCCGGATTGCGCATCACCAGCAGCAGCGCCAGTTCGCCCAGCAGGAATCCAAGGAAATACGCGCCGCCATCGCCCAGGAAGATCAGGCCTACCGGGTAGTTCCAGATCAGGAAGCCCGCGGTGGCGCCGGCCACGATCAGCGCGGCCACCAGCACGAACATATCGCCCACCTGCAGCGCCACATACGACAGCGACAGCAGCATGAATACGCTGATCACGCCCGCCAGGCCATTGAAACCGTCGATGATGTTGATGGCATTGGCGATGCCCGCCACCGCCAGCATCGTCAAGGGCAGCACGATCCACACTGCCTCGATCGGGACCACGGTCCACGGCAGGTCGAGCCGGCCGACGCGGGCGTCGAGCAGCCAGTAGCCCAGCGCCGCCGCGATCATCGTCAATACCAGCCGGCGCAGTGGAGACACGCGGCCGGTGTAATCCTCGGCGATGCCGCCCGAGAGTGCGATGGCGGCGCAGGCAATCAGGCTGGCGAGCCATCCCATCATTTGCGGCTCGCGCAGGATCGATATCCCGGAGGCCACCACCACCGCGAGGAAAATCGGAATGCCGCCGATACGCGCGACGACATGCGAGTGCACTTTCTGCACACCGCCAAAATCGCCATCGAGCCCCAGCCCATGTTTTCGCGCGGTCTTGATTACCAGCAGCGTCAGCAATGCGCAGGAAAGGAAGCTCACGAAAAACGAGAACATTATTGTTTTCTTTCGATGCCTGTATGTGGAGCCCAGCTGGCAGCGGCTGGCAAATGGACGGCCATGGCGCGCTATTCATGAAGGAAAGCCGGATTCATTGTACCGGAATGGAAGGGCAATTCCGGACGCACGTATTAAGCGCGTTCGCAGTGTTGGAAGTGAGTCAAGAAACCACCTATTTCACGCATTTTTCAGGCCCGCGGCAACAGCGCGACTCGGCAAATCAGAGGCCACCGCCCGCTGGCGAGTAAAATCATCCGGTATCCGCAATAGACGCTGCTCATCAGCCAAACTCGAGAATATGAAAACCTATGCCATTGGCGACTTGCAGGGCTGCGCGCACGAGGCGCAACTGCTACTGGAGCGCATCTTCGACGAAGCGGGCAATGACGCCCGCATCCTGTTCGTCGGCGACCTGATTAATCGCGGTCCCGATTCGCTGACCGCGCTGCGGCGCATGAAGGCGCTGTCCGAATCGAGCGGCGGCCGTATCGAAGCCCTGCTCGGCAACCACGACCTGCACCTGATCGCGGTGGCCGCCGGCGCCCAGCGCATCAGCCGCTCCGACACCCTCGACGAGATCCTGGCCGCGCCCGACCGCGATGAGCTGGTCGGCTGGCTGCGCCGGCGTCCGCTGGCGATGTTCGTCGACGCCCACCTGCTGGTGCATGCCGGCGTGGCGCCGCAATGGGATGCGCGCCAGACCATGGCGCTGGCCGGCGAGGTCGAGGCCGCGCTGCGCGGCGACGGCTGGCTCGACTTCCTCGCCGCGATGTACGGCAACCAGCCCGACCGCTGGGACGATGGCCTGGCGGGCCATGAACGCCTGCGCTGCATCGTCAACGCCCTCACCCGCATGCGCCTGTGCGCGCCGGACGGCACGATGGACTTCGAGCATAAGGAAAGCGACGCCGGCCCGGCCGGCACCGGCCTGCTGCCATGGTTCGACTTGCCGGGACGCGCGACCCAGGACGTGACGGTGGTGTTCGGCCACTGGTCGGCGCTGGGACTGGTGCAGCGGCCGAATTTGATCGGGCTCGATAGCGGCTGCGTGTGGGGCGGCAAACTGACGGCGGTATGCCTGGATGACCGCACCTTGCTGCAGGTAGACTGTCCCGAATACCGGGAACACGGCGGCAAGAAGCGTTAAATCTTCACTGCCGTGGCCACCGCGTCCTGCGCCGCCAGCGCCAGCTCGCGCCGGTGCGCGCCGCTACTCTCGAGCGGCGCCAGGCAGGCCAGGCGCGCCGTCACGGGCGGGCCCTGCAGGATCCGCAGCAGGCTGTCGACGAACGTCGTGTCGCCCACGTATTCGATCGACGGGTGCAGGCCGCCACGCGCGTCCACGTACGACAGCGCGTACGGCTGCACCGGCACGCCGGCATCGATCGCGGCCTCGAACAGGTTGGCGTGGAACGGCAGCACCTGGCCCTGCAGGCCGGTGGTCCCTTCCGGGAACAGGGCGACCCGCTCTCCCGCCTGCAGCACCTCGACCAGGCCCTTGAACACATGGCGCAGCTCGCGCCGGTTGCCGCGCGCGATGAACACGGTGCCGGCACCGGCCGCCAGCCAGCCCATCACCGGCCAGGAGCGGATCTCGGCCTTGGCCACGAAGCGGCACGGGTCGAGCGCATTGATGACGAAGATGTCGAGCCAGGACACATGGTTGGCCACCACCAGCGCGTGTTCGAGCGCCGGCACGCCGCCGGCATGCTCGACGCCGACCCGGCACAGGCGCAGCAGGCGGCGCGACCAGCCGCGCGTCAGGCGCGATCGCAGCGCCGAGGAAGCAAAAGGGAAAACCAGCGCGCAGGTCGCCAGTCCTTCGCACAGATGGATGGCGACACGCGCGAGGCGCCAGGCAAGCCGGATCTTCAAGGTAGTGAAAACGAAGCGGACGGCGGCTTCATGAAAGCGCACCGTCCCGGTGGATCAGCGCTGGTACGCCACGCGACCGCGCACGATGGTGGCCCTGACCTGCCCGGCCAGTTCATAGCCGAGGAAAGGCGTGTGCTTGCCCTGGCTGGCCAGGGTCTTGCCCTCGACCTTCCAGCGCGCGGTCGGATCGAACAGCACCACGTCGGCCGCGGCGCCCACGCCCAGGGTGCCAGCTGGCAGGCCGGCGATGCGGGCCGCGTCGTGCGTGATGCGGCTGAGCGCCAATGGCAGCGCCTTGCCGGCGTCCTGTTGATCCTCGGCCCACTTGAGCGTGAGGCTGAGCAGCAGTTCCAGGCCGGTGGCGCCGGGCGAGGCTTCGCCGAACGGCAGCAGCTTCTCGTCATCGTCGACCGGGGTGTGGTCGGAGCAGACCGCATCGACCGTGCCATCGAGGACGGCGGCGCGGATCGCATCGCGGTCGCGCTGGGCGCGCAGCGGCGGCGTCAGGCGCGCGTTGGAATCGAAGAAGCCGATGTCGGCGTCGGTCATGTGCAGGTGGTGTACGCCAACATCGACGCTGACGTCCAGTCCTTCCTTCTTGGCGGCGCGGATCAGGTCCAGGCCGGCGGCGGACGAAATGCGGCACAGGTGCACGCGCGCGCCGGTGGCGCGCATCAGTTCAAAGATCGTGTGCAGCGCGATGGTCTCGGACATCACCGGCACGCCCGACAGGCCCAGGCGCGACGCCAGCGGGCCGCTGTGGGCCACACCGCCGCGGCCGATGTGGGCGTCTTGCGGACGCAGCCACACGGTGTAGCCGAAGGTCTTGGCGTACTGCATGGCGCGCAGCAGCACATTGGTGTCGAGGATCGGTTCCTCGGCCTGGGCGAAGCCGATGCAGCCGGCTTCGGTCAGTTCTGCCATTTCGGTCAGCGCCTGGCCCTTCAGGCCGACGGTCAGCGCGCCCAGCGGGTGCACATTGGCCTGGTCCACGATGCGCGCGCGGTGCTTGAGCATCTCGACCAGGCCCGGCTCGTCGAGCACCGGGTCGGTGTCGGGCGGGCACACGAGCGTCGTCACGCCGCCCTGCATCGCGGCCTGCAGCTCGGATTCGAGCGTGGCCTTGTATTCGTAACCCGGCTCGCGCAGGCGCGCCGACAGGTCGACCAGGCCGGGAGCGACCACCAGGCCGCTGGCATCGATGCTGCGGTCGGCGGTGAAGCCATCGGGCGCGGTGCCCACGGCGGCGATCCTGCCGTCGACGATGTACAGGTCTTGCGTGGCGTCGATGCCGTTCGCCGGGTCGATCACTCGCCCGTTCTTGATATGAAGTTTCATGCGTGGGTTCCTGCCAAAATGCTCATCACCGCCATCCGTACCGCGATCCCGAAGGTCACCTGCGGCAGGATCACCGCCTGGCTGCCGTCCGCCACCGCCGAATCGATCTCGACGCCGCGGTTCATCGGGCCCGGGTGCATCACGATCGCGTCCGGTTTCGCCAGCGCCAGGCGCTCGGGCGTCAGGCCGTAGCTCTTGAAATATTCTTGCGCCGACGGCAGCAGCGCACCGCTCATGCGCTCGTTCTGCAGGCGCAGCATGATGATGACGTCGACATCCTTCAAGCCTTCATCCATGTTGGTGAAGGTGCGCACGCCCATCTGTTCCAGACCGCCCGGCAGCAGCGTGTGCGGACCGATGGCGCGCACTTCGGGCACGCCCAGCGTGGTCAGGGCGTGGATGTCCGAACGCGCCACGCGGCTGTGCAGGATGTCGCCGACGATGGCCACGCGCAGGTTCGTGAAGTCTTTCTTGTAGTGCCGGATCGTGTACATGTCCAGCAGGCCCTGGGTCGGGTGGGCGTGGCGGCCATCGCCGGCGTTCACGACGTGCACGTCCGAGCGGGTGCGGTTCAGGTGCTGGGCGATCATGTACGGCGCGCCCGACTGCGAGTGGCGCACCACGAACATGTCGGCATGCATCGCGGCCAGGTTGTCGATCGTGTCGAGCAGCGATTCGCCCTTGGTGGTCGACGAAGCCTGGATATTCAGGTTGATGACGTCGGCCGACAGGCGCTTCGAGGCGATCTCGAAGGTGGTGCGGGTGCGCGTCGAGTTTTCGAAGAACAGGTTGAACACGCTCTTGCCGCGCATGAGCGGGACTTTCTTCACTTCGCGGTCGGAGATGCCGACGAAGCTCGATGCGGTGTCGAGGATGTGGTCGATGTGCGACTTCTTGAGTCCCTCGATGGTGAGCAGGTGCTGCAGCTCGCCGTTCTTGTTCAGTTGCGGGTTGTTAAGCAGGATCGGCATTGTCTTCTTCGATGGTCAGCGAGAGTTGGCCTGTTTCATCGCGCTGCAGGCACAGCGACTGGTTTGCCTCGAGCGAGGTGCGGACGCCGACAAAATCTGCCGCCACCGGCAGTTCGCGCCCGCCGCGGTCGGCCAGCGCGGCCAGTTTGATGCAGGCCGGCCGACCGTAGTCGAACAGCACGTTGATCGCGGCGCGCGTGGTACGGCCCGTTTGCAGCACGTCGTCGACCAGCACGATGGTCGCGCCATCGACCGCGAAGCGGATATGGGTCGGCTTCACGTCAGGGTGCAGGCCCTTGCGCGCATAGTCGTCGCGGTAGAACGACACATCGATCGAGCCCAGGCGGGCGGTCAGGTCGAGGTCGCGCGCGAGCCGTTCGGCCAGCCAGGCGCCGCCGGAATGGATGCCGACGATGGCGGCATCCTGGACGCCGTCCAGGCCCGCGCGGACCTGGCCCAGCAACTCGCGGTACAGCGCCTCCGCGTCGAGGTTGAGGTTAGTTGTTGGCATTAGGTGGGGAAAATGCGTCAAAGTATTGTTGCAAAATAATGGCGGCCGCCTTGTCGTCGATGACCTGGCCACGCTTCGAGGCGATCACGGCCGAGGAATAGCGTTCGTCGACCATGTCCACCGGCAGGTTGAAGCGGCCATGCAATTGGTTGGCGAAGCGGCGGCTGCGCAGGGTCATGTCGTGCTCGGCGCCGTCGCGATGGCGCGGCTCGCCGACCACCAGGCGCGCCGGCGACCACTCGGCGATCAGTTCGCCGATGATCTTGAAGCGGGTGGCGTTGTCGATGGCGGAAATGACGCGCAGCGGCTGTGCCTGCCCGGTCAGGGTATTGCCCATGGCGATGCCGATCCGCTTGACGCCGAAGTCGAAGCCGAAAACGATATCAACCATGCAAGTACGGCGATTTACGCATGTCCGGCTTCAGTGGCGAGCATGAAGGGGTCGATACCCAGCAGTTTGATGGCGGCGTTGTAGCGCTCTTCGATCGGCAGTTCGAACAGCACGCGCGCGTCGGCGCCCACCGTCAGCCAGCCGTTGCGCGAGATTTCTTCTTCGAGCTGGCCGGGGCTCCAGCCGGCGTAGCCGATCGAGACCAGCATGCGCGCCGGACCGCCGCCGCTGGCGACAGCTTCGAGCACATCGATCGACGTCGTGAAGGCGACGTCGTCGGTGACGGAGAGCGAGGATGAATAGCGACCGCCCGGCGAATGCAGCACGAAGCCGCGGTCGTCCTGCACCGGGCCGCCGAACATGATCGGTTCATCGACCACGGTCGCGCGCAGGCCTTCGGCTAGCTTCAGGTCGACGCGGTCGAACAGCGTTTCCATTGTCATGTCGGTCGGTTTGTTGATGACCACGCCCAGCACGCCCTTGTCGTTGTGCTCGCAGACATAGACGACAGTGCCGCCGAAGATCGGGTCCTGGATCGATGGCATGGCGATCAGGAAGTGATTCGCCAGGTTCAGTCCGGATGCTGCCGGGCCGGCCTTGGCGAGGGGTTCGTCCTGCTCCCGGGGCATGCCCGGCATCGGTAGAGTTTTGCCAACTTTGGTCTTTTTCATACGGATACTCTCAAAAGGCGCACTCTCGCGTTAACACTTCGATGAACGACTGCCGAGGTTCTGCAGCACAACGTTACGCTTTTCCCTAGTTTACACCTATTTGGTCCAGGGACCCTCGGAACCATCGCGACATCGATACCACGGCCCGATGCTGGGCAGTAAAATCTGTTCCCGCCTTGACCCTGCACATGTGATGAATTTGAGCAATTCTTTAGTCTGGTTCCGCCGCGATCTGCGCGCTTTCGACCATGCCGCCCTGCACCATGCCCTGCGTTCGTCGCAACAGGTGTACTGCGTTTTCGTGTATGACACCGGCATCCTCGACGGGTTGCCGCGCGATGACCGCCGCCTGCGTTTCATCCACGCGAGCCTGGCCAGCCTGGATGCGGAGCTGCGTCGTTTAGGAGGCTACCTCATCGTGCGCCACGGCAGCGCCCGGGACGAAATCCTTGCATTGGCGAAAGCGCTGGAAGTCGATACGGTGCATGCCTGTAGCGACTATGAACCGCTGGCGATCGCGCGCGACGCCGAGGTGGCCGAGCAGCTTGCCGCACAAGGGCGCGTCTTTCGTTCGTACAAGGACCAGGTCATCTTCGAAAAAGGTGAAGTGCTGACGCTCTCGGGCCAGCCGTTCTCGGTGTTTACGCCCTACAAGAATGCCTGGCTCAAGCGGCTGGCGGCGCGGCCCGATACGCTCGCGGCGTATCCGGTCGACGCGTACGCGCATGCGTTTGCGGCGCCTTCTTCGCGCTCCGCCTTGCCGGCGCTGGAAGACATCGGCTTCGATTCGGGTGAACCGCCATTGCCGGCTGGCATGGAAGGGGCCGAAGGATTGTTCGAGGCCTTCGTGGCCGACATCGCCGACTATGGCCGCGCGCGCGATTTTCCGGCCGAGGATGGCACATCGCGCCTGTCGACGCACCTGCGCTTCGGCACTACTTCGATCCGCCACCTGGTGCGCACGGCGCAGCAGCTGATGCAGTCGGGCGCCGGCGGCAATGGCGCATCGGTATGGCTGTCCGAACTGGTCTGGCGCGATTTCTATGCGATGGTGCTGGCGCAGAATCCGCACGTGGTCGAGCGTTCGTTCAAGCCGGCCTTCGATGCGGTGCAGTGGGATGACGATGTCGATGCGGATGCGTTGTTCGCGACCTGGTGCGAAGGCCGCACCGGGTATCCGCTGGTCGACGCGGCGATGGTGCAGCTCAATACGACGGGTTTCATGCACAACCGGCTGCGCATGGTGACAGCCAGTTTCCTGACCAAGGACCTCGGCGTCGACTGGCGCCGCGGCGAGCGCTATTTCGCGTTGAAGCTGAACGACTACGACATGGCCTCGAACAACGGCGGCTGGCAATGGGCGGCGTCGACCGGCTGCGATGCGCAGCCGTGGTTCAGGATTTTCAATCCGGTGACGCAGTCGACGCGCTTCGATGCGCGTGGGGAGTTCATCCGGCGTTATCTGCCGCAACTGGGTAGGCTCGACGGCAAGCAGATTCACGCGCCATGGCTGGTGAAAGCCGAGGCGCTGGCCGAGCGCGGCGTGGTGCTGGGGCGGGATTATCCGGCGCCGGTCGTGGACCATGACATGGCGCGCAAGCGCACGCTGGAGCGGTTCGCGGTGGTCAGGAAAACGGTGGCGGCCGACGGGAATGCCGGGGACGATTAAGGCCCGGCCACCCCGTCACGCCACCTCGCGATTCAGCAGCCCGGCAATCGCCGCCAGCAGCACCGGCTCCTGATAAGGCTTGCCGTAGTAGGCATTCACCCCCAGCCCCATGGCCACATTGCGGTGCTTGTCGGCCGTACGCGACGTGATCATGATGATCGGAATATCCCTGGTCGCCTCATTGCCGCGCACATGGCGCGTCAGGTCGAAGCCATCCATGCGTGGCATCTCGATATCGACCAGCATCAGGTCGGGCGCGCCCCGCTTGACCAGGTCCAGCGCCTCGACGCCATCCTTGGCCAGCTGCACGCGATAACCCTCGCGCTCCAGCAGGCGCTGGGTCACGCGGCGCACCGTGAGCGAATCGTCGACCACCATCACGGTCGGCCGCCGGACCTGGCGCGCCACCTCTTTCTTCAGGGGCACCGCCGCCTCGGGCTGCTGCGCCAATGCCAGCGGATCGAGGATCAGCACGATCTCGCCCGAACCCAGCACCGTCGCACCGGCAATGCCCGGCACCCGCGCCAGCTGCGGACCGATATTCTTGACCACCACCTCGCGGTTGCCGAGCACCTCGTCCACGCGCAGCGCGATGCGCAGGCTGGGCCCGTTCAGCACCAACACCGGCGTCGAGCGCTGGGTCGCCGGCCGCTCCTGCTCGTCCTCGCCCAAGAGGCCAGGCAAGGCGTGCAACGCCAGCGCCTCGCCGCCCAGCACGATGCCGCCGGCGTCGATCGCCGCCGCCAGATCCAGCGCGCGCACCTGCTCTACCCGTTCCACCAGCGTCGACGGCACCGCATGGGTGCGCCCGCCCGCCGTCACCAGCACGACTTGCGCGACCGCGAGGGTCAGCGGCAGGGTAATGGTGAAGCGGGCGCCCTGCCCCGGCTCGGACACGATCGCCACCCGGCCACCGAGCGCCCGGGCTTCGGAGCGCACCACGTCCATGCCGACGCCGCGGCCGGCCAGTTCGGTCAGCGTGTCGGCGGTCGAGAAGCCCGGCTCGAAGATCAGCTCGGCCACGTCCTGGTCGGACGCCTCCTCGCCTTCGGCCAGCAGGCCACTCGCCACGGCCTTGGCACGGATGCGTTCCAGGTCCAGGCCGGCCCCGTCATCGCCGAACACGATCATGACTTCGTTGCCATGCTGGCTGACCTGCACCAGCAATTCACCGGTTTCCGCCTTGCCCGCGTCCTGGCGCGCCGCGCGCGGCTCGATGCCGTGCACGATCGCATTCCGCAGCAGGTGCTCGAATGGCGCCGCCATCTGCTCCAGCACGCCGCGATCGATTTCCACGGCGCCGCCGCGGATGTCGAGGTTGACGCGCTTGTCGGTTTCCTTCGCGGTCTGGCGCGCGACGCGGAACAGGCGTTCCGACAAGCTGGCGAACGGCACCATCCGCACCCGCATCAGGTCGCGCTGCAGGTCGCGCGTCATGCGCGCCTGGCTCGCCAGTTCGTCGTTGGCGCCGTCGACCGCACGCGCCAGGCTTTCCTGGAACGAGGCGACGTCGTCGACGCTCTCGGCCAGCATGCGCGTCAGTTCCTGCAGGCGCGTGAAGCGGTCGAATTCGAGCGGGTCGAATTCGCGCTCGCCCGAGATCGACAGGCGTGACGCAATCTGCGACTCGGCCTGCATCTCGATTTCGCGCAACTGGCGCCGCAGGCGCGACACATTGTCCGAGAAGTCGCCCAGCGAGCCCTTGAGCGCGCCCATCTGGTTTTCCAGGCGCGAGCGCGTGATCGATACTTCGCCCGCCTGGTTCACCACGCGGTCGAGGATATCGGCGCGCACCCGCACCAGCGGCGAACGGGCCGGCTCGGCCGGCGCCGGTGCCGCCTCGGCCTGCGCCGTGGTGTGCGGCGCGCCTGCGGCGCGCTGCTGCAACTGTTCGAACAGCAGCAGCGCCGCGTCGTAGTTGGCCAGCAGCTCGTCGAACGCGGTGGCCGGCAAGGTCGAGGTCCCGGCATGGACCATGTTCTCGATCTGCGTTTCCAGTTCGTGCGCGTGCTGGCCCAGACGCATCGCACCGGCCATGCGCGCGCTGCCCTTGACCGTATGCAAGTCGCGCTGCATGCCCTGCGCGATCGCGGTATTGGATGGCTCCTGCTGCCACTGGCGCAGGTCATGGCCGATACGCGGCAGCAGGTCGGCCGCTTCTTCCAGGAACACCGGCAGCAGGTCCTGGTCGATTTCGTCGGCATAGCTGGCGCCTACCAGCTCGGGCTCGGGCTCGGGCTCGGGCTCGGGTCCGGCCTTGTACTCCGGTTCCGGCTCGGGCTGCGCTTGCGCCAGCACCGCTTCATCCGGCGTCACGGCCACGAACCCGGGGTTTGGCAGCGGCAGGTCGGGCTGGGGAACAGCCTGGTCCAGTTCCGGCGCGGCAAACGCGTCGTCGACGAAGGAGTCGAACAGGTCGTCGACCTCGTCCGTCACCGCCCTGTTCTGCTCGCGCACGGACGCCGGGGGCGCCTCGAACGCGGGCGGGTCGGCCAACAGCTGCTCGTAGGCCGCCGTAAACAGCGCGTCGAGCTGTCTGGCCAGCGCCGGGGCGGCCTCGCCATACAAGGCCGCCGCCTGCTGGCTGGCCAGGCGCTCGCGCAGCGCCGCCAGTTGGTCGACCAGGTCGGGCTGGTTCGGGGCCAGCTCTCCCAGGGTGAACACCTGCAGCATCGTGCGCATGCGCGACAGGGTCGCGTCGAACAGGTCGACCTGGCCGTCTTCGAGCTCCGTGCCGGGCGCCGCCAGCTTCTCGAGCGTCGTCTCCAGCGCATGCGCGAGGTCGCGCAAGGCGCTATAGCCGACCGTGGCCGAGGTGCCGGACAGCGTGTGCGCGGCCGTCACCGCATCCTGCACCGATCCGCCATCGAGGCCGCGGCGCAACGCGCCGAAGGCCTGCTCCAGGTTGGCGCACAGCGCCTCGGTTTCGCCCAGGTAGACGTCGTGCAGCGCCTGCGGGATGGCCAGGTCGCCAACGCGCCTGACGCCATCGTCCATGCCCAGCGGCTCGTCGAGCAGCGGGATGTCAGCGAGCGCCGGCGCTTCGATGATGTCGTCCAGCACCAGCGGTTCGGACGCCTGAACGTCATCCGCGGGCGGCTCGAACGGCCCGCCCTCCTGCACCCGCGCGGCGGCCTCGACCAGCGCCGCGCCATCGCGGTCAGGCGTACGCCCGGCGGCCAGTTCGGCCACCCAGGCATCCAGTTCGGCATAGGCGTGGGCCAGCAGCGCCAGCAGGTCGGCGGTGGCCGAGCGGCCGTCGGCCAGCCAGACATTCATCACGCGTTCGATGGCGGCGGCGGTGGCGCCGAAGGCATCCAGGTCCACCATGCGGCTGCTGCCCTTGAGCGTGTGGAAGCTGCGGCGCAGCAGCGTCAAGGTTTCCTGGTTGCCCGGCTCGTCGGCCGCGCGCGGCAGGGTCTCGACCACGAAGGCCAGCACTTCCTGCGCTTCGGCGATGAAGATCCCGAGCAGTTCGGCATCGGCGCCGTCGGCTTCGTGCGCCACGGGAGCCTCATCGGTCTCGACCTCGACCGGGGCTTGCGCCCTGGCCTCGACGAACTCGAACGGCAGCTCGCGCAGCAGGCGCTTGTCGGCGTCGAACGTGAAGCGGCCGCGCGCGGCCTCGCTGTCCTGGGCCAGCAGGTCGGCGAAGAAGCCGAGCGCGCCGATGTTCTGGGCGATATTGTGCAGCGCAGCGTGCTGGCTGGTCACGTCGGCCGCGCTGGAGGACAGCGCGCGCACCGCCTGCTCGACATGGTCGACGGCCAGCACTGCCTGGTCCTGGTCGAGGATGGCGAACGCCCCCTGCAACTGGTGCAGGATCGGCGCCGCCTGGTCGAGCACCTGGCGCTTCGACGGGTCGTCGTAATAATCGTCGAGCAGCTTCTCGATCTGGCGCAGTCCCGTCTTGACCTCGTTCGCCAGCACGGCCACGGTCTGGCCCTGCTGGATCTGGCGCGCCAGTTCGCCCTGCCAGTGCGGGGCGTCGGGCGGGGTTTCGCCGGCGGCCAGCGCCAGCAGGCGCGCGCCGACGGCTTCGGCGTTCTCCGCGAAATCCTCGGGCAATTGGCGCAACTGGTCCAGGCCGTTCTCGACGAACAGCATGGCGGCCGCCATCTCGAGCCCGAACTGGTCGTCGCGGCCCGACTGCACCGAGTCGCTGGCCGCGCGGCCCAGTTCGCGCAGCAGCTGGGCCAGCGCGGGGGCGCCCAGCTTTTCGCTGGCGCCCGCCAGGCGCGCCAGCGCGTCGTTGAAATCGTGCTCGACCTCGGCATTTGGCGTGTCTTCGCCGGCGATGCGGTCCCAGTCCGACTTGGTGCGCGCCAGCGCTTCGCGCGCCTCTTGCAGGGCGTGGCGGTCGAGCTTGCCGTAGCGGCGCTCGGCATAGTCGGGCGGCACGGCGCCGTCCAGGTCCAGGGCCTCGCGCAAGGCACGCGCCTCGGGTCCCGGCGCGCGCGCGGCGGCGATGAAGAACAGCGCGTCGCGCAGCATGGCCTCGGGCGCATCCTGTTCGCCCTTGGCCAGGCGCCGCAACTGCAGGTTGACCTGACCGAACAGCTGCTTGATGTAGAGGTCGCTCTCGACCTGGCCATCGGCCACCACGGTGGCGAAGGCGTGCATCGCCTGCCAGAACACGCGCGCGCGCGCGTCTGTCTGCGTGGCGCCGATCGGCGCGATGGCGGCCGCCAGGTCGGCGGCGTGGATCTGGCGACCGGCGTCATCCCCGGCCTTCAGGTAGGGCAGCAGCGCTTTTTCGAAACGGCCGCGGCAGGCCGCGATATCGGCCCCGCCCGCGCCTTCTGGGGCGGGCAGCGCGGGCAGCGATGACAGGTCGAGCGGCAGCAGGTCGGACGGGTGGACCTTGCGCTCGCCCTGGCGCTCGACCATGTCGCGGTAATACGGGAACAGGCGCGCCGGCTGCTGCGGCATGCCGGCCAGGAGTTCGTCGAGGTATTCGCCCAGGGCGACGAAGGCGTCCAGCACCACCTGCACGCTATCCGGGGTGCATGGCAGCTGCCGGTCCTTGAACCGGTCGAGCACCGCCTCGGCCGCGCCGGTGTACACCCCGACGCTCTCGACGTCGACCATCTGCAGGGCGCCGTGCGCCTGGTGCAGGTGGGTCTTGGCGTGCAGCAGCAGGGTCGGCTGGGCCTCGGGAGCGCGCTCGGCGGCCTCGCGCAGGGAAGTGGACGCGCGCGCCAGGGCGTCGCGGATCTCGCCGATGACCCAGGACAGCGGGCCGGTATCGAAGCTGGTGCGGCTCAGGGGCGCGGTCAAGGTCGGGCTCGGGATAACCATGGGCCGCTCAGGATACCACGCGGAAGCGCGACACCGAATCCTTGAGCTCCTGGGCCAGGCTGGCCAGTTCATGAATCGATTGCGCGGTCTGGCGGGTGCCCTGCTGGGTATGCTCGGTCACCGACAGGATCTGTTGCATCTTGTCGGCCACGCCGGTGGCCTTGGTGGCCTGGCGCTCGGTCGCCGTCGACATGTCGCTGATCAGCTCACCCAGGCGGTTCGACACGCGCGAGATGTCCGACAGCGCGGCGCCGGCGGCGTCCGACAGGCGCGCGCCCTCGACCACGCCCTGGGTCGATTTTTCCATGGCCGCCACCGCGTCGTGGGTGTCGGCCTGGATGGTGCGCACCAGCGCGCCGATCTGCTTGGCCGCGTCGCCCGAGCGTTCCGCCAGGCGCTGCACCTCTTCGGCCACCACCGAGAAGCCGCGGCCGGCCTCGCCGGCCGACGCGGCCTGGATCGCGGCGTTCAGCGCCAGCACGTTGGTCTGCTCGGTAATGTCCGAGATCAGCTCGGTGATCTCGCCGATCTCCTGCGACGATTCGCCCAGGCGCTTGATGCGCTTCGAGGTTTCCTGGATCTGCTCGCGGATTTCCTGCATGCCGCGAATCGCGTTCTGCACCGCGGTCGCGCCCTGCTCCGCCGCCGCCACCGACTGGCGCGCCACGTCGGCCGATTCGAGGGCCGAGCGCGACACGTCGGTGATCAGGCCGGCCAGGCGCAAGGTCGTGCTCGACGCGTCCTGGATCTCGCGCGACTGCTGCTCGGCGGCGCCCAGCAACTCGGTCGACACGGTCTGTGCGCCGTTCGAGGCGCGCGCCACCTGCTCCGAGGTCTTGATGACGCGCACCACCAGCTCGCGCAGTTCCTCGACCGTGTAGTTGACCGAGTCGGCGATCGCGCCGGTGATGTCTTCCGACACCGTGGCCTGCACGGTCAGGTCGCCGTCCGCCACTTCTTGCAGCTCGTTCATCAGGCGCAGGATCGCGGTCTGGTTCTGTTCATTGGTGGCCTTGGCTTCTTCTTCCTTGGCCTGGGCCAGCTGGCGCATGGCTTCCGCTTCGCGGCGGCGTTCCTCGGCGCTGCGCGCGCGTTCGGCGGCGTCGCCCAGCATGGCGCGCGAGATGCCCAGCGCCGCCACCAGCGTGAACAGGGCGGCGCAGACGGCCAGCCAGAACCAGCCGCTGGTGCCGGCCTGGTCGCGCTGGTAGTTCTGGTGCAGCCCGGCCAGCATGACGCGCAGCTGTTCGCTGTCGCGCGAGATCACGCGCTCGGCGGCGCGCGCGCTGGCGTAGTTGGTCAGGTTGCCCAAGAGCGGGGTAATGGTGGCGACGTATTCCTGGAAGCTGTCGCGGATGCGCGCCAGGCGCAGGCGCTGCTCGAGATCGGTCAGTGGCGCCAGGCCCAGCTTGCCGCCGCCGTCGAGCAGGCCGTCGATGATCGCATTGAGCGAGGCGATGTCGCCCATGATGTAGGTTACCGCGTTCTGGGCCGAACCCGGCGTGGTGAAGGTCTGGGTGCCGGCCGACAGGCGCTGGGCCAGCGACTGCATGCTCAGCGCCGCCACCTGGCGCCGGGCGTCGGTCGATTCGTCGCGCTGCAGGCGCTCGGCGATCGCGGTCAGTTCCGGACCCACCTCTTCGTACTGGCGCAGGCTGACGCCGAAGGCCAGCAGGTTGCGCTTGTTGGAGAGGATGCTGGCGGCGGCCTTGGACGACGCGTTCCACAGCACGATCGCCTTTTGCAGGTCGGTGGCGCGCTGGCCGCTGGCGGCCGGGATGCGGCCGGTCGGCGACTGGCCGCCACGCGCCAGCAGATCCAGTTCGCGGCCGAGCTGGGTGCGGCTGTCTTCGAGCTGGGCGAAGGCGGCGGCGTCACCGCGCAGGGCGATCGGGGCCGCCTTGGCGAAACGCTGCGAGTGCATCACGGCGTCGCCGGTCACCTGGCTCTGGCCGGCCAGGCGGGCGTCGTAGGCCGAGTTCTGCCAGGCCGCCAGCATGGTCAGCAGCACGCCGCCGACGAAGGCGCCGAGCAGCAGGTTCAGGCGGCCCGGCTGGAACTGCGCGCCGAACGGGGTCGCGCGCAAGTCCTGGCCGCTGTCCGCCGCCAGCGCCTCGTTGGCGCTGCGGCTGCGAAAACCCCCGAGGCGGCGCGCGGCCGCGGTGGCCGAGCCGCCCACGTCGGGATGGGATTCCAGTGCAGACTCGCCGGCCGGCGCCGGCGCAAGGGCGGCGTCGCCCTTCGCGAAGAAGTTCGTGGTCAGTTTCGAAGCGAATCCCATTGCGGCTCCCTGTTGCTGCTATAAGTATGGTTGTATGAACTAGCGGGCCACTTGCAGGAAGCGCTGTTCCCGCACCAGCGCCGCCAGCGACAGCGGCGTCCACGTGTTGCCGTCGGCGTCGCGCAGGGCGTCGCCCGCGCGCTGCATCGCGCTTGCCTGGCGCAGGCCATGCACGTTCGACGCCAGCAAGGCGCAGTTGACGCCGAGATGCGCTGCGAACACCGCCAGGCGCGGCGTCGCGGCGCTGTCGGCCGGCGTGTCCTCGCCCAGGTAGCGCGCCAGGTCGATCACGCCCAGCAGGCTGCCGCGCACATTGGCCAGGCCGAGGTACCAGGGCTGGGTCAGCGGGACGGCGGTCAGCGGGACGGGGGCGACGATTTCGCCGACCTCGAGCAGGTCGACCAGGTAGCGCGTGGCGCCGATCGACAGGCCCAGCTGGCCGGAACTGGCGCCGGCGCCCGTTTTGGCGGCCTGCATCTTTTCGAGCAGCTGCTCCTGGTAGAGACGCAGGCGGGTGCGCCGGGCCGCGGGATCGCGCCGGCCGCCCTGTTCGCTGTCGCTGTCGCCGCCCGCCGCCGAAGTCATGCGCTCACGCCACCGGCGCTGGCCAGGGCCGCGATGCTGGCCAGCAGGCGCTCCGGATCGACCGGCTTGACCAGATAGTCCCTGGCGCCCTGGCGCATGCCCCAGATGCGGTCGGTTTCCTGGTTCTTGCTGCTGCAGATGATGACCGGCAGCCCCGCCAGTTCCGGGTCGCGCGCGATGGCGCGCGTCACCTGGAAGCCATTGGCGCCCGGCATGACCACGTCCATGAGGATCAGTTCGGGCCGTTCGGCGCGGATGCGCTCGATGGCTTCGTCGCCATTCACGGCGGTGCTGACGGCAAAGCCGTTCTTTACCAGGATGTCGGTCAGGTACAGGCGTTCGGTCGGGGAATCGTCGACGATGAGGATCTTGTTGATGGCCACTTACGGCTCCGGCTCGGTAATGATGTCAGTCCTGCGGCGCTGCGTGTTCGCGCACGGCCGCCAGCAGACTGTCTTTGGTAAAGGGTTTGGTGAGATAGGCGCTGGCGCCGACCATCGCGCCGCGCGCACGGTCGAACAGGCCGTCCTTGGACGACAGCATCAGCACGGGCGTCGCGCGAAAGCGCGCACTCTTCTTGATCAGGGCGCAAGTCTGGTAACCGTCCAGGCGCGGCATCAAAATGTCGCAAAACACCAGCGCCGGATGATGGTCGTTGATCTTGGCCAGGGCGTCGAAGCCGTCGTCGGCCAGCACCACCTGGTAACCGGCCTGGTTCAGGAAAATCTCGGCGGAGCGGCGGATCGTGCTGCTATCGTCGATTACCATGATGGTCAGGGCCGTGGATTGCGGCGAGGTCGTCATTGTCGTTTCACTTCGGCTTGAAGCGTCACGATAGCACAGGGAATCTTTCTTGTGGGCAAAGTGTTGCAACGAGTCAACTAGCCTGGAAGATGGCACCGCGCCTATAGACGAGATGCCATTATCAAGCTGATCACGTTGCTGACTTTTTTATATCGCCGTCATCTCGAAATCGTCCTTGCGCGCGCCGCATTCCGGGCATGTCCAGTTCATCGGAACGTCGGCCCAGCGTGTGCCGGGGGCGATGCCATCGTCGGGTGCACCGACTTCCTCGTCGTAGACCCAGCCACAAATCAGGCACATCCAGGTCTGGAAAGGCGCGGTGGATTCGGTACTCACAGTATTGGTCCTTGTATCTAGTAAAATGTGGAATCGGAATCCGGCATCTTAATCTACCCGACGTGCAAAACCAAACGTTCCCCCTCATCCTGAGCTTCGGCGTCTGCGATCCCGTCGGCGCCCTCGGCGTGCAGGCGGATTGCGCCGCCTTCTCGGCCCTCGGATGCCATGGCCTGTCGGCCATCGCCGGCCTGCTCGTCTCGGACAGCGCGCGCATCGAGAATATGTACGAGCTCGACAGTGACTGGATGGCCGAGCAGGCGCGTACCCTGCTGGAAGACATGCCGATCGCCGCCTTCAAGGTGGGCGCCGTCGGTTCGGCCCTGCACCTGGCCGCGATCGCCGAGATCGTGTCCGACTATCCGGACGCGCCGCTGATCCTCGATCCCTTCCTGTCGGCCCTGCCCGACGCCGGCCTGGGCGACGAAGAAATGCTGTCGGCGCTGCGCTCGATCCTGGCGCCGCAGGCCACCGCCCTGATCCTGTCCCAGCCCGAACTGGGCCGCATGGCCGAATTGTGGCGCGACGGCGCCGACGGCGAACATGGCGCGCTCGAGGAAGACGTGGCCGAACTCGTCTCCAGCGGCCTGCAATATGTGCTGGTCACCGGCAGTCGCGACGAACTTGGCACCTGCTCGAACCGCCTGTACGACGCCAGCGGCGAAGTCGCGCGGGTCGAGTGGCAGCACCTGCCCGGCCCCTTCCTGGGCGCCGGCAACACCTATTCGGCCGCCTTCACCGCCTGCATGGCGCGCGGCATGGACGCGCCGCAGGCGCTGGCGCTGGCCCAGGAATACACGAACGGCGCGCTCGAGCATGCGCAGCGCTTCGGCATGGGCAAGTTCATTCCCAGTAAATTCTTCCGTCCCTAGTCGCCTCGCGCGGACGGGTTCTTTTCCATCACGAAGCATCGATCATGACCACTGAACAATCCACCTCGCGCAACGACACCCTGTTCGCCCGCGCCCAGCAATCGACCCCGGGCGGCGTCAACTCGCCGGTGCGCGCCTTCCGCTCGGTGGGCGGCACGCCGCGCTTCATCGAGCGCGCCAAGGGCCCGTATTTCTGGGACGCCGACGGCAAGCGCTACATCGACTACATCGGTTCCTGGGGTCCGGCCATCCTCGGCCACGCCAGGCCCGAGGTGGTGAAGGCGGTGCAGGCGGCGGCCGAGAATGGCCTGTCGTTCGGCGCGCCGACCGAGGGCGAGATCGAGATCGCCGAGGAAATCTGCCGCCTGCTGCCGTCGATCGAGCAGGTTCGGCTGGTCTCGTCGGGCACCGAGGCGACCATGAGCGCGCTGCGCCTGGCGCGCGGCGCCACCGGCCGCGACAAGATCGTCAAGTTCGAGGGCTGCTACCACGGCCACGCCGATTCGCTGCTGGTCAAGGCCGGCAGCGGCCTGCTCACCTTCGGCAATCCGACCTCGGCCGGCGTGCCGGAAGACTTCGTCAAGCACACGCTGGTGCTCGACTACAACAACGTCCCGCAGCTGGAAGACGCCTTCGCCTCGATGGGCGACACCATCGCCTGCGTGATCGTGGAACCGGTGGCCGGCAATATGAACCTGATCCGCGCCACGCCGGAATTCCTGGGCCGCATGCGCGAGCTGTGCACCGAACACGGCGCGGTGCTGATCTTCGACGAGGTGATGTGCGGCTTTCGCGTGGGCCTCGAAGGCGCCCAGGGCATGTACGGCATCACGCCCGACCTGACCGCGCTGGGCAAGGTGATCGGCGGCGGCATGCCGGTGGCGGCCTTCGGCGGCCGTCTTGACCTGATGCAGAAAATGGCGCCGATCGGCCCGGTGTACCAGGCCGGGACCCTGTCGGGCAATCCTGTCGCGGTGGCGGCCGGCATGACTACCCTCAAGCTGATCCAGGAAGAAGGTTTTTATGAGAAGCTGACGGCGACCGCCGACCGCCTGGTGACGGGACTGACCGCGGCCGCGCAGGAAGCCGGCATCGATTTTTGCGGTGACTCGGTCGGCGGCATGTTCGGCATGTACTTCTCGAAGGACATCCCGGGCAGCTACAGCGAGATGATGGCGGGCGACAAGGAGCGCTTCAACCGCTTCTTCCACGGCATGCTCGAAGAAGGCGTGTATTTTGCGCCGGCCATGTTCGAGGCGGGCTTCGTGTCGATCCAGCACGACGACGCCGTGATCGACGAGACGATCGAGGCGGCGCGGCGCGTGTTCAAGCGGATCGGCTGAGGAACGGGGACGGCGCAATGCCGTCCTGCTCAATCCAGTGCCCGCTTACGCACGTGGTTCCCTTGCCCGGGCGCTTCGCCCGGGCCGCCAGCCGGTCTGGCCTTGAACTGAGGCGTCATCGTCCGCCGGCTAGCGGTTTTCGGGATCGGCGCGTCGCTCGGGAGGGTCGCCCTCTTCAAAGCCGGCGACAAACACCATGAGCAAATCGCTGGCAACCTTCTCATGCCCCGCTTCGAGCAAGCGGTTCGCCATCCTCGTCAGCGCGATCGGATCGATCTTGCCGCTGGCGTCATCGACCGCACGCCGCGTTACCTTGCCAAGCTCGAATGCCAGCTCTGCAGTTGCGGTGTTTCCTTTGTCACTCATGGACTATCCTTTCATTTGCGGCATGGTTTATTTCAGCCACCCGCGCCGGCGGAAATACCATAGCGGCGCCACGCCGCAGCCGATCATCAGCGCCACCGCGAACGGGTAGCCGAAACGCCATTGCAGCTCCGGAAACACCGTGAAGTTCATGCCATACACGCTGGCGATCAGGGTCGGCGGCAGGAAGGCGACCGAGGCCACCGAGAAGATCTTGATGATCTTGTTCTGGTTGATGTTGATGAAGCCGACGGTGGCGTCCATCAGGAAGTTCACCTTGTCGAACAGGAACGACGTGTGGCCATCCAGCGACTCGATGTCGCGCAGGATCTGGCGCGCTTCCTCGAACTGGTCCGAGTTGAGCAAGCGGCCGCGCATCAGGAAGCTGACCGCGCGCCGGGTATCCATCATGTTGCGGCGGATGCGGCCGTTCAAGTCTTCCTCGTGCGCGATGGCGTTCAGCGCGGCGGCCGCGTCCTGGTCGGTGAATTCCTTCTGCAGCACGCGGGTCGAGACTTCTTCGAGGCTTTCGTAGATGCCTTCGAGCGCGTCGGCCGAATACTCGGCATCGGTCGCGTACAGGTCGAGCAGCACGTCCATATAGTCTTCGATCGAGCCGGGCCGCGAACGGGCGCGCATGCGCACCAGGCGGAACACGGGCAAGTCGTCGTTGTGGACCGAGAACAGGATTTTGCCGGACAGGATGAAGGCCACCGTGATCACCCGCGACGGGCCGTCTTCTTCCTCGAGCAGGAAATCGGTGCGCAGGTGCAGGTCGCCGTTTTCGGCTTCGTAGTAGCGCGCCGAAGCCTCGATGTCCTGGACCTCGTCCTCGCCCGGCAGGGTTACGCCATACTTGGACTTGACCCAGGTGCGCTCTTCCTCGCTTGGGTCGGTCAGGTCGACCCAGACCGGCGCGACGTTCTCCAGGTCTTCCCGGGAAGCGATCGTTGCCTGGTTCAGGCGGCCATTCTGTAGGACAAATACGTTGATCATGCGCTCAGGTCTCGTTCGCGATTTCTTGCCGGGTCGGAAAGTAGCGCAAGTGTAACCGTTCGTCCCGCAAGGGGCCAACCCCGTACCGACAATTTCGCCCCGAACGCCTAATTAGCGGACGATCGTTCGCCTTCAGGCCCGAGCGATCGGATCAAGGCACGTCGGCGAACCGCATCTGGCGCATGATCGCGTTGGTGCGGCGCTGCAGGTAGTTGGTCGTGCCGTGCTTGTCGTAGTAGCGCGGATTGGGCAGCATCACCGCCAGCCGGGCCGCCTGGGCCTGGCTCAGGCTGGCGGCCGAGGTCTTGTAGTAGTGGCGCGCCGCTGCTTCCGCGCCGAACACGCCACGGCCATATTCGACCACGTTCAGGTAGAGCTCGAGGATGCGCTCCTTGCTCATCACCGTCTCGAGCATGAAGGCGATCACCAGTTCCTGGCCCTTGCGCAGATAGCTGCGCGAGCCGGACAGGAATAGGTTCTTGGCCAGTTGCTGGGTGATCGTCGAGCCGCCGCCGACCACCTTGCTGCGCCGGTTGTTGCGCTCGTAGGCGCGCTCGATCCCTTCCCAGTCCACGCCATTGTGCACGCTGAAATTGGCGTCTTCCGACGCCACCACGGCGCGCTTCAGGTGGCGCGAAATGCGCGCGTACGGCACCCACTGGTGCTTGAGCGTCGCGTTCGGATTCTTTTCGCGCAGCTGGGACAGCTGCTCGCGCATGAAGCTGGTCGAGCCGGGATTGAACTGGGAATACCAGCACACCATGGCGAAGAAATACAGCTGGACCAGCAGCACCAGCAGCAGCGGGCCCAGGAAGATCCACTTGATCCAGCGGCGCCCGGTCGGCGCGGCCTTGCGCGATTTAGCCATGCCTGATTATTGTTGCATCGGTTGACGCATCGACGCCAGGACCTCATCGGTGCCGGGCCGCACGCCGCGCCACAGCAGGAAGGCCTCGGCCGCCTGCTCGACCAGCATGCCCAGCCCGTCGCGCACGCTGGCGCCACGGCTCGCTGCGAATTCCATGAAGACGGTTGGTTTATTTCCGTACATCATATCCAAAGCCAGCACGCCGGGGCCGAATACCGGGGAAGGCACCGGCGGCACGTCGGCCGCCAGGCTGGCCGAGGTGGCGTTGACGACCACGTCGAAGCCGCCCTCCACGTCGGCGAAAGCGCTCACGGCCAGGCGCTGGGCGTGATCTTTGAAATCGGCCACCAGCCTGTCGGCGGTCGCCAGCGTACGGTTGGCGATGACGATCTGGCGCGGGTTTTCCAGCAACAGCGGCAGCAGCGCACCGCGTGCGGCGCCGCCGGCGCCCAGCAACAGGATGCGCTTGCCGGCCAGCGGCACGCCGGCATTGCGCACGATGTCGGCCACCAGGCCGGGGCCATCGGTGTTGTCGCCGACGATGTCGCCGTGCGCGAAGATCAAGGTGTTGACGGCGCCGGCGGCCTGGGCGCGTGGCGCCAGCCGGGTCGCCAGCGTCGCCGCTTCGAGCTTGAACGGCACGGTGACGTTGGCGCCGCGATAGCCTTCGGCCACCAGGCGCTGCACGGTGGCCGCGAACCCGTCGACCGGCGCCAGGCAGCGTTCATACGTCAGGTCCTGGCCGGTCTGGCGCGCGTAGGCGGCGTGGATCTGCGGGGATTTGCTGTGGGCGATCGGATTGCCGATGACGCAGTATTTGTCGGTCACGGGGCGGCTCATTGCCTGCCTTCGCCAAGGGTTGCCTGCATCTTGTCCTCACGGGTGAATCGGAAACGGGTAAACACTTCCCACAGGTCGTCCTTGCCCTGGCTGCGCATATTGGACGGGAAGGCGCCGAACGGCGCCGAGCGACGGACGATCTCGAGCGCGGCCTTGTCGAGGGCCGGATTGCCCGAGCTGCGCTCGACGCGCGGGCCGCCGTCCTTCAGGTACAGGGTGCCGTCCTGGAACACGGGGATATAGACCACCAGGTCGCCGTACAGCTTGCGGCCGGCCTGCTGGGGGAAATTCAGGGTGCCGATTTCCTCGATGCGCTTTTGCATCGCCTTGTAGTAGAGCGCATAGCCGACCTGGCGCGTGCTGGGCGTGATCTGGGTGCGCTTGGGCCGGCGGTTTTCTTCCTCGATGCGCTCGAAGATCTCGGCGCTGGTGCGCGAGATGGCGCGGGTGGTGTCAAGGTTGTCGTTGCCGGTGCGGGTCGGGTCGGGCTTTTCTTGCTCGGTGACGGGCGGCGCACTGAAATTGCCGCCGCTGCGGGCGCGCGTCAGCACGTTCTGCTGCAAGCGCTCGAGTTCGGCGATGCGGCGCTGCAAGGCCTTGATGCTGTCACCGTCCTCGACCTTGCGCAGGTCGGGCAGCGGCGACTTGGCCCGGCCCGCTTCCGCCGTGCCGCCGCCGTCCAGGTTGGCCTGGGCCAGTGCGTCGGCCTTGGCGGGGGCGCGGTCGTGCTTGGCGTTGACCAGCACCACTTCCAGTCCGGGATCGGCCGGCCGCTGGCGGAAAGCGTCCGGCGCGGCAAAGCGTATCGCCAGCAGCCCGGCGTGGGCAGCCACCGATACGGCCAGGGCGATCATCAGGGGACGGTTTTGGAGGAAAGACTTCACGCGCTACGGGTGGCCTGGTGGGGCAATTGAATCAGAGAATTGATCCATTCTAACCCGGCGGGGGCGGATGAGGGAGGGTGAACAATGCGGGGGCAAAGCGATGTGGTTGGTTCGATAACGTGGGGAGCTTCGGCGCGGGGCGCGGGTTCCGCCTTTGCGGGAACCCACGTTTCCTGCGCTATTCGCGCGCAGCGCGAATCTATTGCGCCGACGCTGGCGCCGGCTGCGGCGCATCCCCGGTATCGACCGCCGCCACCGCGCCTTCGGCCTCGACCACCTCGGCCACCGCGGCCTCGCCGGTGTCCGTTTCTTCTTCATAGTCGAGCGAGGCATCCGGCTCGGCCGCCGCCACTTCGAGCAGGCGCGCTTCCAGGGTCAGCTCGACTTCGTCCCAGCGCACGATGTCGAGTTTCACCTGGGCGCCGCGCGCCACCTGGGGCATGCCGGTCAGGCGCACCACCAGCGGCACGTCGACCAGGCGCACCAGATCCTCTTTCAGCACGACGGCCTCGGCCTGCTTGACGTTCTCCTGCCCCAGCCAGCGCAGGCACCAGTAGCGTTCCATGTTCTGCTGGAAGTCGTTATAGGCCGCATACGCCGCATCGAACGCCGAGACGATGGAGAACAGCGTCGCGTCGCGGTGCTTGAACGGCGCCACCAGCGGCGCCGTCACGCCATTGGATGCGCAGGCCAGGATCTGCCACTGGTTGATCAGGTCGGTGTAGCGGCGCAGCGGCGAGGTGCTCCAGGCATATTGATCCACGCCCAGGCCCTGGTGCGGCGCCGCGTGCGTGACCATGCGCACCTGCATCTTGGCGGCCCAGCCGCCGGCGCCCGGCGTCTGCGAACGGTAGATGCCCGGCACGCCCGAGTCGTGCAGCAGCTTGCCCCAGGTGCTGTTGGCGAAGATCATCAGCTCGGCCACGATCTTGTCCAGCGGCGCGCCGCGCTTGCGGCGCACGATCGAGACCACGTCGTCCTCGACGTAGAAATTGAAGTCGACCCGATTCGCCTGCTCGGGCTTGAGACCGAACGCTTCGCGCTTCTTCATGCGGCCCGCTTCGAGCTGCAGCGCCCACTGCCAGATCAGGCCCAGCTCGTCCTTGTGCGGATAGTCGCCCTCGCCGCTCTCGAGGGTTTGCTCATTGACCAGGTCGTCCAGGTCGTTGTGGCGCAGATTGCTCTTGACCGGCACCCGCTCGGCGCGGGTGGTGGTCGACTTGACGCTCCAGTCGCTCGGATCGAGCACGGCGTACAGCGACAGCGCCGGGCAATCGTTGCCCTCGGCCAGGGTGAAAGCGTTCACCACCTCGTCCGGCAGCATGGTGATCTTGTCGCCCGGCATATACACGGTGGACATGCGCGCGCGCGCGATCTTGTCGATCGCGTCGTCCGGGCGGATGCCCAGGCCGGGCGCCGCGATGTGGATGCCGACCTTGACCGTGCCGTCGTCCAGGCGCACGACCGAGAATGCATCGTCGATCTCGGTGGTGGTCACGTCGTCGATCGAGAAGGCGGCGACGTCGGCCAGCGGCAGGTCGCCTGGCGCGGTCGGGATTTCCACCGGCGCAAAGCCGGCGCCGCGCGGGAAGTTCTCGAACAGGAAGCGGCCCATATGCAGTTCCTTGGGCGAGGCCAGGCCGCCCACGTCCAGCATCAGGCGCTGCGGGCTGGTCTGCAGTTCGCTGGCCGCCGTCTCGAACGCCTTGTATTCGATGGTGTTCTTGTCGGGCTTGAACAGCAGCTGGTGCACGATCGGCTGCATCGACGGCGGCAGCTTGCCCGCCTTCAGCGCCTCGACATAGCCGGCCTGGATGATGGCTTGCTGCTTTTTCTTTTCGATGCCGGCCAGCGCCGCTTTCAGCGACTGTTCCGGCGCCGCCTTGTAGCGTCCACGGCCCTTCTTGTAGAAATAGATGGGCGAGCCGTGCAGGGCCAGCACCAGGCCGGCGGCCTCGTGCGGCAGCGGCGCGTGGCCGAAGTACTCGGCGCCGAGTTCGGCGAAACCGAACTCTTCTTCGCCGGCGACTTCCCACAGGAAATCGAGATCGACTTCGGCGACGATGGCCTTGGCCGCGTCGAGCAGGGCTTGCGGATCGGGCTTCTCGAACTGCAGCAGCACGTCGCGCGCCTTGACCTTGGTGCGCTTACCGCTCGGCATCTCCACCTGATAGGCCTCGCCCGCGTGCGACAGGATGGCGCCGACCTTGAAGTCGCCCGATTCCTCGAAAAATACGTTCATATTTACAGTATGTTCTTCATGGTTGCGGCCGCTCCCAGGTCTAGCACCGCGGGCAAGAATACCTCGGTGACCAGGAGCAGGCCTTGACGGCGGCGATAGACGCAGCGCCGCGCGTAATAAATGTTCGTGTCGGTGTCGCCCTGTTTGCCGAGCGCCGCGTGCGCACGGCGCACCAGCGGATGGACCGCAGACAGGCGCGCGAATTCCAGTTGCCCGCGCCGCACCAGCGGGTCGTAGAACAGCGTCGTGCCCAGCGAGCGCTCGCCCAGCGCCGAGAATAGCGGCCAGTCGGTGGCGTCGCAATCCATCGGCACCACCGTGTGGGCGAACACCACCGGCTTGCCGTCGCACTCCAGCAGCACTTCGCGTTCCCAGGCCCGCTGCACACGGGGCAAGCCGATCGCCGCGGCTTCGTCCACCAGGCACGGCGCGCTACGCTGGTGCAGGCGGCGCACGCGGAAGGCGGCGCTACTCGCCACCAGGCGCGCCGTCAGCGAACCGGGCGTGACCAGCCAGTCGTGCATTTGCTGTGGCGCGCGCACCGCGCTCGCGTGCGGCCGCCAGGCAGCCAGGCGGTAGGATTTGTTGCACCCTGCGCCCTTCACTGCGCCGCGTCCGCCGGGCCGAAGCCGCAGAAGGCCAGCACCTCATCCACGTACTGCGCGAATTCGGGAATCGCATGGTCGCTGCCGTCGATCACGTGCTGGCGTGCTCCCGCATAGTGGGCCACCATGTCGCGGTAGTCCAGCACTTCGTCGCCGGTCGCGGCCAGCAAGAAATAACGCTCGGGCCGCGTGATGCGTTGCGTGCGCAGCGCGGCCAGTTCGCCGACATACTCCTCGCGAAAATCGAACGGTTCGTCCGAATGCCAGGCGGTGGTCACGCCGACATGCTGCGACAGGTTGCGGGTCGGGTCGACCGAGGGATTGATGACGACCGCGCGCACGCCCAGGCGCTCGGCCAGCCAGCTTGCATAAAAACCGCCGAGCGAAGAGCCGACGATGGCTAAATGATCCGGCGCGTGGCGTTCGACCAGCCCGAGGGCCAGGTCCATCGCCGCTTTCGGCGAAGCCGGCAGCTGCGGACAGATCAGGCGTTCGCCCAGGCCAGCCTGCCCGAGCCTGTCCTGCACCACGCGCGCCTTGAACGAGCGCGGCGAGGACCGGAAACCGTGCAGGTACAGCAGATACGGGGCCGAACTCATGGCGCCAGCGCGTCCAGCAGTTTCTGGTGCACGCCGCCAAAGCCGCCATTGCTCATCACGAGGATGTGGTCACCCGGCTGGGCCTGCTGCACGATGGCTTGCACCATATAGTCGATCTGGTCGAAACTGTGCGCGATCTTGCCCAGCGGTTGCAGGGCGTCGGACAGCGACCAGCCCAGCGCCTGCTGGCTGCCGAAGCCGAACACGAGGTCGGCATCCTTCAGGCTGCCCGGCAGCGCATCTTTCATGGCGCCCAGCTTCATCGTGTTCGAACGCGGCTCGAGCACGGCCAGGATGCGTCCGCCCGTGGCGCCAGCGGCGCCGAGCTTCTGGCGCAGGCCGCCGACCGTGGTGGCGATCGCCGTCGGATGATGGGCGAAATCGTCGTACACGGTAATGCTGTTGACCACGCCGCGCACTTCCATGCGGCGCTTGACGTTCTGGAAGCGCGACAGCGAGTCGATCGCCTGCGCCACCGGCACGCCGACGTGGCGCGCGGCGGCGATCGCGGCCAGCGCGTTCGAGCGGTTGTGCTTGCCGGTCAGGTCCCAGTGCACGGTGCCCTGGAGTTCGTTATTGAACAGCACGTCGAAGCTGGCGCCGCCCGGATGCTCGACCATATTCCAGTCGACGCCGTCGGCCGAGCCGAAGCTCTCCTTCTCGCTCCAGCAGCCGCGCTTGAGCACACGGCCGATCGACGCTTCGTCGCCATTCACGACCAGCCGCCCCACGCCCGGCACGGTGCGCACCAGGTGGTGGAACTGGGTCTCGATGGCGCCGATGTCGGGGAAGATGTCGGCGTGGTCGTATTCCAGGTTGTTCAGCACCGCGGTCTTGGCGTGGTAGTGCACGAACTTGCTGCGCTTGTCGAAGAAGGCGGTGTCGTATTCGTCGGCCTCGATCACGAAGAAGTCGCTCGGCTTGTCGCCATGCAGGCGCGCCGAGACGCCGAAATTCATCGGCACGCCGCCGATCAGGAAGCCCGGCGCATAGCCCGCGTCTTCCAGGATCCAGGCCAGCATCGAGGTGGTCGTGGTCTTGCCGTGCGTGCCGGCCACGGCCAGCACCCATTTCTCGCGCAGGATGTGCTCGCCAATCCACTGGGGGCCGGAGACATATTTCAGGCCGCGGTTCAGGATCTCTTCGATCAGTGGATTACCGCGCGTCATGACATTACCGATCACATACAGGTCGGGATTGAGCGCTACCTGTTCCGGGCCATAGCCCTGGATCAGTTCGATCCCCTGGCTTTCGAGCTGGGTGCTCATCGGGGGATAGACGTTGGCGTCGCAACCGGTCACACGGTGGCCCGCCTCCTTGGCCAGGACGGCCAGGCCGCCCATGAAGGTACCGCAGATGCCGAGGATATGAATGTGCATGGATAAAATATCTAGCCAGGGGTGAATGGACGAATACGCGATTCTACCCGAGCCGCTGTCATTTTCCGTTCAAGAGTATGATCCAGGGCATGACGCCGAACTTGAACAACGATCTTCTCCAGCTGCGTAACGAGATCGCGCTGGCTGCCGCGCGCATGATTGCGCAGGATGGCGCCGATCTCGATACCGCACGCCGCAAGGCCGCCCGCCAGGTGCTCGGCGTGACCCCTTCGAGACCGAACATGATGCCCGACGACGCCCAGATAGAGGACGAGGTGCGCAAGTACCTGGACTTGTTCGGCGGCGCCGCCCATACCGAACGCCTGGCGTCCCTGCGCGCCACCGCGCTGCAGGTGATGGAAGCGCTGGGCGAGTTCAACCCCTACCTCACCGGCCCGGTGCTGAACGGCCTCGCGGCCGAGCACGACGCCATCCATCTCCAGCTGTTCGCCGACAGCGCCAAGGAGGTGCAGATCTACCTGCTCAACCGGAATGTTAATATCGACATCTCGGAAACCCCGCATTTCAAGGGGGGCCGCCATGCACCGGTCGAGACCGTGAGTTTCCCGTGGATGAAAGAGACGGTGCATGCCGAGCTGTATGAATACCAGGACTTGCGCGGCGCGCTCAAGCCGCGCGCCGACGGCCGCCCGCAGCGCATCGACACTGCCGGCCTGCGCGCCCTGATCGGGGCGGACAACAAGACTGATACTGAGTGAAAGCTGAAGAATGAACAAGAAACACCTCGCTGCCTACGCGGCCGTCGCCGTGCTGTTCGGCGTGATGGGCGCCATGGTGGCGCTCTACAAGAAGCCGGCGCCGGTGGCGCCGGCCACCGTCGCCACCGAAGGCCAGGTCACCAATCCGGTGACCAACCTGTATGCACAGTCGCTCAACGACCTCGAAGGCAAGCCGCAGCCGCTGGCGCAGTGGCAGGGCAAACCCCTGCTGGTCAATTTCTGGGCCACCTGGTGCGGGCCTTGCGTGCGCGAGATGCCCGAGCTGTCGCACCTGGCCGGCGAAGACGGCGGCAAGCGCTTCAACGTCATCGGCATCGGCATCGATTCGCCGACCAATATGAGCGAATTCGCCGCCAAGATGAAGATCGCCTATCCGCTGTACGTGGGCGGCATGGGCGGCACCGAGCTGTCGCGCGGATTCGGCAATACCAACGGCGGTTTACCGTATACCGTGCTGATCGGCGCCGATGGCCAGGTCATCAAGACGTATCTCGGCGAACTGAAGTTCGACGAATTACGCGCCGACCTGGCGAAACTGGGGTCGTGAACCCGACTTTGGCCAGCGGGATTACGAACGACCGTACGATTCTAAATGCCGCCAATTCCTCGTATCGACGGGCTATTTTACTGCTTGCCAATAGCTGAGCTAGGCGGCACAATGCCTGACTTTCGGGCTTCCAGACTCTCACCATGGCGAAAAAGCTACTGCTGCTGAACGGCCCCAACCTCAATTTATTGGGGACGCGGGAACCGGCGGTGTACGGCACGACCACGTTGGCCGACATCGAAGAAGCGGCGGTTGCGCAGGCGAATGAAGCCGGCGCGGCGCTGGAATACTTCCAGAGCAACCATGAGGGAGCGTTGATCGACCGCATCCATGCCGCCCGTACCGAGGGCGTGGATTTCATCGTCATCAACCCTGGTGGCCTGACCCATACCAGCGTAGCCCTGCGCGATGCGTTCGCCTCGGTGGCCATTCCTTTCGTCGAGGTGCATATTTCAAATGTCCACCAACGCGAATCCTTCCGGCACCATTCCTACCTGTCCGGCATTGCGCGCGGCGTGATCTGCGGGCTGGGAGTGGACGGATATCGGTTTGCCATCGACTTCGCACTTAAATAGCGTTAATCTACGTCAACTTCATGTAACAGCGGCCGCACGGTGCATTTTGGGTGCAACGGCCTGCTCTCTAAAACGAATAATTCCAAGGGGTTTCACATGGATCTACGAAAACTCAAGACCTTGATCGACCTGGTCGCTGAATCGGACATCGCAGAACTCGAAGTGACCGAGGGCGAAAGCAAGGTTCGCATCGTCAAGTCGTCCGCAATCCCGCAGAACCAGATGGTCATGCTGCCGCATCAAGGCGTCCAGCAATACTCGGCGCCTGCACAAGCGCCTGCGGCTCCTGCCCCTGCAGCCGCACCGGCCGTCGCCGCCGAGCCGACCGGCCATGTGGTCAAGTCGCCGATGGTCGGCACCTTCTACCGCTCGTCGGCCCCTGGCGCGGCCGCCTTCGTCGAAGTCGGCCAGAGCATCAAGGAAGGCGATACCCTGTGCATCATCGAAGCGATGAAGCTCCTGAACGAAATCGATGCCGACCTCTCCGGCACCGTCACCAAGATCCTCGTGGAAAACGGCCAGCCGGTCGAATTCGGCCAGCCACTGTTCGTGATCGGCTGATCTGCCTTTAAAGCAGACGGCGCGCAAGCCGCGCTGCCTGCTTACCTCCATGACGTGTCCGGCGCCGCTTGTATTCCAGCCGCGCCGGTTTTCACTGAATACCGGACCTACCATGTTTGAAAAAATCCTCATCGCCAACCGTGGTGAAATCGCGCTGCGTATCCAGCGCGCCTGCCGCGAGCTGGGCATCAAGACGGTCGTCGTGCACTCCGAGGCCGACAAGGACGCCAAGTACGTGAAGCTGGCCGACGAATCGGTCTGCATCGGACCGGCGCAATCGAGCCTCAGCTACCTGAACATGCCCGCGATCATCAGCGCGGCCGAAGTGACCGACGCCGAGGCGATCCACCCTGGCTACGGCTTCCTGTCTGAGAACGCCGACTTCGCCGAGCGCGTCGAGAAATCCGGCTTCGTCTTCATCGGCCCGCGCTCCGACTCGATTCGCCTGATGGGCGACAAGGTCTCGGCCAAGCAGGCGATGATCCGCGCCGGCGTGCCGTGCGTGCCGGGCTCCGACGGCGCCCTGCCGGACGATCCGAAAGAGATCGTGCAGACCGCGCGCCGCGTCGGCTATCCGGTCATCATCAAGGCCGCCGGCGGCGGCGGTGGCCGCGGCATGCGCGTGGTGCATACCGAAGCGGCGCTGCTGGGCGCCGTGCAGATGACCAAGACCGAGGCCGGCACCGCCTTCGGCAATCCTGAAGTCTATATGGAGAAGTTCCTGGAAAATCCGCGTCACGTGGAAATCCAGATCCTCGCCGATGAACACAAGAACGCCGTCTGGCTGGGCGAACGCGACTGCTCGATGCAGCGCCGCCACCAGAAGGTGATCGAGGAAGCGCCGGCGCCGGGCATCCCGCGCAAACTGATCGAAAAGATCGGCGACCGCTGCGCCGAAGCCTGCCGCAAGATCGGCTACCGCGGCGCCGGCACCTTCGAATTCCTGTACGAGAACGGCGAGTTCTACTTCATCGAGATGAACACCCGCGTCCAGGTCGAGCACCCGGTCACCGAGATGATCACCGGGATCGACATCGTCCAGGAACAGATCCGCATCGCCTGCGGCGAGAAACTCCGTTTCCGCCAGCGCGACATCATGTTGTCGGGCCACGCGATCGAATGCCGCATCAATGCCGAGGATCCGTTCAAGTTCACCCCGTCGCCAGGCCGCATCACCGGCTGGCACCCGCCGGGCGGCCCTGGCATCCGTGTCGATTCGCACTCGTATGCGGGCTACTATGTGCCGCCTCATTACGACTCGATGATCGGCAAGGTAATTTCGTACGGTGCGACCCGTGAGCAGGCGATCCGCCGCATGCAAATCGCGCTCTCCGAAATGGTGGTCGAGGGTATCCTCACCAATATTCCGCTGCATCGCGAACTGATGGTCGACGCCCGGTTCATCGAAGGCGGCACCAATATCCACTACCTGGAGCAGAAACTGGCCGCCAAGCCCGACCTGCCGAAGGAAACGGCGCTCGGCGCCAAATCGGAAGCCAAGGTACAAGAATGAGCTGGACTGAAGTCGTCATCGAGATCGCCCGCGACCACGCGGAAGCGCTGTCCGACGCCCTGATGGAAGCCGGCGCGCTGTCGGTGTCCGTCGAGGACGCCGACGAGGGCACCGAAGACGAAAAACCCCTGTTCGGCGAGCCGGGCATGGAACCGACCCAGGCGGCCTGGGACCACAGCCGCGTCGTGGCCCTGACCGATACGGATGCCGACCAGCTGGCGATCGTCACCGAAGCCGCGCAGGCGATCCGGCTCGACATCGTGCCGGCCTTCACCACCCGCAAGGTCGAAGACGCCGACTGGGTGCGCCTGACGCAGTCGCAGTTCGAGCCTATCCACATCGGCAAGAATATCTGGGTCGTGCCGAGCTGGCACGAGGCGCCCGATCCGTCCGGCCTGATCCTCGAACTCGATCCGGGCCTGGCCTTCGGCACCGGCAGCCATCCGACCACCCGTCTGTGCATGGAGTGGCTCGAGGCCCATCCGGCGCCGGGCAAGTCGGTGCTGGACTACGGCTGCGGCTCGGGCATCCTGGCGATGGTGGCCAAGAAGCTCGGCGCGCACGACGTCGCCGGTGTCGACATCGATCCGCAGGCGATCGAGTCGGCGCGCGCCAACGCCGAACGCAATAACGTCGAGATCGACTACTACCTGCCCGACACCTTCGCCGCCTCCGGCAACGAGCGTCATGCGGGTGGCAAATTCGATATCGTGGTGGCCAATATCCTGTCGAGCCCATTGAAGCTGATGGCGCCGATGCTGGCCGGCCGCGTGGCCGCTGGCGGTTCGCTCATCCTGTCGGGCGTGCTGGCGCGCCAGGCCGAAGAAGTCGCCGCCGCCTACGCGCCTTTCATCAAGCTGGGCGTCTGGGCCGAGCAGGACGGCTGGGTTGCCCTTCACGGCACGCTTGGCCAGGACAGCGCGCCGCCGCCCCGCTCCCAGGGCTAGGCCGGCATGGCGCTCGCCACCCAATGTCCCCACTGCGGCACGCTGTTCCGCGTCGCCGCGGACCAGCTCAAGCTGCGGGGGGGCATCGTGCGCTGTGGCGCGTGCCAGCAAGTCTTTGACGGCAATACGGGGCTGGTCGACCTGACCGCCCCGCCGTCTTCTCCTGCTCCCCCTTCTCTTCCTGCGCCAGGCGCCGGACCGGCCGCCACGCAAGACGCGCCCGAGACCGGCGCCGCCGGTGCTCCCGATACCGATCAAGACGGCGAAGAGCCGATCTACACGCTCGAATTCGACCGTGCGCTGTCGCCCTACGGCATCCTGCCGCATGCCTCGAATGCACAGGACGACGAGCCGGAGGTGGCGGTGGAGGCCGAACCCGCACCTGCCCCTGTGGCCGACCTCCAGGTCGATGAAGAGATCGTCGCGGCCCCGCCGCCGGACGCTGGCCACGATCACGACGACGCACCCGGGCCGGTCGAAGAAGCGCTGGCGAGCGCCGAGCCCCCGGCGCCGCGCCAGCCGGCGCCAGACGCGCCTCCACTGCTGCTGCGCGAATCGGCCGGCGGCTCGCCGCCGATCGTCTCGCCCGCCGCGCTGCCCCCCCCCCCAAAACCCGCGCGCACCCGCGCCGCCGAAGCCCGTGCGCGCCGTTCCAAGCTGACCCCGACCCGGATCGAAGACACGCCCAGGCTGCGCGTGCCCGAGATCGACGAACCCGAGTTCGTGCGCCGCGGCCGCCAGCGCGAGCAGTCCGGCAAGGCCGTGCGCATCGCGCTGGTCGCCGGCAGCGTGCTGTTGCTGGTGGCGCTCGTCCTGCAGGCGATGATGAGCTCGCGCGACGTGCTGGCGGCACGCTATCCGGCCCTGCGTCCGGCCCTGGCCTCGACCTGCGCCGTGTTCGGCTGCAAGGTCGGCCTGCCGGCGCGGCCGGACGCGCTGGTGATCGAAACCGGTGAGCTGATCACCCTGGGCGGCAACGCCTATACCCTGAGCACCGTGCTGCGCAACGGCGGCGACCTGGCGCTGGCCTGGCCCAGCATCGAGCTGACCCTGAACGACGCCGACGACCAGCCGCTGGTGCGGCGCGTGTTCGGCCCGCGCGACTACGCGCCCCAGGCCGCAACCGCCCCCACCGGCTTCGGTGCGCGCGCCGAGCAGCCGGTCAAGATCCATTTCAGGCTGGAAGGACTCGAACCTTCCGGCTACCACATTGCCGTTTTCTACCCCTGAAGGCCCACCCCATGACCAAAACCGCCCTGATCTGCGGCTCGCTCGCATTCGACAAGATCATGCAATACCACGGCCGCTTCGGCGACACCCTGCTGGCAGACCAGCTGCACCGCGTGAACGTGTCGTTCCTGGTGCCGACCCTGCGCACCGAATACGGCGGCTGCGCGGCCAATATCGCCTACAACCTCAAGCTGCTGGGCGGCGAACCGCTGATGATGGGCACCCTGGGCATGGACGGCGGCGACTACCTGAAGCGCATGGAAGAACAGGGGCTGCAGACGCGCGGTATCCGTACCATCGCCGACGCCTATACCGCGCAGTGCTTCGTCACCGCCGACCAGGACAACAACCAGATCAACGCCTTCCACCCGGGCGCGATGCAGTTCTCGCATCAGAACAACGTGGCCGACCAGGGCCCGCTGCGGGTCGCGATCATCTCGCCGGACGGCCGCGATGGCATGATCAAGCACGCGCGCGATTGCGCCGAACAGAAGATCCCGTTCATGTTCGATCCGGGCCAGCAGCTGCCGATGTTCTCGGGCGACGAGCTGCTCACCTTCATCGGCCAGGCCAGCTACCTGGCGTGCAATGACTACGAATTCGAGATGGTGATGGACCGCACCGGCTTGAGCCAGGCCGAGATCGCGGCGCGCCTCGACGCGCTGATCATCACGCGCGGCGCCGAAGGCTCGGACATCCACGCCGGCGGCGAGCACCACCGCATTCCAGCCGTGCAGGCCGCCAACGTGGTCGACCCGACCGGCTGCGGCGACGCCTACCGCGCCGGCCTGCTGTTCGGCATCACCAATGACCTGGACTGGGCCACGAGCGGCCGCATCGCCAGCCTGCTGGGAGCGATCAAGATCGCCTCGCAGGGCGGCCAGAATCACGGTTTCACGCCGCAGGAGTTCGACCAGCAGTTCGAGGCGGCGTTCGGGTTCAAGTTCCGCTGATGACGCGGGCCGTGCGATGGCACGGCCAGGTCGTCACGGGATAAAAAAAATGGCCTTGCGTATGCAAGGCCATTTGCATTTGGCGCAGCGACGGCGGCTAGAAGCCGAACACCTGCCGCAACACGAACAGCAGGATCTGGATCAGCACCAGCGCCACCAGCACCGACAGGTCGATGCCGCCGATCGGCGGGACCACGCGCCGGATCGGACGCAGCACCGGCTGGTTGAGTGCGTGCACGAACGGCGCCAGCGGGGCGTTCGGGTTCACCCAGCTGAAGATCGCCTCGATGATCAGGAGCGCCATGAAGCCATACAGGATCCAGTTCAGGAAGCGGTGCAGCGCATACAGCAGCATCATCTCGCCGCTGCCGCCGCGCAGCAGCAGGAGCGCGCTGGCCACCAGCACCACCAGGAAGGCGCCGATCAGGCTCGCCCAGTCGTAGCCCCGGGTACCCGGCACCACGCGCCGCAGCGGCATCACCAGCCAGTCGGTAATGGTGTGCACGAACTGGCGGATCTGGTCGGGCAGGCGCACGCGGATCGCGTTCGTCCAGAAGCGCAGCAACAGCACGCCCCCCAGCAAGCCTGCGACGATATCGACGATAAACTGAAGAATGGACAGCACGGACTCTCCTCAAAAAAAAACCGCTGTGCGAACAATCACACAGCGGCATTGTGCCTGAAGCAGACCCGACTTGCCATGCGCACACTGTGCGCCGCAAGCCGGACCTCGTCCGGTATTAAGGACGGCTGCTGGTCGGGAACGGCCATGCGGTCGGCGCCAGCACGGTCTTGGCAGGAGCGGCGCTTGGCGCTGCCGTAGGCGCTGCCGCCGCCCCTGCAGCAGCGGCTGCCGGTTGCGCGGCGGTCGTCGCTGCCGGCTTGGCGGCCGGCTTCTTGGCGGCCGGCTTCTTGGCGGCCGGTTTGGCTGCCGCAGGCTTGGCTTCCGGCTTGGCTTCCGGCTTGGCGTCCGCCTTGGCTTCCGCCTTGGTGTCGGCCTTCGCTTCGGTCTTGGCGTCGGGCTTCACTTCCGGCTTGGTATCGGCCTTGGTGTCGACTTTTGCTTCCGGCTTGGCATCGGCCTTGGCTTCCGCCTTGGCGTCCGCCTTGACGGCGACAGGCTTGCTGGCAACGGTTTTGGTCGCAGCAGCTTTCACTGGAGCAGCTTTTTTGGTGGCTGGAGCAGCCTTTTTCGACGCCGGCGCAGCTGTATTAGCGGCCGGCGAGGCTTTTTTTGCTGCAGGCGTCGCTTTCTTGGCTGCTGGTTTGGCGGCGGTTTTGGTGGCGGTCGCTTTTTTAGCTGCCGGTTTGGCGGCGGTTTTGGTGGCGGTCGCCTTTTTAGCTGCCGGTTTAGCGGCGCCTTTGGTGGCGGTCGCTTTCTTGGCTGCCGGTTTGGCGGCGGTTTTGGTGGCGGTCGCTTTCTTGGCTGCCGGTTTGGCGGCGGCTTTGGTGGCGGTCGCTTTCTTCGCTGCCGGTTTAGCGGCGGTTTTGGTCGCGGTCGCTTTCTTGGCTGCCGGTTTTGCGGCGGCTTTGGTCGCGGTCGCTTTCTTTGCTACCGGTTTAGCGGCCGATTTGGTTGCGGTCGCTTTTTTCGCGGCTGGTTTAGCTGCGGCTTTGGTCGCGGTTTTAGCGGTCGACTTGGCGGCTGGTTTAGCTGCGGCCTTTTTCGCTGCAGGCTTTGCTGCCGGTTTGGCGGCTGCTTTCTTTGCCGCCGGCTTGGCTGCCGATTTAGCTGCCGATTTAGCTGCCGATTTAGCGGCCGGTTTGGCTGCCGGCTTGGCGGCGGCTTTCTTCGCTGCCGGCTTGGTTGCAGCTTTTGCTGCCGGTTTAGCGGCGGCTTTCTTCACTGCAGGTTTTGCTGCAGGTTTTGCTGCCGACTTGGCTGCCGATTTGGCTGGCGATTTGGTCGCGGTCTTGGCCGTTGCTTTGGTAGCAGTGGTTTTGGTCGCGGCGGTCTTGGTTGCGGTAGCTTTCTTTGCAGCAGGCTTAGCAGCGGTTTTCGCCGCCGGCTTGCTCGCAGCCTTGGCTGCCGGCTTGGCGGCTGCCTTGGTGGCGGTGGTCTTGGTCGCTGCTTTCTTGGCGACTGGTTTCTCTGCTGCAGCTTTTGCGGTCGTCTTCGTCGTGGACGAAGGCGCGCTCTTTGCTGCTGCCTTTGCTGCTGGTTTCTTAGCGGTTGCCATTCTTGTTCTCCTTCATCTGCGATGAGAAATACGCCCAGGGTTTAAAACCCGCCGGATCAATCCCGGCGAATTATTCATCGGACCAAAGCAAGCGTCGATTTAGGCCAATGAATCCGGCACCGGCTGAACTGCTGCAACTCCTCACAGTGGCAGCGCTTCAGCCAACGTCGACAGGACACCGTCCCAGCGTTTCACATCGCTACCCTTCCGGGTGCGAAAAGAAAAAGCCGCCTTGCCTGAGCAATTGGTCAGACAAGCCGGCTTGTTCTTTTCGCGTCGCTTCCGTGCATACTGTTTGGTTCAGCGTCCTATTATTCGATCGATTTTGCCCGATGCCCGCGACAATATCACATCTTCTCGATTTGACAAATTCAATCACGTAAAGTACGCGCATTCTTTGTGAGCGCGCAACCGTGAATCGCAAATGAAGTCGCGTGATTTGGACGATGAATTGGGCAAGCGCGAACCAATCACCCGCATGCCCGACATGCGCTACCGCCTTTACCTATCGGGTTTCAACTCATCGATAAGCTGAACTCACGCTGGAATCACCCCGGCGCCATACCGCCGCCAGCACGCCATATTCCTCGATCCGCCTCCGCATCACCGCAAAGCGCCTGTCATCGCGCTGCTGCATCTGAATCAAGGTCATCCGAGTAAGTCTGACTGTACGCAAGCCGTATTCTGCGCGCCCGATCACGCCCTTCGAAAGGACCATCCATGCAACACCATCCCCCCCACGATAATCCCTCGGCCATTCCGATACTCGGCCGCATCATGATGGCCATCCTGTTTCTCTTCAGCGGCATCGAAAAGGTGCTGGACCCGGGCCACACCATCGAGGCGATCCGCTCGGTCGGCCTGCCCTTCCCCCACCTGGGTCTGGCCATTGCCATATTGCTTGGGCTGGGCGGCGGTGCGATGCTTGTCCTGGGCATCAGGACGCGCATGGTGGCGGTCGTCCTCGCGGTGTACTGCGTGGTCGCCGGCGTCATTTTCCACAACCCATTCGAAAGCATTCCGCAGGCTATCCAGCTGATCAAGAACGTCGCGATCGCCGGCGGCCTGCTGCAGGTGGCGGCATTCGGCGCGGGCCGCTACGCGCTCGACCGCATGTCCACGGGGCGCAAGCTCACCCACCGGGCGTAAGGCCCTGCCACCCCAGAAGGAGACCAGACCATGAACGATGACGCTACCCGGACCCGACGTCCGGTCACTGCGCCGCTCGCACGCATCCTCGCCGGCGCCGGCGGCGTCGGCATCGCCGTCGCCGTCATCTGTGGCGCGACGCTCGCCGCCAGGGATGCGCCGCCATCCGACCGCAGCACGGCCGCCCCGGACTTCGATCCCCTGTTCGGGGACGTGATCTGCGCTCCCGGCCGCGCGGGTCCGCCACCGCTGCTGGCCCACCTGGTACGGGCCCAGGCCCAGCCGCCGGGAGAAACCGGCCCCTTCGTACCGGGTCGGCAAGCACCGGTCACGCCCACTGTCGGTCCGGGCCTGGCGACGCCGCCGCCCCTGTATGACAACCTGGGCAAGCTGCATATGCCGATCACCACCAGGAACCCACGCGCCCAGGCCTATTTCGACCAGGGCATCCGCCTGGCCTTCGCCTTCAACCACGCCGAGGCGGCGCGCGCCTTCCGCGCCGCCCAGGACATCGACCCCGCCTGCGCCATGTGCTACTGGGGCGAAGCCCTGGTGCTGGGCCCGAATATCAATGCCCCGATGTTCCCGGAAGCGGTCGCGCCGGCGCTGGCCGCCGCGGCCGAGGCGAGCCGGCTGGCCGCGCGTGCCCGGCCCGAGGAGCAGGCCGTGATCCGCGCCATGGCGCTGCGCTACAGCGCCGATCCGAAGACGGAGCGGCCCGCGCTCGACAAAGCCTACGCCGATGCGATGGCCGACGCCGCGCGCGACTTCCCGCAGCACGACAGCCTGCAGGTGCTGTTCGCAGAATCGCTGATGAACCTGTCGCCCTGGGACTACTGGGCGGCCGGCGGCGCCCAGCCGAAGAACCGGACCGCGGAACTGGTCGCCGCCCTCGAACGGGTGCTGGCGCGCACCCCGACCCATCCCGGCGCCGCCCACTACTATATCCACGTGATGGAAGCATCGAGCCGGCCCGACAAGGCGCTGCCGGCGGCGCGTCTGCTGGCGCGCCAGATCCCGGGCGCCGGCCATATCGTGCACATGCCGTCGCATATCTACTACCGGCTGGGCATGTATCGCGAATCGCTGCAGGCGAACCTCGACGCGGTCGCCGTCGACGAGCGCTATTTCAGCAAGGCCGCCAGCGATCCCATCTACCGCGGCGCCTACTACCCGCACAATATTCATTTCGTGATGGTGTCGGCCCTGATGGGTGGCGACGGGCGTGCGGCGCTCGCCGCCGCGGACAAGCTCGACAAGGAAATTCCGCCCGAACTCCTCAAGTCCGTCGGCGCACTGCAGCCGGTCAAGTCGGCGCCCTACTTCGCCCATGTCCAGTTCAGCGACGCCGATACGCTGCTTGCGCTGCCCGATCCGGGGTCCGAGTTCATCCTGGTGCAGGCCATGTGGCGCTACGCCCGCGCCGTGGGACATGCGCGCAAGGGCGCGCTGGACGCGTCCCGCGGCGAGATCGCCGCGCTCGAGCGCATCGAAAAGCGGGGCGACTTCAAGCCGCTTGCCGACTGGGCCGTGCCTGGCGCCGAAATCGTGCGGACCGCCCGCCTCGTCGCACAGGCGCGCCTGGCCGAGGCCGAAGGCGACCTGCCGCGCGCCATCGGCGCCTACCGCGAGGCGGTAGCGGTACAGGACGCGCTACCCTATACGGAGCCGCCCCACTGGTACTATCCGGTGCGCCAGTCGCTTGGCATGGTCCTGCTGCGCGCCGGCCAGCTTGAAGCGGCGGAGAAGGTGTTGCGCGAGTCGCTCGTGCGCACGCCGAGCAACGGTTGGGCGCTGCGGGGCTTGATGGAGGTGTATCGCGAACGGGGCGACGAGAAAGCACTCGTCGCGACCCGGAAGCAGTTCGCGAACACCTGGCTCGGCAAGCCCGGCGGGCCGCCGCTGTCGGTGCTCTAGCAGGCCGCGACGGCCCGTCAGAGCACGAAAGGCCCGTACCAGTAAGTGATGTCGATGACGCCGCCACGCTTGGACACATAGGCCTGGCGCGTCTCGCAGTTGACGTAGAGCGAGCGGAAGGTGCCATCCAGTTGCCGGATCAAGGGGCCGGCCGGATGGCTGCCATAAGGGATCAGCACGTGGTTCGGCGTTTCCCGGACCTGCGACTTGCCGGGTTTCGGATACGTGTTCGTATTGAGCATGCCGACCAGCTTGAAGCCGCCCTTGACGTCGCGCTCCACAGCCTGCTCGATCAGGCTGTCGCAGGCCGGGTTGCGCGGTGTGTCCTTGTCGTAGCCGCCCAGCACCAGCGGCGGCATGACGAGGGGGGCTGCCTGCTTGCTGGCGCAGGCCGTGAGGATGCAGGTCGCCAGGATGGCGAGCCGGCCATACGTGGATGTGGCAGTCGGTTCACGCATAATTGCCTCCGGGGGATCGGTGCCGCAGCGCCGCATCGATCCCATCTTAGCGCAAGGCCCGGCGCCGATCTAGCGTTTCGGCGCAGGCTTGGGTACGACGCGCCACACCGTGCCGCCGGCGTCGTCCACCACCAGCAACGCGCCGTCCTGCGCCACTTCGACCGCGGCCGGCCGGCCCCAGACGTCGCGGTCGCTGATCACCATGCCGCTCATGAAGTCCTGGTACTGCCCGGTCGGCACGCCGTCCTTCATGAACACGCGCGCCACCTTGTAGCCGGTGCGCACCCCGCGGTTCCAGGAACCGTGCAGCGCGACGAAGATGTCGCCCTCGTACTCTTTCGGGAACGCGTGTTGCGCGCCTTTCGGTGCGTGATACACCACCATGCCCAGCGGCGCCGAGTGGGCCTGCAGCAGCACGTCCGGGGTGATCGTCTTGCCCTTCAGGTCCGGGCGGATACCTTTCTGGCGCGGGTCTTCATTGTCGCCGATGTAGTACCACGGCCAGCCATAGAAGCCGCCCTGCTTCACGCGCGTCAGGTAGTCCGGCGGCAGGTTGTCACCCAGCGCATCGCGTTCGTTCACATTGCACATCACGTCGCCGGTCGCCGGATAGACCAGCATGCCGACGCAGTTGCGCAGGCCCGTCGCATAGGTGCGGCGGTTCTTGCCGTCCGGGTCGAAGGCCATCACGGTGGCGCGGTCGGTCTCGACGCCCCAGGCGGCGCCGAAGCCGTGCTGCTTCTCCCATTCGGGCAGCGGCAGCGGCGGCTTGGGTCCGATGTCGCTGGCGACGTTGGTGGCCGAGCCGATCGACAGCAGCAGCGTCTTGCCGTCCTTCGAGAACGCCAGGGTGCGGGTGGTGTGGCCGCCGCTGGTCTCGGACAGCTCCGGGATCACCACCTCGGCCTCGGCGCGCGCCTTCAGGTCGCCGTTGCGATATGGGATGCGCACCACCGAATTGACGCCCGCCACGTACAGATAGCGCGGATCGGCGCCCGACGGCCAGAAGGCCATGCCGTAGGGACGCGACAGGCCGCTGGCGAATACCGCTGCGGTATCGGCCTTGACGCCGTTCTTCGAGCGCAGCACCTTGACTTCGCCGGCGCCGGTCGCGGCCAGGAACACGTCGCCGTTCGGCGCGCGCAGGGCCACGCGCGGCTTGTCGTCATCCTGGGCGAACACGCCGACCTCGAAGCCGGGCATCACGACCGGCATCGAGCCGTTCGGACGCGCCTGCACGCGCGGGCCGTTGCCCGCGCTCTCGGTGGCGAACGGTCTGGCCAGCTCGCTCGGCTTGAAGTGGAAGACCTTGCCGGGCTGGGTGTCGTCCCAGGAACCGGCGCGCTGGGCCGGCTTGGCGGTGGCGGCCGGCGCAGCGGCACCGGCGCCAGCGCCGGCGGGGCCTTGCAGGCTGGCCAGGTAGTCGATCAGCGCCGTGCGCATCTGCTGGTCCGGCAGGCCGACCGGCATCGTGGTGCCGGGCACCCGTTTGGACGGGTCAAGCAAGAACACGTCGAGTTCCTCCCGGGTCCAGACCGTGCCCGCCGCGCCGGCCTTGGCAAGCGCGCCCGAATAATTAAAACCGGGGACGCCGGCGGCCTTGCGGCCGACGACGCCGAACACGCCCGGGCCGGCCAGCGGCGACAGTTTGGCATCGACCGTATGGCAGCTGGCGCAGTTGTTCTGGAAGATAGTGCGGCCGGCGGCGACCTGGGGCGCGGGTGCGGCGTGGGCGACGGATACCGTCGCCAGGCTGGCGAGCATGAGGGCATGCAGCGTCAGGGGTTTGGCTTGCAAGATTGTCTCCTGGTCAGGCGTAAAAAACCGCCATCATAGGTCAACTCTTGCCCCTTGCGCGCATTCCATATGTATCAAGTATCTGGCGAATAGGGACATGGCGGAAGAGCCAAAAACAAGGCGCTGCCATCGTTCGCTGTGGCTGACTCCGAATATGCTACGCAGCAATTGCTCGACGGGTAGTGACTCGCCCACCATCGAGTGCCCAATGCCATCCCAGGTAATTGATAGACGACGCGGCGTCACGCCATGAAACCGTGCCAGCTATTGCTTGAATCGCCGGTGGCAGGCATGGACGTTTTGCACCTGGACGGCGCCTTGGGCACTGCTGCGAACCCGTGCGCCGGCGCTGACATTGACGGCCTGGTGCGCAATACCGTGGGCACGGGCGAAGGCGGGTTAGGCTGCATTGGCGTCGCTCGGCACCAGCTGGGAGAACAGCGTGGCGAACAACGGGGCTTTCACCGTGCGCTCCTATCGACGTCGACAGGAGTTGGACCGCCGATCAGCTCAGCAGTTCAGCAGTTCAGCAGTTCAATGCTCATCCACAGCTAACGGGTACAGCGCAAAAAACAAAACCCCGCGCTTGCGGGGTTTGTCGTTCATGCGATGCGGGTAGCCATCAATCCCAGCTCAGCGTACCGCCGGTCTGGTACTCGGTCACACGCGTCTCGAAGAAGTTACGTTCCTTCTTCAAGTCGATCATCTCGCTCATCCACGGGAACGGGTTCTCTTCGTTCGGGAACAGCGGCTCCAGGCCGATCTGCACCGCGCGGCGGTTGGCGATGAAGCGCAGGTAGCCCTTGAACATCGGGGCGTTCAGGCCCAGCACGCCGCGTGGCATGGTGTCTTCGGCGTAGCGGTATTCCAGGTCGACGGCCTGCAGGAACAGGGCCTTGATCTCTTCGCGGAAGGCCGGGGTCCACAGCTGCGGGTTTTCCATCTTGATCGTGTTGATCAGGTCGATGCCGAAGTTCACGTGCATCGACTCGTCGCGCAGGATGTACTGGTACTGCTCGGCGGCGCCGGTCATCTTGTTCTGGCGGCCCAGCGCCAGGATCTGGGTGAAGCCGACGTAGAAGAACAGGCCTTCCATCAGGCAGGCGAAGACAATGATCGACTTCAGCAGCTTCTGGTCGTTTTCCAGCGTGCCGGTCGTAAATTCAGGGTTGGTCAGGACGTCGATGAACGGGATCAGGAACTGGTCCTTGTCGTGGATCGATTCGATCTCGTTGTAGGCGTTGAAGATCTCGCCTTCGTCCAGGCCCAGGGATTCGACGATGTACTGGTAGGCGTGGGTGTGGATCGCCTCTTCGAAGGCCTGGCGCAGCAGGTACTGGCGGCACTCCGGGGCGGTGATGTGGCGATAGGTGCCCAGCACGATATTGTTCGCGGCCAGCGAATCGGCGGTCACGAAGAAGCCCAGGTTACGCTTGACCAGGCGGCGCTCGTCTTCCGACAGGCCGTTCGGGTTCTTCCACAGCTCGATGTCGCGCTGCATGTTCACTTCTTGCGGCATCCAGTGGTTGGCGCAGCCGGCCAGGTATTTGTCCCATGCCCATTTGTATTTGAACGGTACCAGCTGGTTCACGTCGGTCGCGCCGTTGATGATGCGCTTGTCGTCGGCGTTGACGCGCTTGGCCACCTCAGCGGCGGGCGCGGCGTCAGGATTGGCGGTGGTTTGCGGGGCGCGCGGGGCGCTGGTTGGTTCGTCGTCCCAGGAGAGCATGGTGATTTCCTTCCGGTGTGAGTCTGTCGCGGGCAATCGCGTCACAGATCACACATAGTGTTGTTGGCAGTCGTCCGCCAGGGGGAACCTTTGACGTTTGCGAGGTGCGGGCAAACTTGGGTTCCCGCCTGCGCGGGAACGACGGTGTTAAGAGTCGTGGTGCAAGCCGGCGATCACGCCAGCCCGCACTTGCTACGGCGGATTACTGGCAGGCTTCGCATTCCTCGAAACCGTCGTCGCCCGGACGCAGGTAGCAGGCAGCGCCTTCATCCATTTCGGCGACGGCTGCGGTTGGCGCTGCGGCGACTGGCGCTGCGGCTGCCGGTGCTGCATGGCCGCCGGTCAGGCCGCCCGAGACCGACACCGCGTTCAGGGCGCCGGTGCGGGTGGTCGACTTCTCCAGGTGGGTCGCGGCGATCGTGCGCAGGTAGTAGGTGGTCTTCAGGCCACGCAACCACGCGAGCTTGTACGTTTCATCGAGCTTCTTGCCCGAGGCGCCGGCCATGTAGATGTTCAGCGACTGCGCCTGGTCGATCCACTTCTGGCGGCGCGAGGCGGCTTCGACCAGCCACTTCGGCTCGATCTCGAAGGCGGTCGCATAGATGTCGCGCAGGTCTTGCGGCACACGGTCGATCTTGCTCAGCGAACCGTCGAAGTACTTCAGGTCGGCGATCATGACTTCGTCCCACAGGTCGCGCGCCTTCAGGTCGCGCACCAGGCAGGCATTGATCTCGGTGAATTCGCCCGACAGGTTCGACTTCACGTACAGATTCTGGAAGGTCGGCTCGATGCAGGCCGACACGCCGATGATGTTCGAGATGGTCGCGGTCGGGGCGATCGCCACGCAGTTCGAGTTACGCATGCCGAACTCTTTGATGCGCTCGCGCACCGGGGTCCAGTCCATCGATTCGCTGGTGTCCTGTTCCAGGTAGCCGCCGCGTTCTTCGGCCAGCAGCTTGATCGAATCCTGCGGCAGGATGCCGCGGTCCCACAGCGAACCTTCGTAGGTGTCGTAGCGGCCGCGCTCTTCGGCCAGCTCGGTCGAGGCCAGGTAGGCGTAGTAGCAGACCGCTTCCATCGAGGTGTCGGCGAACTTCACCGCTTGTTCTGACGCGAACGGGATGCGCATCATGTGCAGGCAGTCCTGGTGACCCATGACGCCCATGCCCACCGGACGGTGGCGCAGGTTCGAGTTGCGCGCTTTTTCGACCGCGTAGTAGTTGATGTCGATGACGTTGTCGAGCATGCGCATCGCGGTGCGGATGGTCTTTTGCAGCTTGACGTGGTCCAGGCCATCGCCCTTCATGTGCTGCGGCAGGTTCACCGAGCCCAGGTTGCAGACGGCGATTTCGTCGGCGCTGGTGTTCAGGGTAATCTCGGTGCACAGGTTCGACGAGTGCACCACGCCCACGTGCTGCTGCGGCGAGCGGATATTGCATGGGTCCTTGAAGGTGATCCATGGGTGGCCGGTTTCGAACAGCATCGACAGCATCTTGCGCCACAGGTCCAGCGCTTCGATCTTCTTGAACACCGACATTTCGCCGTTGGCGGCCTTGGCTTCATAGGCCAGGTAGGCTTTTTCGAAGGCCTTGCCGGTCAGGTCGTGCAGGTCTGGCGTCTCGGATGGCGAGAACAGGGTCCAGGCGCCCTTCTCCATCACGCGCTTCATGAACAGGTCGGGAATCCAGTTCGCGGTGTTCATGTCGTGGGTGCGGCGGCGGTCGTCGCCGGTGTTCTTGCGCAGGTCCAGGAATTCTTCGATGTCCAGGTGCCAGGTTTCCAGGTAGGCGCAGACCGCGCCCTTGCGCTTGCCGCCCTGGTTCACCGCCACGGCGGTGTCGTTGACCACTTTCAGGAACGGGACCACGCCCTGCGAACGGCCGTTGGTGCCCTTGATGCGCGAACCCAGCGCGCGGACCGGGGTCCAGTCGTTGCCCAGGCCGCCGGCGAACTTCGACAGCAGTGCGTTCTCTTTGATGGCGTCGTAGATGCCTTCCAGGTCGTCGCCGACGGTGGTCAGGTAGCACGACGACAGCTGCGAGCGGCGGGTGCCCGAGTTGAACAGGGTCGGGGTCGAGCTCATGAAGTCGAACGACGACAGCAGGTTGTAGAACTCGATCGCGCGCGCTTCACGGTCGTCTTCGCGCAGGGCCAGGCCCATCGCGACACGCATGTAGAAGGCCTGCGGCATTTCGATGCGCACGTCGCGCACGTGCAGGAAGTAGCGGTCGTACAGGGTTTGCAGGCCGATGTAGCCGAACTGCAGGTCGCGGTCGGCGACGATGGCTTTCGCCAGGCGCTCGAGGTCGTACTTGCCCAGTTCTTCGTCCAGCAGCTCGTTCTGGATACCCTTCGCGATGTATCGCGGGAAGTAGGTGAGGTATTCGGCGGCGGCGCCAGCTTGCGGCACTTCGTGTTCGAAGACTTCCTTGCGGATGGTGTGCAGCAGGATGCGGGCCGTCACCTGGCTGTAGGCCGGGTCCTTTTCCATCAGGGCCCTGGCAGCCAGGATGGCGGACTTGTACAGCTCTTCGACCGGCACGCCGTCGTACAGGTTCTTGAGGGTCTCGGCGACGATCGCGTCGGCGTCGACGTGCTTTTCCAGGCCCGAGCAGGCCGCATTGACCAGGGCGTGGACGTCGTTGATGTCCAGCAGGCGGCGCTCGCCGCCATCGATCACGTGGATCTGCGGCGCGGCGACCGGGGCGCCGCCCGCGGCTTCCTTGGCGGCGCGGCGCTCGTCCATGCGCTTGGCGCGGTACAGCACGTATTCACGCGCGACGTCGTGTTCGCCCGAACGCATCAGCGACAGCTCGACCTGGTCCTGCACGTCTTCGATGTGGAAGGTGCCGCCGTTCGGCTGGCGGCGCACCAGTGCGGCCACGACGTTACCGGTCAGCTGTTCCACCAGTTCGCGGATGCGCGCCGACACCGCGCCCTGGCCGCCGGCCACGGCCAGGAAAGCCTTGGTCATCGCGACCGAGATCTTGGTCGGCTCGAAAGCGACGACGGCGCCGTTGCGGCGGATGACGCGATAGTCGCCGCGCGCGACGATCTCGGTCGGGGTCGGTCCGGTCGACGTCGATCCTGGGGTGACGTGTTGGTTGATCGAGATGTTCTGTGCTGTGTGCATTGCGCCTCCAGGTGCGCGGTCAAGACCGCTGCTTGTTTACATGGCGACCGTCTTGCAGCCTCGCGCAACCCGGTCCGTCAACAAATTAAAAGAAAAGCGATACCCCGCCAGCCGATGGCCCACGCTGGCATACGGAAGAAGCAGGGTACAAATAATTAAATAAAGCGTATCGGCAAGTGCTAAATCGACAAATCTAGGAACAAATTTGTGGGCAACTTGTGGACAACCTACGGACAACTCACGGATAACTATTGCACTAGTGTCTTTCCGTCTACTACCACTACATCTAGTGCCTAGCTTTGATATGAGACTAATTGTAGTACCTGATTTGCGGTACAGGCAAGCGAATAAATGGTCAAAATTTTCGGTTTCGAGGTCTGTGCAGTCTTGACATTTGGCCGCCCCCCAATAGACGGGGACCTCGCAGTGAGCAAGTACTAACATCCAAAATCGGCTAAAAAAGATATCCTGCTATCAGTACGTTGTCTCACTCGTCAATATGAGGCGGTATGCGCTGCAGGCGTGCATCATGCCCCTGCTTAGTTGCTGAAGAGAAACAAGCAGAATGCCCATGCGGCGTTGTGCGCGCGGTCAATCGTCCGGCGCGCAAATATCGAGCTTCTGCATTTGATAGCGCAGCTGGCGCACGCTGATACCGAGCAGGTTTGCCGCCTGGGTGCGGTTGAACTGGGTCTGCTGCAGCGCGCGCTGGATGATGTCGCGCTCGACCTGTTCAAGATATTCGGGCAGGTTGCTCGGCAGTTCCGCAGGACCGCGGGCGACCGGGGCCGCAGATTTGACAGGCGCGGCGGACACGGCGCCCGCAGCCGGGATCGCACCGGGACCCGGGATCGGCGGCGCCGGTTCCGGTGCGCCCGCCGCAGCAAGCACCTCGCCCTGCCCTGCTTCCGCCAACCTTGCCGCCTTGAGCGACAAATCGCCCACCTGGATCACGCCATCGTTGGCAAACGCCAGCGCCCGCTCGAGCACATTCTCCAGCTCGCGTACATTGCCCGGGAAGGTGTACGCCTTCAAGGCCTCCAGTACGCCCGGCCCGAGCGACGCCTGGCCAGGCCCGGCCAGCCGGTTCAGGATGCCGCCGGCCAGCAGGGCCAGATCGTCGAGCCGCGCGCGCAGCGGCGGCAGCGCCAGCTCGATCACGTTCAGGCGATAGAACAGGTCCTGCCTGAACTTGCCGGTTTCGACGCAGCGCGCCAGATCCTGGTGGGTGGCGCTGATGATGCGCACGTCGACCGGTTCCTCGCCCGTGGCGCCGATCTTGCGCACGCGCCGTTCCTGGATCGCGCGCAGCAGCTTGACCTGCATCGCCAGCGGCAAGTCCGCCACTTCGTCCAGCATCAGCGTTCCGCCATTGGCGGCCTGGAAGAAGCCGTCGCGTTCCTCGGCCGCGCCGGTGAAGGCGCCCTTGCGGTAGCCGAAGAACTCGGCCTCCATCAGCGTCTCGGGAATCGCGCCGCAGTTCACCGCCACGAAGGGTTTGCCGGCGCGCGAACTCTGGGCGTGGATCTCGCGCGCGGCCAGTTCCTTGCCGCTGCCGGATTCACCCGTGATCGAGATCGGCGCCATCGAGCGCGCCAGGCGCGCGATCTGCGCCCGCAGCGACTGCATCGCCGGCGAGTGGCCGATCATGCGCGACTCGACCACGCCGCCATCCTGGGCCGCGGCGCCGCCTTCCGACAATTTCAGGGCCGAGCGCACCATCACGCGCAGCGCGTCGAGCGCCACCGGCTTGGCGATATAGTCGAAAGCGCCGGCCTTGAGCGCCACCACCGCGTTCTCGGCGCTGCCGTAGGCCGTGATCACGGCGACCGGCGTGCCCTTGCCCGAGGCGGCGATCTCGCGCACCAGTTCCAGGCCCAGGCCATCGGGCAGGCGCATATCGGTCAGCACCAGCGCGTATTCGTGCTCGTCGAACAGGGCGCGCGCCTGGCGCAGGGTGGCGGCGCTGTCGACGTCGAGACCCATCTTGAGCAGGGTGATCTCGAGCAGCTCGCGCAGGTCGGCTTCGTCGTCGAGCACCAGGATGCGGGGCGCGCTCATGGCTTACTCGAGCGCGAAGGTGATGACAAAGCGGCCGCTGGCCTTGCGCGGGCCCAGCGCGATTGGATCGAACCGGTATTCATAATCGAGTTTCGCATCGTTGTTCAGGCACAGTTCACGCGCCAGGTAGAGTCCCAGGCCGGTTCCCTTGCTCGAGGTGGTATAGAACGGCTCGAACAGGTGGTCGCGCACTTCGGGCGTGATGCCGGGGCCGTCGTCCTGCACGTGCAGCTCGCGCCGCCCGGCGGCGTCGCGCGCGGGGAAGATGCGGATGCTGGCCGGCTGGCGGCTGGCGTAGCGCACCGCGTTGTTCAGCAGGTTGAGCAGCACCTCGTGCAGGTGCAGCGGATCGAAGCGCACCGCACTGCCGCCGGGCTCGCCTATATGGACTATATCACTCGCCAGGCCGTGGATTTCGCAGAATTCGGCTTTCAGCTCTTCCAGGAAAGCGGCCAGCGGCACCGGCCCGCCATTCGGCTGGGCCTTGCGCGACAGCTGCAGGATGTCCTCGACCATGCGGTTCACGCGCGTGACGTTGTCGCGCACGATCTTCAAGAGCCGCACCTCGGCCGGGCCGTGCAGGTCTTCGGCCAACAGGTCGGTGGCGTGGCCGATCGCCGACAGCGGGTTGCGCACCTCGTGCGCGATGCTGGCGGTCAGGCGGCCCATCGAGGCCAGCTTGAGTTGCTGCGCCTGGTTCTCGATGGCGCTCACGTCCTGCATGAAGACCACGCTGCGGCCCGCGGCCTCGAAGCCATCGGCCACGCGCGCGAAGCGCAGCTTGAGGTGCACCGGCTGGTCGCGCCGGCCGCGCACTTCACCGGCGCCGTCGCCTTCGCGGTAGGGTTTCAGGGTGACGAAGAATTTGTCGTTGTCGGGCACGGCCAGCCAGGCGTCGAAAGCCAGCGCCACCGGCTCGAAGGCCGGCGCCGCGCGCAGCGAGAACACCGAGGTGTCGGCCAGGCCCAGCATGCGGCGCGCCGCCGGGTTGCCGGTGAAGACGGCGCCGTCCTCCCCCACCACCAGGATGCCGTCGCCGACGTCGGCGATCACGATCTCGTTGATCGCCTGCTGGATGCGCAGGTCGGCGCCACGCTCCGCCGCCAGCTCTTCCTGCTTGAGCAGGCGCGCCGCCAGCCGGTTCACCATCAGCACGCCGGCGAAGAAGGCGGCGCCGAACAGGCCGGCCTGCATCAGCGGCGGGTCGCGGCCGTCGATCACCAGCTGCCAGACGTTCAGGCCGAGCAGGAACAGGGTCGCGACCGCCGCCGAGAACAGCGCCAGCACCAGCGGCGCCAGGATCGCGGCGCCGGCCAGCGGGAACAGATACAGGATGCCAAGGCCGCTGCGCATGCCGCCGGCGGCGATGTAGAGCAGCGAGATCACCGCCAGGTCGATCCCGATCTGCACCCCGAGCTGGATCAGGAAGCGGCGCTGCCAGCGCGCCGCCAGCGCGAACAGCGCCGCCGCCGCCACATAGAAGACGCAGGTCTCGGTATTGACCGGGTCGGGCCGCAGCTGTCCGCTTTCAAGGTCGACGCCCAGGTATAGCAGCAGCACCAGCGCAATGACGATGCGGGTGACGGTGAAGGTCTGGAGCGAACGCCACAACGTGACCCGCGCTCCCATCGACAATGGCATCGACTACTTGGGCGGCAGGCGCACGTGGCCTGGCGAGCAGTAATCCAGGCCGTCGGCGTGCACCGACTCGGAGGCCGGGAAGTACATGCCGCAGTGCGCGCACTGGGCCATGGCCTCGATCTGGCCGGCCGGCGCGGCCGGGCCGCGCGCCGTGTTGGGAGGAACCCCGTTGCGCTTGGCAAGCGCGCGCAGCTTGCTGCGCACGGCGAAGACGATGAGGACGATGAGGGCAATCCAGAACAAGATACGCATATCAGTAGACTCCCCGGTGCAGGACGACTTCGAGCACGAAGCGGCTGCCGACGTAGGCCAGCGCCAGGGTGGCGAAGCCTGCCAGCGTGAAGCGCAGCGCGGTCTTGCCGCGCCAGCCCTGCCACCTGCGCCCGGCCAGCAGCGCCGCGAACAGCGCCCACGAGAGCAGCGCGAACACGCTCTTGTGGTCGAGCAGCAGCGGCCGGCCGAACACCTGTTCGGAGAACACGAAGCCCGACAGTACCGTCAGGCTGAGCAAGACGAAGCCGATCCAGATCACACGGAACAACAGTTTTTCCATGGTGAGCAACGCCGGGAGCTGGTCGAGCGCGGAGCCAAACCAGCCGCCGCCGGCGGTGCGGGTGTGCAGCCGCGTCTCTTGCAGTGCCATCAGCACGGCGTGGAACGCGGCGATGGTCAGGGTGCTGTAGGCCAGCACCGCGACCGCGATGTGCCAGCCGAAGGCGGCGGTCTTGCCGGCCAGCGGCGTCAGGGTGCCCGGGAACAGCAGCGGCAGCAGGGCCGCCGCGAAGGCAAACGGCATCACCAGGCGGCGCATGCCGTCGAGGGCGAAATTACGGTTCTCGGCCCAATAGGCGGCCACCGACACCCACAGCGCGCTGGACAGCATGATGGCGAAGCCGACCCGCAGCCGTCCCGGCACCATCATGTCCATGCCGAGCGCGACGCCGTGCAGGGCCCAGGCCCCGGCGGTCACGCCCGAGATGACGGCGCCCAGGCGCGATGGCAGCAGGGCGCATACCGCGTACAGCAAGGCAGCGGCAAGGAAGAGGGAATTCTGCATAATAAGAGTCTACACCATCGGCGCGGGCCGGGGGCAAGCCCCCTCCCCGCCGATGACCGCGCCCACATAGGTACACGCCGGGCGTTCAATCGACCGCTGCCATGCGCAACCCGTCATCGTGATGCCGCTCCTGCTCTTCCATCACCGTCAACCCCAGCTCACGCTCGAGCACGTTGAACACCGGCGCCGCCGGACCGCGCGGGCGCGGATCCGGCCGCCGTCCGTGTACTGCGCGAACGGCTCCAGGAGTAGCAGGTAGTCGACCCATTTGCCCCACACATTCAGCGGCGAACGCGCCATCCGCCTTGCCACGGCTTGCGCCATGAGGTCGGTCGTGACCTGGATGTGCTGGGACGTGATGCCATGGAAATGCGGCGGGTCGGCCATCGCCGCGCTGCCAGCGGCAACCGTCAGGGAGAACGCGACCAATGTCTTGCCGACCAACCTCACCATGATGGTTCTTCCTGTTTCGTTGAACTAACGCTTGCCGCAAAGGCAAGTCGACAATACACCATGGCCGACATTGGTCGTGTTTGCGGTATGCCAAAAGGCGACAGCATCGGCAGGAATTGGCCGGGACAGGACAGGTTCGGCGTGAGGGGCTATGCAGCGAGGCGGCGCTGCAAGGTAAAATGATGCGTTGGCGACTGCGCCAAGCCTGAATTGCGCTTCTTTCTCGCTTCTTTCTATTAGGTAGACATGTTAGATAACCTCACCCAACGCCTTGCCAAGGTCGTCAAGACCATGCGCGGCGAGGCCCGCCTGACCGAGGCGAACACCGCGGAAATGCTGCGCGAAGTACGCATGGCCCTGCTCGAGGCCGACGTGGCGCTGCCGGCGGTGCGCGAATTCATCGCCAAGGTCAAAGAAAAAGCCCTGGGCGAAGAAGTCGTCGGCTCGCTGTCGCCCGGCCAGGCCCTGGTCGGCGTGGTGCAGAAAGAGCTGGCCGCCCTGATGGGCGCCGACCTCGGCCCCGAGGCCACCCAGCTCTCCTTCGCCCAGCAACCGCCCGCGATCATCCTGATGGCCGGCCTGCAGGGTGTGGGCAAGACCACCACCACCGGCAAGCTGGCCAAGTACCTCAAGGAACAGAAAAAGAAGAAGGTCCTGACCGTCTCGGCCGACGTCTATCGCCCTGCCGCGATCGCCCAGCTGGAAGCAGTGTCGAAGCAGGTGGGCGCCGACTTCTTTCCCAGTACCGCCAGCGACAAGCCGGTCGACATCGCCCGTAACGCGCTCGACTGGGCCAAGAAGCACTACCACGACGTCCTGATCATCGACACCGCCGGCCGCCTGGGTATCGACGAGGCGATGATGCAAGAGATCGCCGCCGTGCACGGCGCCGTCAATCCGGTGGAAACGCTGTTCGTGGTCGACGCCATGCTGGGCCAGGATGCGATCAACACCGCCAAGGCCTTCAACGACGCCCTGCCCCTGACCGGCATCGTGCTGACCAAGCTCGATGGCGATTCGCGCGGCGGCGCGGCGCTGTCGGTACGCCACGTGACCGGCAAACCAATCAAGTTTGCCGGCGTGTCCGAAAAACTCGACGGCCTGGAAGCCTTCGACCCCACCCGCATGGCCAACCGCGTGCTGGGCATGGGCGACATCCTGGCGCTGGTCGAAGAAGCGCGCAAGGGCGTCGATGCCGAGGCGGCGGCCGAACTGGCCAACAAGATCAAGGTTGGCGGCCGTTTCGACATGAACGACTTCAAGGCGCAGCTGACGCAAATGAAGAAAATGGGCGGCATGGCCGGCCTGATGGACAAGCTGCCGGCCCAGTTCCAGCAGGCCGCAAGCGGCGCCAATATGGACCAGGCCGAAAAATCGGTGCGGCGCATGGTGGGCATCATCGATTCGATGACCCCGCACGAGCGCGCCAAGCCCGAACTGATCAAGGCCAACCGCAAACGCCGCATCGCGGCCGGCGCCGGCGTCCAGGTGCAGGAAGTAAACCGCATGCTGAACCAGTATGATCAGATGCAGACCATGATGAAAAAACTCAAAGGCGGCGGCTTGATGAAGATGATGCGCGGGATGAAGGGCATGATGCCCGGCATGCGTTAATCTGTATGTCGATAGAGACCGCGCAAAGTATCGCTTTGCGCGGTTTTTTTTACGTTCCTTGTCAGCGAATTTTCGTTCTCATGCGTTGTTGTGTGCGATAACGCCCATTTGGTGGGTTTTACGAGTGAAAAAGTTTTGAAAAAGGCTTGCACGATCTGTAAAACGCTACCAATATAGGCGTGCGATAAATTACGCACTTTTCCACGTGTTCGTTTTAGGAGGCTCGAAGATGGCAACAGCCAAAAAAACCACTGCAGCGCCAGCAAAAAAAGCCGCTGCCAAGCCTGCTGCAGCGGCCAAGCCGGCAGCAAAAAAGGCAGCACCAGCAGCGAAATCCGCTGCTGAAAAACCGGCGGCAGCACGCAAGCCGAACGCTGCGTTCATGAAAGCCATGACCCCGTCCGCCACGCTCGCTGCCGTCGTCGGCGACAAGCCGCTGCCGCGTACCGAAGTCACCAAGAAAGTCTGGGATTACATCAAGTCGAAAGACCTGCAAGATCCGGCAAACCGTCGCATGATCAATGCCGACGACAAGCTGAAAGCGGTTTTCGGCGGCAAAGAGCAAGTCTCGATGTTTGAAATGACCAAGCTTATTTCGGACCACCTGAAATAAACCACGGTCATATTTCATAAGCTCGGCATGCATGAAAGCCCCGGATTAATCCGGGGTTTTTTATTATTTAGAAGCACATGATTTTCTTGAATCGGATTTCAAGAATTGCGGGAATAGCCGTGCATTGTTTCACTTTGTTCGGCCTGACAACCCAAGATGCGCGCTATCGGGTCGGTTTCCAAGCTTGAGCAGGTAGACATCGCCAACGCGGCGCAGTGACCCTTCATGAGGCCACACCGGCATTTGCTCGAATTGACCGATGAGCGCAGTGCGCGTGGCCGGTGGTGCGGCTTGTACCCGGTCGAAACCCAACACCCGGAAATAGGCCGTGATTCGATTCAGGTTGCCGTTATCCCATCCGAAGAACGAACCTCGGGTAACGCTGGTTTTAGCGGATGCAAACACGCTCGGACGTTGCGATTCGCCATACCCATAAACGTCGAGCCAAAGCGGCGCGCCGGCATCGGCGTCGGCCCCCAACTGGCGCAAGCGCGCGCCGATCTCGAAGCCCATGAAGCGGTCCTGTTGTTGCACCATCGTGGCAGCAGCCACATATTGCGATGTCAAATTGATGATCTGCAGCTGGAAGAGCGCGAACACTGCCAATCCGATCATCCAGGCAGTACTTTGCCGGGACGTGAATGCGAGAAGTGCGCATAACCAGATAACATAAGGCAGAGCAACCATGGAGCGCAGCGGCAAATCCCACGTACCTGTCACCAGGTTCAGCAAAAACGGGGTACCCAGCAACACCAGGAACAGCAGCAGGTGTGGCAATGCCAAGCCAAGGCGTGCACGGGCGACGGCGATGGCGGTGCATGCCAGCGCCACGACAGCGGCTGGCATGGCGGCACCGAATAGATCGGCGCTGCCGGAATAGACAGCCCAGGCATGCATGGCAATCGTGCCAACCAGCCACCGAGTGGCTTTCAGGTTATCCAGATTGATGAAACCCGCAACGTACACAGGCTGAATGCCGGATGCAGCCATCGCGAGTTTGTTAAAGACGTAATACAGTATCGTGCCCGCCAGAAGACAAACACCGCTGTACAAGAATTGGCCCACGATGTGCCGTAATGGAAATGGACCGGTGCCATTCATCGAACGGCACAGCGCCACACCAATCGTTCCACAGGCGAACATCACCAGGAATGCCTGATAAAGACCCGCGCATAGCGCCAGCAGCAGTCCGATCCCCAGCAACCGGCCCGCCTCCAGACGCGAAAAGCGCAGCGGAGCTCCATGCGGCCTCGCAGCGTGCAACGCCAGTGCAGCGGCAACCAGCACGAAGCCCACGCCAATGGCAGGCACATTGGCCGAGAACTCGGCGATCAACCACAAGGTTGGATAAGTGACGAAGAAACCAAACGCCGCATAACTGCGCCAGCCTGGCACCATACCGTGTGCGCGCACGAGAAGCATCTGCGACAAGGCCGCCATGACAGACAGGAACAGGTAAGGGCTGAATGGAATCGATGGCTGCGGGAACAGCAAGGTCTCTATCAGGTAAGTGGTAAAACGTCCCTGTGCGATCCAGATCTCGCTACTGGTGCGCACCGCAGCCAGTTCATCATCAATAGACGGCGAGTAATTGCTTAAAAAGTAAATATTAGAGAGCGCGGCAATCAGCGCCAGCACCAGAAACTCGCGCCAACTGAAGCGCTGCCGTTGTATCCACAAAGTGAGTGAACTCATCGCATCTTTCCGACAAATGCAAATTTTGAAAGAAGGTATGTGACTGGCATGGTTACCATGATAGCAATGGCCGGGGCCAATATCGGGTGCTGGTGCAGTCCCTCGACCCAGGCCCACACCACTGCCGCGCCGGTCAAGTATTGAAGCAGATAGATGAGGGGCAGCATCAGCGCGGAGCGGTATCCCCGGTGAGATTTGAAGACGAAAACACGACCAAGAACATAGCTGATCGCGATGCCAATGACAAAGGCGATCGCGTAGCTGACCTGGACGGTTGTTATCCGTAACAGGCCTAGATATATCACATAGGTGATTAGAGTATTGAGGCCCCCTGCAAGCAAGAAGCGCAGGCCGGCACCGCCGCCACTCTCATGCATATCAGTGCGGCATCAACTTGACGTATTCGTCATAACTACGAATGTAATCGGCATCGTCATAATGGTGCGACGCGAATACCAGCAGCACCGCATCGCTTGAGTATTTGTACTGGATACCCCATGTCTTCGGAGGCAAATACAGTCCAGTCGTTGCGGTGTCCAATACAAATTCCTCGCGTTTTTTGCCGTCGAACGCAACCACGTTGACCGAACCCTTGATAGCGATTAAAAATTGATGACATTCATGATGTGCATGCTCGCCACGCGTCTCTGCTGTTGGTACGCCATACACCAAGAAATAGCGCAAGGGTACGAATGGAATATCCCGGTCAAATTCACCCACTGACAGACTGCCGCGAATATCGGCGGCTTCCTTCATCTTGTGCAGGGTAACGCCGGATACCTCGGTAGTCATGACGTTCGATGAAGGTCGCTTCTGGCCCGACAAATCGCCCTGGAAGCCGGTTACTGCGACTGGCTTGGCATCCACGTAACCGACGATCTTGGCAGGATTGCCGACCACGATCGCATTCGGCGGCACCGAGCGGGTAACCACGGCGCCTGCGCCGATCATCGCGCCTTGCGCGATGCTAATACCCGGCAGGATAGTCGCATTGGCGCCAATGGAAGCGCCACGGCGGATGACTGTACGCGCAAATTTTTCTGGAAACTGTTTACTACGCGGGAAAATGTCATTTGTAAATGTGACGTTCGGTCCAACAAAAACGTCGTCTTCCAGCGTTACCCCGTCCCACAGCTGGACGCCACACTTGATGGTGACACGATCACCTATCGTCACATCATTTTCAATAAAAACATTGTCACAAACATTGCACTCCCGCCCGATATGCGCCCCAGGTAGGACATGGGCAAAGGCCCACACCCGTGTACCCGCGCCGATATAGGTCGATTCGCACAAAGCGCGTTCGTGAACAAAATAATCAGTGTCGGTGTGCATGGGCGCCTTCGAAAACGTGAGATTGACGGTGAATGGCGTTGGGTCGCTGCTTGGTGTTTTCGTAAGTACGCCAGGCATACACGCCAACGATGCCGAGTCCGAGCAGGTTCATCGAACCGAGCAGCGCGATGGTCAAGATGGTCATCGCATAGCCGGGTACCGTAATCAGCCCGTTCAAACGCGCCACGAGAACGACCATTCCCAGCGCGGCAACGAACACCGTACCCGCAGCGCCAATTCGGATCAGCAATTTGATGGGAAGGTCCGTGAACGAGAACACACTATCCATCAAGTACTTCCACTTTTTCTTGAACGTCCAGCCTGACTTTCCATGCTGGCGCTCCAAGCGCGTATAGCCCACGACCTTGCGGCGGTAGCCAATCCAGAAAAGTTGCCCGATCAGCGAGGAATGCTGTTCTTCGAGAGTAAGCAGCGTATCGCGGACATCGCGATTGCAGCCGAACATGTCCACGCCGCCAGGGGGGATCTCATTCATGACGAATTTGCGGTACAGCCCCCAGAAAGCGCCTGACATCAAACGTGAAACGAGCGGATCGTTCCGGCCTTCCCGCACACCCACGACCACATCGGCTTCGTTGCGCCGCAAGATAGCGTCCATTTGCAGTACCAGCTCTGGCGGCTCTTGTAAATCCGCCGCCATCACGGCAAAGCGTTGCCCCCTGGCGAACTGGAAACCCATGCGAATGGCTGAAAACGAGCCGAAATTTCGTGAAAGCAATATCAATTGCGATCGAAATGTTTGCTGTGGCAATTGCTGACGCAATAACATGTAGCAATTGTCAGGGCTGGCGTCGACGACCATCACCGCTTCAAAATCACCGCCTTGACGATCGTTCAGGTTCGTGAGCGCGCTCAACAACGCTGGCAGCGAACCTTCATTCCCATAGACAGGAATAATCAAGCTGAGCATTTACTTGCCGGATTCAAAGTAGCCCCGGACCGCCGCGATGACGCGCTCGACACTATCGCTATCAAGGCCGGGGAAACATGGCAGCGTCACGACGGTTGCGCTGGCGCTGTCCGTCACCGGTAAAGAGACCGCCGCGGACGCCGGATAGGCGGCCTGGCGATGATCGGGGACCGGATAATGAATATCGGTCGTGATGCCCGCCAGCGCCATGGCGGCCATGAACGCCGCGCGGTCCTGCACCCGGATCACGTACAGGTGAGCGACGAAATCGTCAGCGGTCGACGCTGGCAACAGCACGGGCAGGTCTGCGAAGGCAGCGTTGTAGCGCATGGCGATATCCCGCCTCTGCGCATTCCAGCTGTCGAGCATGGGTAATTTTTCGCGCAGCACCGCGGCTTGCAGCTCGTCGAGGCGGCTATTGCGTCCACCCGCTTCAGCAACGTGGTATTTGCTGCCCCATCCGTATTGTCGGAGGCGGCGAGCGCGTGTTTCCAATTCAGCGCTATTGGTGGTCATTGCACCGCCATCGCCGATGGCGCCAAGATTCTTGGTCGGATAAAAGCTATAGCAAGCAAGGTCGCCAAAGCTGCCCGCGCGCTTGCCAGCGCGTATGGCGCCATGCGACTGCGCGCAGTCCTCGATCAAAGGCACATTGGCGTCGGCCGCCATCCCGACCAGCGCCTCGATATCCGCCATTTGCCCATACAGATGCGTCACGATGACGGCATCGATGCCACCGGCCAGCGCTGCCTGCAAGGCTGCAGGGGCCATCGTCAGCGTGGCAGGATCGACGTCCACATAGACGAGCTCAGCGCCAACGGCATGCGCGGCGGTGCTGCCATAGAAGCCGGCATTGGCAACCAGTGCAACCCGCTTGCCAGGACCGATGTTGAGTGTACGTAATGCAATTTCTAATGCATCAGTCCCGTTAGCTACCGAGATACACGCTTCGACACCCTGAAAAGCGGCAAATTCCGTTTCAAAGGCGTTGACCTCCGCCCCGAGAACATACCAGCTACGCTCGACGACACGCGCCATCGCCCCCAATAGATCGATGCCGGCGTCGGCAATTTTTGACGAAAAAAGCGGGATTTTGCTAGCCATGAGTTGGATTAAAAACACCGATTGACGAAAAGCTATTGAAATAATGATACCGTAGTTTTTGGATGAATTAACAACAAATCATCAAAACCACAGTGTTTTTTCGCTACAGATTATCGACAATCAAAATAGCAACCCGATTGTCATGGCAGGTCGTAGCACAAAGGTCTATCGCACCACTGGCAGGCCGTCATATCGGCCGGCAGGCCTTGCTTACAACCCCGCCGCCGCCTTCATCAGGTGAAATACCCGGGTATTCTCGATCGTCCCCTTGAACGGCGCCGATCCCGCCCCGGTCGCATACAGTTTCACGTCGCCGCCGCCATGGGTTTCCGACGACTTGTGCACCCCGGTCTCCTGGTGATAATCGTCGCTCTGCGCCACCACGCTGTCGACGTCGGCGCGTACATCAGGACGGTTCGGGCCGTTACCGAACACCAGCGTCGTAAAGGTCTTGCCGTCCGCGTCCTTCCGCGGCTCTCCCGTGGCATAGTCGCGCACGATGTCCGTGATCGGATTGCCGCGCTTCGGATAGCCGTTGATCTGCATCGTGTGGTCATGGTCGGCGGTCAGCACGATCAACGTGTTCTGCAGGCCAGGGTCGATCACGCGCATGCGTTCGATCGCCAGCTGCAGGGCGTCGTCGAAGGCCACCGTCTCTTCCAGCGCATGCTTGGCGCGGGTATCGTGCAGGGCGTGGTCGATCTTGCCGCCTTCGACCATCAGGAAGAAACCGTTCGGATTCTTCGACAGCAGGTCGATCGCCTTGCCGGTCATCTCGGCCAGCGTCGGCTGTTCGGGACGGCGCTGGTATGAATAATCGAGGTGGCTGGTGGCGCTGAATATGCCGACGAACTTGCGGCCCGGCTGGGCCGACATCATGCCGGCGCGGGTGCCGGCCACGTAGTAGCCGGCGCCGGCGAATTCAGCCATCAGGTCGCGCCCGTCGGGGCGGCCCTTCGGATTGGTGGCGGGATCGACCGGCGTGAAGTGGTTGCGCCCTCCTCCCATCAGCACGTCGACGCCGTCGCCCAGCGCCTTGTTGTAGCCGGCGCCGCCGGGCACGATCTGCTGCGCGATCGTGTACACCGCGTCGCGGCTGCAGGTGTGCGCGAAGGTCGACGCCGGCGTGGCGTGGGTCAGCTCGGTGGTGGTGATGGCGCCGGTGGCCTTGCCCTGGGCCTTGGCCAGCTCCAGGATCGTCACGGCCGGCGCGCCATTGTCGGCGCCGCACTGGTCGACGCCCTCTTTCGTCGGCGCGATCGGACGCGCGCCGGCCTGCGAGATGACGTCGTTGTTCAGCTTCAGGCCGGTCATGTAGGCGCCCATCGACGGCGCGCTGTCGGTGGTCTGATAGTCGAGCGAATAGGTCTTGATGCGCGCGGTGCGCTCCATCAGGCGCTCGAAATGCAGCAGGCTGTCCTCGCCGCCGCGATAGATGCGGGCGGCGGTGATCGTGGTCGGGCCCATGCCGTCGCCCAGGAAGAAGATGATGTTCTTCGCCTTGTGCTGGGCGGCTGCGGGAGTCGACAAGGCTGCGGCAAGGGGAACGAATGCGGCGGCCAGCAGCAGCGGGGTAAAGCGTTTGAAAGTCATGGAGGCTCCTGGTCGCGGCTTACAGGCCGGCGGCGGTCTTGATCAGGTTGAACACGCGGGTGTTGTCGATGGTCCCGCGGAACAGTTCAGCGTTGGCGCCGGTCGCGCCCAGGTAGACGTCGCTGCCGCCATGGGTCTCGGCGCCCGTGCGGGTGCGCACCACGGCTTCCTGGTGGTAGTCATCGCGCGTCACGACATCGTCGGTCAGGTGCACGCTGCGGTCGCCCGCGTGGCGCTGCTCGCCGGTGCCGAAGCCGATGATCGTGTACGGCTGGCCCTTGCCATCCAGGGTCGGTTTGCCATCGGCGGTGCGCACCAGGCCCAGCACCCCGGGATTGGTCGGCGTAGTCTTGCCGGTGCGGGCCGCATATCCGTTGAGCAGCAAGGTGTGGTCATGGTCGGCGGTGGCGACGATCAGGGTGTTCTCGAGGCCCGGATCCAGCGCTTCCATGCGCTCGATCACCGCCTGCAGCGCCGCGTTATAGGTCACGGTCTCTTGCAGCGCGCGCTGGCCGAGGGTCGCGTGCAGCGCGTGGTCGATCAGGCCGCCCTCGACCATCAGGAAGAAGCCGTTCCTGTTCGGCGCCAGCAGCTCGATCGCCTTGGTCGCCATCGCCGGCAGGGCCGGCTGGCGGCCTGGATCGCGGGTGGCGTCGTAGTCCATGTGGTTGGGTGCGAACAGGCCGACCGCCGGCTGGCCCGGTTGCAGGGCCGCGAACTGCGCGGTGTCGTTCACCACGCGGACACCCTGCGAGCCCAGTTCGGCCAGCAGGTCGCGGTTGTCTGCGCGCTTGCCGCCCTGTGCGAATGGCGTGAAGTTCTGGGCGCCGCCGCCGAACAGCACGTCCAGGCCACGCTCGCCGAGCGCCTTGTTGTAGCCCGCGCCGCCCGGCACCAGGCTGGCGGCGATGTCGGTTTCCAGCTTGCGGTGGCAGGCGTGGGCATAGGTCGAGGCGGGGGTGGCGTCGGTGACGCTGGTATTGGTGACCACGCCGACCGCCATGCCGCGGCGCCTGGCCAGCTCCAGCAGCGTGGTCGCGGCCGTGCCGTTCTCGCAACGGCTGACCAGGTTGTTGCCGTTGGCGTCCTTGCCAGGTGCGACCGAGCGGGTGCCGAAGGACATCGAGACCACGCCATTATTGTGCTTCACGCCGGTCATGTAGGCGGCCATCGAGGCGGCGCTGTCGGTGACTTGCGCATCGTTCGAGAAGGTTTTCACGAACGCCGATTCGGGCAGCCTGTCGATTGCCAGTTCGCCGTCTTCGCCGGCGGCGAAGATGCGCGCCGCGGTCAGGGTGTTGATCCCCATGCCGTCGCCGAGGAAGAAGATGACGTTCCTGGCGCGATGGTCGACGGCGTTGACGCCTTGCGCGGTGACGGTGGATGGGGGCGAAGCGGGCGGCGTTGCCGCGCAGCCGGCGAGCGTCGCCAGCAGCGTGGCGGCGGGCAGAAGGGTCAGTCGCATGCAGTCCTCACGTTGGAAAGAGGAAAGTTTACACTGCCCAGGTGACCAGATGGTGAACTGATATGTTGGGGATTTGTACGGCGGATTCGTTTGTTCGGCGGCGGGCTGGACGCGTGGACGGCAGGGCCGTCCACGCTACATCGCCGCCAATCAGTCGCAGGGCTGGCAAATCAGCTGCCGGCGCGTTCGGCCGGCGCGGGCGGCACCTGCGCACGCACCTTCGCCGCCGGAGCGAACTCCCACTTCTTCCACGCCGCCAGCACCGCATTCGGGTACTTGGGCTTGCCCCGGCTACCGTTATAACGCCCCAGCGCCAGGTACAGGTCGCCCCGTTCCATGTCGATATACATGCGCAGGATCGCGCAGCCGTAGCGCAGGTTGGTCTGCATGTGGAACAGGCGGCGCCGGTCGCCGTCGCCGATCACGCGGGTCCAGAACGGCATCACTTGCATATAGCCGCGTGCGCCGGCGATCGAGATCGCGTACTTGCGATAGGCCGATTCAACCTGGATCAGGCCCAGCACCAGCCCGGGATCGAGGCCGGCGCGGGTCGATTCATACCAGACCGTCTCGAGGAACTCGGTGCGGGTCTGGACGTCGGGCAGGCGCCTGGCGAGCCGGCCTGACATCTCCTGGAGCCAGGCCTGGTAGCGCGAGCGCGCCGCCTCGCTGCGGAAAGTCGGCCGCGGCGGACGCGCGTCGGCGATGGCGTTGGCCAGCGCCAGGCGCACCGAGTCCGACAGCGCTTCTTCTTTCTGGTTGCCGGCAACCGCCTCCCCGCCACCCAGGCCGAAGGCGCATGCCAGCACGGCGCCCCCTAGCCGGGAGGCGAGGCGCACACGCATCACTTGCCCAGCTTGCCCTTGATGAAGGCGACCATGTCGGCCACGGCCACGGCGCTGGCCGCTTCGTCGCGGCGGCCCTGGTATTCCAGGTTGCCTTCCTTCAGGCCGCGCTCGCCGATCACGACGCGGTGCGGCACGCCGATCAGTTCCCAGTCGGCGAACATCGCCCCCGGACGCAGGCCCCGGTCGTCGACGATCACGTCGACCCCAGCCGCCTGCATCTCGGCGTACAGCTGTTCGGTGGCTTGCTTGACCATCTCGCTGCGATCCAGGCCCATCGGGCACAGCACCAGCTCGAACGGCGCGATGGAATCAGGCCACACGATGCCCTTGTCGTCGAAGTTCTGCTCGATCGCCGCGCCCAGGATGCGGGTCACGCCGATGCCGTAGCAGCCCATCTGCAGCGGCGCGGGACGACCGCCTTCGTCGAGGAAGGTCGCGCCCATCGCTTCGGAATAGGCGGTGCCGAGCTGGAACACATGGCCCACTTCGATGCCGCGCTCGATCGCCAGCACGCCCTTGCCGTCCGGCGAAGCGTCGCCCTCGACCACGTTGCGCAGGTCGGCCACCACGGGTTCCGGCAGGTCGCGGCCCCAGTTGGCGCCGGTGTAGTGGGCATCGAGCTCGTTGGCGCCGCAGACGAAGTCGGCCATGTTGGCGACGGTGCGGTCGGCAACCACATTGACCGGCAGCCTGGTATTGATCGGACCCAGGTAGCCCGGCACGGTGCCGAACACCTCGAGGATCTCGGACTCTAGCGAGAAGCGGAAGTCCTTCAGGCCCGGCACTTTCGACACCTTGATCTCGTTGAGTTCATGGTCGCCGCGCAGCAGCAGCACCCAGAAGCTCTTCTTGCCTTCTTCGCTCTCGACGGTCAGGGCGATGGTCTTGACGGTCTGCGCCAGCGGCAGGTTCAAGAACTCGGCCACGCTTTCGCACTTGGTCTTGCCCGGGGTCGGGGTCTTGGCCAGTGCTTGCGTGCCGGCTGCGCGTTCGCCGCTGGCGACGGCTTCGGCCGCTTCCATATTGGCCGCGTAGTCCGAGTCCGGGCAGTACACCAGCGCGTCTTCGCCGGTGCTGGCGATGACGTGGAATTCATGCGAACCGGTGCCGCCGATGGCGCCGTTGTCGGCCGCCACCGCGCGGAACTTCAGGCCGAAGCGGTTGAAGATCCGGGTGTAGGCGTCGAACATGGTCTGGTAGGACTTCTGCATGCCTTCCAGGTCGCGGTCGAACGAGTACGCATCCTTCATCGTGAATTCGCGGCCGCGCATCAGGCCGAAGCGCGGACGGCGCTCGTCGCGGAACTTGGTCTGGATGTGATAGAAGTTGACCGGCAGCTGGCGGTACGACTTGATTTCGCTGCGCACGACGTCGGTGACCACTTCCTCGGAGGTCGGCTGGATCGCAAAATCGCGGCCGTGACGGTCCTTGACGCGCATCAGCTCGTCGCCCATCTTGTCCCAGCGGCCGGTTTCTTGCCACAGTTCGGCTGGCTGGACCAGCGGCATCAGGAGTTCGATGGCGCCCGCGCGGTTCATTTCTTCACGGACGATCGCCTCGACCTTGCGGATGACGCGCAGTCCGACCGGCATATAGGTATAGATGCCGGAACCCAGGCGCTTGATCATCCCTGCGCGCATCATCAGCTTGTGGCTGACGATCTCGGCATCGGAAGGCGCTTCTTTAAGAGTTGAAATAAAAAATCGTGAGGCGCGCATATCAGTGAATTCTTTTTAAAAAGAGAGGGTTATAATCGACCTAATTTTAAAGGATTAGCCGGCTGATGCGTCCAATCTTTCTACAAACAGGGTCCGCAAACAGCAGCATCCACCGCGCGAGCGGTGCGCAAGACCCACGGGCGTACAGAATTTGTAGGTAAAAATATAAGGGACGATCCGCCGGCAGAAAGTATCGAGGTGCACTTATGCTCGACCGTGAAGGGTTCCGGCCCAACGTCGGCATCATCTTGCTGAACGCTAACAACGAGGTTTGGTGGGGCAAGCGGGTGCGCGAGCACTCATGGCAATTCCCGCAAGGGGGTATCAAGTACGGAGAAACGCCAGAACAGGCAATGTACCGCGAGCTCGAGGAAGAAATCGGCCTGCGCCAGGAGCACGTCAAGATCGTGGGACGAACCCGCGACTGGCTGCGCTACGAGGTGCCCGATCACTTCATCAAGCGCGAGATCCGTGGGCACTACCGCGGCCAGAAGCAGATCTGGTTCCTGTTGCGCATGGTTGCGCGCGACAACGAGGTCAATCTGCGCCTGACCGACCATCCCGAGTTCGATGCCTGGCGCTGGCACGATTACTGGGTGCCGCTGGATGTGGTGATCGAGTTCAAGCGCGACGTCTACCAGCGCGCCTTGCAGGAACTGTCGCGTTTCGTCACCTGGCCGGCCAAGGGCCAGCACGGCGAACGGCGCCACAGTGCGCGCTACCTGCGCCAGCCGCACGGCCGCTCGCAGGGTGCCAAGCCGGGCCAGGACATGGTCGCGGCCAACGGGGGCAATCCGGCCGGACCGGAAACGCTGGTGTTGGCGCCGAATAAATAGTCATGTGGCCACTACCGGGGAAGCGCACGCCGCTTCCCCGCGTCCCTGCGGGCGGCGCGCGCGCCATCGCGCTACAATGCCCGCTTTCTTCTTTTCCCCTCCCCGCCATGTTCACTCCGTCCTCGCACGACGTGCGCCGCTTTTTCTGCGAAGCCTACCGCAAGCACCGTAACGGCGAGATCCTGACCCCGATGGATGCGATGGCGGTCGACTGGATCGTCCAGCATCCCGAGTACCACGACCAGTTCGAGGACGTCGAGGCGGCGATCGCGGCCGACTACTCGGTCGAGGGCGGCAAGCCGAACCCGTTCCTGCACCTGTCGATGCACCTGTCGATCGCCGAGCAGATCTCGATCGACCAGCCGCGCGGCATCCGCGCCGCCCACGACGCCCTGGTGGCCCGCCGCGGCCAGCACGACGCGCATCACGAAATCATGGAATGCCTGGGCGAGATGATCTGGGCTTCGCAACGCAATGGCGCGCCGCCGGATACCGAGGCGTATATCGACTGCGTGCGCCGGCGCGCATTCGCCTGACGCATCCTCTTGGTCGAGCGCGGCTTACGCCAGCTTGTCGTCCGCGACCCGGTAGCGCGGGTCTTCCACCACATTCACTTCGACCATGCCCTGGGCCTTGTCCAGCAGCTCGCGGCAGTCCGGACTCAAGTGACGCAGGTGCAGGCGCTTGCCCAGCAGGCGATAGCGCTCGGCCAGGGCGTCGATCGCCTGGATCGCCGAATGGTCGACCACCCGCGCCCGCATGAAGTCGATGACCACGTCCTGCGGATCGTCTTTTGGCGCGAACAGCGCCTGGAACGGCGTCACCGAGGCGAAGAACAGCGTGCCTTCCAGCGCATAGACTTTCCAGCCATGCTCATCGAGCGAGACGGCGGCCCGTACCTGCTTGGCGTGCTGCCAGGCGAATACCAGCGCCGACACGATCACGCCGGCGATCACGGCCACGGCCAGGTCGAACACCAGCGTGATGCCGGCCACCAGCACGATCACGAACAGGTCGGCGCGCGGCACGCGTCCGACCAGGCGGAAGGTACCCCACTCGAAGGTCTTTTCGCACACCACGAACATCACGCCGACCAGGGCCGCCAGCGGGATGGCCTCGATCCAGGTCGAGCCGAACAGGATGAAGGCCAGCAGGAACAGCGCGGCGGCGATGCCGGACAGGCGACCGGTGGCGCCGCTGTTCACATTGATCATGCTCTGGCCGATCAGCGCGCAGCCGCCCATGCCGCCGAACAGGCCGGCGACGACATTGGCGGCGCCCAGCGCCAGTGATTCGCGGTTCGGCTGGCCGCGGGTGTCGGTAATCTCGTCGATCAGGGTGAGCGTCAGCAGCGACTCGATCAGGCCAACGCCGGCCATGACGAGGGCGTAGGGGAAGACGATGCGCAGCGTCTCCAGGTTCCACGGCACGTCCGGCAGCGCGAAGCTGGGCAGGCCGCCGGCGATCGAGCCGAGGTCGCCCACGGTCTTGGTGTCGATGCCGAGCAGCGCGCAGCCGACGCTTGCCACCAGGATGCCGACCAGGGTCGATGGCACGGCTTTCGTGAGACGCGGGGTCAGGTAGATCACGGCCATCGTGACGACGATGACGCCGGCCATGAGCGCCAGTTCGGGGCCGGCCATCCACTGCGCCGCGCCGTCCGGGCCGGCTTCCTTGAAGTGGTTGAACTGGGCCAGGAAGATCACCAGCGCGAGGCCGTTGACGAAGCCCAGCATCACCGGATGCGGCACCATGCGGATGAATTTCCCCAGGCGGGCGGCGGCGAACAGCAGTTGCAGCACGCCCATCAGCACCACCGCCGCCAGCAGGTATTGCGCGCCGTGCTGCACCACCAGCGCCACCATCACTACCGCCAGCGAACCGGCGGCGGCCGAGATCATGCCGGGCCGGCCGCCGAAGCTCGATGTGATGAAGGCGACCAGCACCGCCGCGTACAGGCCGGTGAGGGGAGACAGGTGGGCGACCAGGGCGAAAGCAATCGCCTCAGGCACCAGGGCCAGCGCGACGGTGAGGCCGGCCAGCAGGTTGATCTTCAGGTAGTGAGGGGTAAGCGACGGCACGGTGTGACTCCAGCGGTGGGCGGTGGCTGGGGTCGGGTACGTGGTCTGCGTATTGCCTGGGTTCCCGCCTGCGCGGGAACCCAGGCCCGCACCGCAGCCCGGACACGTCCACCACCAGAACAAACATCCCCTGCCACCCATGTGGCAGAAGGGATCGGCATGTTACCAGTTGATGCTGGAGTGCGTGTCGCGGCGGCGCGACTGGCCTGGCGCTACTTCTTGACCACCAGTTGCGACGGCAGGCTGGACAAATACGCGCCGAGGTCGGACATATCCTGGTTCGACAGCGGCTGCACGATGGCGGCCATGATCGGGTTGACGCGGCCATTGGCGCCGGAACCGCGCTTGTAGGCGCGCAGCGCATGCGTGAGATAGTCGGCATGCTGGCCGGCCAGCTTCGGATAGGTCGGGTCGATCGCCTTGTTGAAATCGGCGCCGTGGCAGGAGGCGCAGTTGTATTTCTGGGCCAGGGCTTCGCCGCGCTTGACGTCGTTGGCGCTGGCCGCGAAGGAGATGGCGCCGAGGGCCAGCAGGAGCATCGTTTTCTTCATGGCGGTCCTCATCGCTTGGCGGTCGTCTGGTTCGGCGATTGCTGGGAGTAATAGGCCGCCACGTCGGCGATGTCCTGGTCGCTCATCGAGCGCGCGATGCCGGTCATGGAAGGATGCTTGCGGTCGCCCTTGCGATAGGCCTTGAGTGCCGATTCGATGTACTTGGCCGACTGGCCGCCAATCATTGGCACGCGGTATACCTCGGGGAATGCCGTTTTATAGCCGCCCGGGATGGCATGGCAGCCGATGCACATCTCGATCTTGGCGGTTGCCGCCTGGGGATTACCGACCACTTCCGCGGCGGATGCGCTGCCGGCGGCGCCGGCGAGAAGCGCCAGCGCCAGTGGTACCAGAGTTTTTTTCATGGGCGTCTCGTTAGTTATATGTCGAAAATCGCAACCGCACAAAAACTTAGCAAAGGCTTACCAACCGGCCGATTCTATCTGAAGACTTGACACCAGTCTACAAACTGGCGTCCCGCGCCCCGGGCGGCGGGTGGGCCACGGTTTTGTCATATACTCGCCGCACTTCCTTTCGTTTTCTTTCGTCACCCGCCATGCATGCATCTCCCCGCTTCGAAGGCAGCGACAACTATGTCGCCACCGCCGACCTGAAACTGGCCGTCAACGCGGCCCTGACCCTGGGCCGTCCCCTGCTGATCAAGGGCGAGCCTGGCACCGGCAAGACCATGCTGGCCGAAGAGGTCGCAGCCGCGTTGAACATGCCGCTCTTGCAGTGGCACGTGAAGTCGACCACCAAGGCCCAGCAGGGCCTGTACGAGTACGACGCCGTCTCGCGCCTGCGCGATTCGCAGCTGGGTGACGAGCGGGTGCGCGACATCCAGAACTACATCGTCAAGGGCGTGCTGTGGCAAGCCTTCACCGCGCCCGAGCCGGTGGTGCTGCTGATCGACGAAGTCGACAAGGCCGACATCGAGTTCCCGAATGACCTGCTGCGCGAACTCGATCGCATGGAGTTCTATGTCTACGAGACGCGCGAGATGGTGGTGGCCAAACACCGTCCGCTGGTGATCATCACGTCGAACAACGAAAAAGAGCTGCCCGACGCCTTTTTGCGCCGCTGCTTCTTCCATTACATCCAGTTCCCGGACCGCGAGACGATGGCCGACATCGTGGGCGTGCACTTCCCGCGCCTGAAGCAGGATTTGCTGGCGGCCGCGCTGCAAAGCTTCTATGCGCTGCGCGACGTCCCCGGCATCAAGAAGAAGCCGTCGACCTCGGAATTTCTGGACTGGCTCAAGCTGCTGCTGGCCGAGGATGTGCCGGCCGAGGCGCTGCGCGCCGAGCACGCGACGCCGCCGCTGCACGGCGCCCTGCTCAAGAACGAGCAGGACATCGCCCTGTTCGACCGCCTGATGTTCATGTCGAGGAACAAGCGATGATGGCCATGGAGCCGCACACCGGGGCTTGACCATGCTGATCGATTTCTTCCGCGCCCTGCGCGAGGCCAAGGTGCCGGTCTCGATCCGCGAATTCCTGACCTTGCTCGAAGCCCTGCAGCGCCAGGTGATCCTGCCCTCGCTCGACGAGTTCTATTACCTCGCGCGCCTGACGCTGGTGAAGGATGAGGCGCATTTCGACAAGTTCGACCGCGTGTTCGGCCTCTGGTTCAGGGGCGTCGATGCGGTGTTCGACGAGAAGGCCGACATCCCGCTGGAGTGGCTGATCAAGCGCTTCGAACGGGAGCTGACGCCGGAACAGAAGGCGCAGCTCGAAAAATTCGGCTACGACAAGCTGCAGCAGCGCCTGCAAGAGCTGCTGAACGAACAGAAGGAACGCCACGCCGGCGGTAGTAAATGGATCGGCACCGGCGGCACCTCGCCTTTCGGCCATGGCGGCACCAATCCGGAAGGGATCCGTATCGGCGGCACTGGCCGCAACCGCAGCGCGGTGAAGGTATGGGAGCAGCGCACCTTCCGCGACTACGACGACGAGCGCGAACTGGGCACGCGTAATCTGAAGGTGGCCCTGCGCCGCCTGCGCCGCTTCGCGCGCGAGGGCGCGGCCGATGAACTGGCGCTGGACGACACCATCCGCGCTACCGCCAGCAACGCCGGCTGGCTCGACATCCGCATGCGGCCCGAACGCAAGAACCGGATCAAGGTGGTGATGCTGCTGGACGTGGGCGGCTCGATGGACGACCACATCGAGCGTACCGAAGAACTGTTTTCGGCGGCCAGCAGTGAATTCAAGAACATGGAGTTCTATTACTTCCATAACTGCGTCTACGACTATCTGTGGAAGAACAACCATCGCCGCCACAGCGAGCGATTTCCAAGCTGGGACGTGCTGCGCAAGTATCCGGCCGACACACGGGTGATCTTTGTCGGCGACGCCACCATGAGCCCGTATGAGGTGATGGCGCCGGGCGGATCGGTCGAGTACAACAACGAGGAACCGGGCGCGGCCTGGCTGGCGCGTTTCGTGTCGGCCTTTCCCAAGTTCGCCTGGCTCAATCCGGAGCCCGAACATCTGTGGCAGTACCGGCAATCGATCGCCCTGATTCGCCAGATCATGAATAACCGCATGTTTCCGATCACGCTCGAAGGGTTGGAACGGGCGATGCGTTTGCTTAGCAAGTAATACCCCATAGCAAATAATGTCTTGCCACACTGTGTTAGTGCGGACACGGACGGCCCCGCTGGAATCGCTATGATCGAGCCACTCGCCCGCCGCTCGCCGTGCTTCAACACAAGGCGCGTGGACGGGCGAGCCAGGACAATCGTGCTTGCCCCGCCGGCTTGTAGACTCCGTCTACACTGCATGGCAAGCGCGCACCGAACATAAGAATCGAGGGGAACAACGAATGCCAGACCTGCTGTCCTTGTTGACAAGCCTTGCGTGGCCGCTGGCGATCGTACTCGCCTGGCTGGCCGGTGAATTCGGCCAGCGCTGGACCGGCCTGCCGCGCATCAGTTTCTATGGCCTGGTCGGCTTCGCCCTTGGCAGCACGCAGATCGGCGCCCTGCCCGCCCCCGACCTGGGACCGGTCTCGCTGTTGGCCAATGTCGCCTTCGGCCTGATCCTGTTCGAACTCGGCAACCGCATCAACCTGCGCTGGCTGGTCAACAATCCCTGGATCGGCGTGGCGGGCCTGGTCGAGGCAGGATTGACCTTCATCCTCGTCTATTTTGTCGCCAGCGCCTTCGGCACCGGCCAGCTGACGGCCCTCCTGATGGCCGCGCTGTCGATGGCGACCTCGCCCGCCACCGTGGTGCGGGTCGTCAATGAGCAGAAAAGCTCGGGCCAGATGACCGAACGCGTGCTGCACCTGTCGGCCCAGAACTGCGTGCTGTCGGTATTCGCCTTCAACGTCATCATCGGCATCTGGCTGTTCCACACCTACGACGCTGTCGGCGAAGCCCTGTGGCAAAGCCTGGTGATGCTGGCCGGCTCGATCCTGGTCGGCGCCATCTTCGGCGTGGTGACCCCGAGCCTGCTGCGTGCGATCGGCAATCCGCAGCAGGATACCACCGTCGCCTTTGCCCTGGCGGTCATCCTGCTGGTGTCGGTCTGTGAGGTCTCGGGCATGTCGCCGGTGGTGGCGGCGCTGGCCTTCGGCCTGACGGTGCGCTACCGCCGCGTGGCCTTCACCCAGACCCAGCGCAATTTCGGCGCGCTGGGCGAGGTGCTGACCGTGCTGCTGTTCGTCTATGCCGCCTCCACGCTCGACTGGCGCCTGGTCACCGCCGGCACGGCGCTCGCGATCAGCGTGGTGCTGGTGCGCATGGTCGCCAAGGTGCTTGGGGTGACGGCGTTCGCCCAGCTGTCGGGCGTCACCTGGCGCAAGGGCGCGCTCACCGGCCTCGGACTGGCGCCGCTGGCCGTGTTCGTGATCCTGCTGCTCGAGCACGCGCGCTATGCCGGCCTGAAAGTGGTCGAAGAACTGTATGCGATGGCGGCCGTGACCATGCTGCTCGAAGTCTTCGGTCCGATCATCATCCAGCGCGCGCTGATCTGGGCGCGCGAAGCACCGGAGTCGACCCATGCCGCTTGAAGCCTTCAATCCCTCGCAGCCACTCACCTTCGGGGTCGAGCTGGAACTGCAGCTGGTCAGCCTGTCGGATTTCAACCTGACCGCCGCCAGCCCCGACCTGATGCACCTGTTGACGCGCAAACCCTTCCCGGGCAACGTCACGCCCGAGATCACCGAGAGCATGATCGAGATTAACTCGAGCGTGCACACCGAATACGCGCCGCTGCTGGCCGAACTGACCGAGATCCGCGACACCCTGGTCGCGGCCAGCGACGTGCTCAATATCGGCATCGCCGGCGGCGGCACGCACCCGTTCCAGCACTGGTCCGACCAGCGCATCTCGGCCAAGCCGCGCTATGAATACCTGTCGCAGTTGTACGGCTACCTGGCCAAGCAGTTCACGGTGTTCGGCCAGCACGTGCACATCGGCTGCGCCAACGGCGACGACGCGCTGTACCTGCTGCATGCGCTGAACCGCTACCTGCCGCACTTCATCGCGCTGTCGGCGTCGTCGCCCTTCGTCCAGGGCCATGACAGCCTGTTCGAATCGGCGCGGCTGAACTCCGTGTTCGCTTTCCCGATGAGCGGCCGTGCGCCGTTCACGCTCACCTGGCAAGAGTTCACCGACGTTTATTTTGCCAAGATGGAGCGCACCAATATCATCAAGAGCATGAAGGACTTTTATTGGGACCTGCGGCCGAAACCCGAGTACGGCACCATCGAGCTGCGCGTGTGCGACACGCCGCTGACGGTGGAACGGGCGGCGGCGCTGGCCGGCTACCTGCAGGCGCTGTGCCGGCACCTGCTGGAAAAGAAAGAACAAGCACTTGTAGAGGACATGCCTGTAGAAGACGACTACCTGGTCTACAACTACAACCGCTTCCAGGCCTGCCGCTTCGGCCTGGAAGGCAGCATCACGCATCCAAAAACCTACGACAACGTGCCGATGCGCGAAGACATCCTGGCCACGCTCGAAAAAATGCTGCCGCATGCCGAAGCGCTGGGCAGCGTGGAAGCCCTGCGCCACCTGGCGGCGGCCGTGCACGACGGCAGCGACGCCACCATCCTGCGCCGCCACGCGGAGCGCGAAGGCAGCGTCGAGGGCATGGTCAACGCGGCGATCCAGCATTTCCGCGGTGGCCGCACCTAGACCGCCCTGTCAGCCGGCCAGCGGCGCGGCCTTGCCGGCCCAGCCGCCCTTCATGAAGCGCGCCAGCAAAGGCTGGCGCGCTGGCGCTGGCGGCGGCAGTTTGGCGTCGACCACGACCGCCCACTGGTCGGCCAGCTGCTCGCAGGTGGCGCGCAGCACCGGGTCGATGGTCGGCAGGCGCGACAGCGCGCACAGGTGGCGCTCGATCACCGAGGCCAGCTTCACGCAGGGCTGCTCGCCGTCACCGCGCGTCGTGTAGTTCGACATCAGGTGCAATAGCGAAGCGACCAGCAGCACGTCCTGGCTGCGCGGTTCCGACGACGTCGTGTGTGCGGTGGAAATGGTCATGCAAGCGTCTCCCAAAAAGCGGTTGCGGTGCGCAACGGTCAAGCGTGAATTACAACGAGATGAGAATGATTCTCATTTCATTATTCACGCGGCGCGCGGCGAAAGCAAGCGTTTTCGGCAAGCGAATCGCGGTATGGAGGGGGACTGGCGGCAGTCGATTCTTGGCAGCAACTAATGCCGGGAATTACAGCCGGGTTTCACGCGCGGCACGCAGGAATTCGTCGAGCACCGGCGTGCAATCGAGCAGGTCGACGCCTCCGGCGCGATGGAATTCGGGGTGCCACTGCAGGCCCATGACGAAGTTGGCGCGCTGGTAGCGGATCGCCTCGACGATGCCGTCAGGCTCGGACATGGCCTCGATGCGGATATCGCGCCCGAGGTCCTTGACCGCCTGGTGGTGGATCGAGTTGACCATCGCTTTCTCGACCTTGGGGAACATGCGGCCCAGTGACGAGCCCTTGGGGAACACGATGGCGTGGCGGTGCGCATCGTACAGATCGTGTACATGGGCCAGCGCATCGGGCATGTCGGTGGCGACGTCCTGGTGCAGGGTGCCGCCGAAGGCCACATTGATCAGCTGGCAACCGCGGCATACGCCCAGCACCGGCTTGCCGGCATCGACGAATTCGTGCAGCAGTTCGAGCTCGTACACGTCGCGCGCGCGGTCGCCGCTCCATTCGGGGCGGGTCGGGGTTTCGGAATACGTTTGCGGCGCCACGTCGGCCCCGCCCTGCAGCACCAGGCCGTCGAGGTGGCGCGCATAGTGGCGCAGGGTGATATTGCTGGGGTGGAGCAAGCCGTTGGTATTGACGGTGGGGATCATGAACACCAGCACATCACGCGACATCACCCACTGGGCGATCGACTCTTCGAGGTACTGCAGGTTCTTGCTGAGCAGTCCCTTGGCCCCGGCCTCGGGATGGAAGATACGGGCCGAGACGCCGATGTGCAGGGTGCGCTGCATGAAATCGCGGTTGAAGCGTTCGCGCAAGGAGCGAAAACGCGAGGTGATGACCCTGCCGGCCAGCGCGACCGCATTGTCGCCATCGCGCAGGTAGCGCGCCGGCCCGCGCGCGGTCTGGCCGCCGCTGGCGCGGCGATCGGGCACGCGTACACGTGTCTCGCGGCGCTCGTCGATGTCCGCGTTCGGGTCATCGTTGCGCTTGATTTTATCGTCTTCAGCCATGGTTATTAATATAACTTCGCCATCACTGCGCACGATATAAAGTTGTTACAAAACGTCGCGTGCCGCCTACACCGGCAAGTCCAGCAGCTTCTGGAAAGTCAGCATCCAGTGGCGGCCGGCGACCGGCGTCGCCAGCATGCCGCGCGCGCCGGCGCGGCGTGCGCGGACGCTATCGTAGTGAAAGGATTGCTCGACCAGGAACACGACCGGCGTCCGCTGCGCCCCCTGCTGCGACTTGATCGAACTGCACAGATCGTATGGTTCGATGCCGCTCGCCGCAGTGTTGATCAAGACGAGCGAGACCGGCGTTTCGTCGCACAGGTGCACCGCGGCGCACAGGCTGTCGGTCCATTCCACCGGCACCCGGCGCGGTCCGAGCACGCGCGCCACCTGGTTGCGCAGCTTGCACTCCTTGTCGACGATCAGGACGGCCCCATCTACGGGGCCGCGGCGCTGGCGCGCGTAGAATGCGGGCGTTTCGCAGTCCGGCGCCAGGCGCGGACGGCGCCGCCGCTCGGCCAGCACGCGCCGGGTGTGGGTGCTCTGCTGCACCAGGACATGAACCCGGCTATCGAGCAGATCGGCCAGCGCCGCGTACAGTTGCAAGGGCTCGACCGGCCGCGCCAGCGTGCGCCAGGGGCCGGCATCGGGATTGCCGATGACGAGCGCCGGCTGCAGCGATCCGGGCGGCAGGCAGCCGAGCCTGGTCAGCGCGGTCGGACTGTCGCCGTTGGCGATATACAGGTCCGGCTCTTGCAAACTGTCGTCATGCAGGCAAGAATACGACGGTCCCACGCCCGGCGCCTGCGCCAGCAAGGCTTCGAGTCGCGCGGTTTCGCCCGGGGTAAACCCGAGCAGGCGGACGGTGAACTGATAGCTGGCCATGTACATCGGTAGCGCCCCTCCCTGGCATCGCCGTGACAATCCGACTTAATCTAGCACAAACGTGCGAAGCGAAAAGCACGTCACAGCGAAAACTACTGTATATTTAAACAGTAAAAAAGCCCAACCTTTTCCTCCCGACAAGTTAGAATGCCGGAGCATTCGACAAACAATCTTCAAGATGGCCTCCAAGAAACCCGTTCCAGACTACAGCGAATCATCCATCCGCGTCCTCAAGGGACTCGAACCTGTGAAACAGCGTCCGGGCATGTATACCCGGACGGAGAACCCGCTCCACATCATCCAGGAAGTGATCGACAACGCCTCGGACGAAGCGCTGGGCGGTCACTGCAAGAACATCGGCGTGACCCTGAACCCCGACGGTTCGATCACGGTCGAGGATGACGGTCGCGGCATCCCGGTCGGCATCCACCCGGAAGAAGGCGTGTCCACGGTCGAGATCGTGTTCACCCGCCTGCACGCCGGCGGCAAGTTCGACAAGGGCTCGGGCGGCGCCTACGCCTTCTCGGGCGGCCTGCACGGCGTCGGCGTCTCGGTCACCAATGCGCTGTCCAAGCGCCTCGAGATCGAGGTGTGGCGCAAGGACGACCAGGGCAACGGCCAGCACAAGCTGGTGTTTGCCGACGGCGACGTGATCGAGCCGCTGACCTCTTCGCCAGCCGAACGCGGCGGCAAGAAGAACGGCACCCGCGTCACCGCCTGGCCCGACGGCAAATATTTCGACTCCCCGAACATCCCGCTGGGCGACCTGCAGCGCCTGCTGCGCTCGAAGGCGGTGCTGTTGCCGGGCGTGACCGTCACGCTCACCAACGGCAAGACCGGCGATGTCCAGACCTGGCGCTACGATGAAGGCCTGCGCGGCTACCTGAACGAAGCGCTGGCCCAGAGCTCGAGCGGCGAGACCCTGATCCCGCTGTTCGAAGGCGCGCAGTTCGCCGCCGCGGGCGACGACAGCTTCGCCGAGGGCGAAGGCGCGGACTGGGTCGTGGCCTGGACCGAGGAAGGCGGCGTGGTGCGCGAGTCCTACGTCAACCTGATCCCGACCGTGAGCGGCGGCACCCACGAAGCCGGCCTGCGCGACGGCCTGTTCGGCGCCGTGAAGAATTTCGTCGAGCTGCATGGCCTGCTGCCGAAGGGTGTCAAGCTGCTGCCCGAAGACGTCTTCGCGCGCGTCTCGTTCGTGCTGTCGGCCAAGGTGCTGGACCCGCAGTTCCAGGGCCAGACCAAGGAACGCCTGAACTCGCGCGATGCGCTCAAGCTGGTCTCGACGTTTACCAAGCCGCCGCTCGAATTGTGGCTGAACCAGCACGTCGAATACGGCAAGAAGCTGGCCGAGCTGGTGATCAAGCAGGCCCAGTCGCGCCTGCGCTCGCTGCAAAAAGTCGAGAAGAAGAAATCGTCCGGCGTGGCCGTGTTGCCGGGCAAGCTGACCGATTGCGAGTCGAGCGACATCACCCGCAATGAACTGTTCCTGGTCGAGGGCGATTCGGCCGGCGGTTCGGCCAAGATGGGCCGCGACAAGGAATTCCAGGCCATCCTGCCGCTGCGCGGCAAGGTGCTCAACTCGTGGGAGACCGACCGTGATCGCCTGTTCGCCAACAACGAGATCCACGATATCTCGGTGGCAATCGGCGTCGATCCGCACGGACCGAACGACTCGCCCGACCTGACCAGCCTGCGCTACGGGAAGATCTGCATCCTGTCGGATGCCGACGTCGACGGTTCGCACATCCAGGTGCTGCTCTTGACGCTGTTCTTCAAGCACTTCCCGGCCCTGTTCCGCAACGGGAATATCTGCATCGCGCGTCCGCCGCTTTACCGCGTCGACGTGCCGGCGCGCGGCAAGAAGCCGATCCAGAAGCTGTATGCGCTGGACGATGGCGAGCTGCTGGCGATCGAGGACAAGCTCAAGAAAGAAGGCCTGAAGGAAGGCGTATGGAGCATTTCGCGCTTCAAGGGCCTGGGCGAGATGAACGCCGAGCAGCTGTGGGAAACGACGATGAACCCGGACACGCGCCGCCTGCTGCCGGTATCGTTCGGCCAGTACGACCTGGCCGAATCGGCATCGCGTTTCAATATGCTGATGGGCAAGGGCGAAGCCGCCGCACGCCGCGCCTGGATCGAGGAACACGGTAACGAGACCGAGGCGGATATCTAATCGTCCGCCCACGCGAGCAACCGAACACACATCATGACGAATCAACCAAGTCTCTTTGAACAGCAACACGAGCCCTCGGACGTCGAGACGCTCACCCTGTCCACCTTCGCCGAGCGCGCCTACCTCGACTACGCCGTCTCGGTGGTCAAGGGCCGCGCCCTGCCGGACGTGTCGGACGGCCAGAAGCCGGTCCAGCGCCGCATCCTGTACGCGATGAACGAACTGGGCCTGGGCCCGACCGCCAAGCCGCGCAAGTCCGCGGCCGTGGTCGGGGACGTGCTCGGCAAGCTGCACCCGCACGGCGACCAGTCGGTGTACGACGCGCTGGTGCGCATGGCGCAGGACTTTTCGCTGCGCTACCCGCTGATCGACGGCCAGGGCAATTTCGGCTCGCGCGACGGCGACGGCGCGGCGGCAATGCGCTATACCGAAGCCCGCCTGACCCCGATCTCGCGCCTCCTGATGGACGAAATCGACATGGGCACGGTCGACTACCAGCCCAACTACGATGGCTCGACCCTTGAACCGCGCACCCTGCCGGCACGCCTGCCGATGGTGCTGCTCAACGGCGCCTCGGGCATCGCGGTCGGCCTGGCCACCGAGATCCCCTCGCACAATCTGCGCGAAGTCGCGACAGCGGCGGTAACGATGATCCGCAACCCCAAGATCACCCACGCCGAACTGATGACGCTGATCCCCGGCCCGGACTTCCCGGGCGGCGGCCAGATCATCACCCCGGCATCAGCGATCGCCGACATGTACGCGGTCGGCCGCGGCTCGATGAAGGTGCGCGCGCGCTGGAAGATCGAAGAACTGGCGCGCGGCCAGTGGCAGGCGGTGGTCCATGAACTGCCGCCGGGCTGCTCGTCGCAGCGCGTGCTGGAAGAAATCGAAGAACTGACCAACCCGAAGGTCAAGGCCGGCAAGAAGGCGCTGCTGCCCGAGCAGCTGGCGCTGAAGAACACGATCCTCGGCGCGCTCGACGCGGTGCGCGACGAATCGGGCCGCGACGCCCCGGTGCGCCTGGTGTTCGAGCCGAAGTCGAAGAACGTCGACCAGGGCGAGTTCATGCTGATGCTGCTCGCGCACACCTCGCTCGAGTCTTCAAGCCCGATCAACCTCGTGATGATCGGCGGCGACGGCCGTCCGCGCCAGAAGGGCTTGACGGCGATCCTGCAGGAGTGGATCGACTACCGCTTCGTGACCGTGCGCCGCCGGACCGAATTCAAGCTGGGCAAGGTCAACGACCGCATCCACATCCTGGAAGGCCGCGAGACGGTCTTGCTGAACATCGACAAGGTGATCGCCATCATCCGCAATTCGGATGAGCCCAAGGCGGCGCTGATCGAGGAATTCCGCCTGAGCGAACGCCAGGCCGAAGACATCCTCGAGATCCGCCTGCGCCAGCTGGCGCGCCTGGAAGCGATCAAGATCCAGCAGGAGCTGGCCGAGCTGCGCACCGACAAGGCGAAACTCGAGGACATCCTCGAGAACCCGTCGTCGATGAAGCGCCTGATCATTCGCGAAATCGAAGCCGACGCCAAGCAGTTCGGCGACGACCGCCGCACCATCATCGAGGAAGCACAGCGCGCGGTGGCCGAGCAGAAGGTCATCGACGAGCCGGTGACGGTGATCGTGTCGGAAAAAGGCTGGGTGCGCGCGCGTACCGGCATCGGCCACGATCCGGCGCAGTTCACCTTCAAGGCCGGCGATTCGCTGTACAAGGCCTTCGAGTGCCGCACGGTGGATCATCTGCTGGGCGTGGGCGACAACGGCAAGGTGTATTCGGTGCCGGTGGCGGCGCTCCCTGGGTCGCGTGGCGACGGGGTGCCGATCACGACGCTGGTCGATTTGTCGGGTGGTGTGCGGATCCTGCACTACTTCGCCGGCAATCCGGAGACACGCCTGCTGATCTCGACCTCGGATGCGTTCGGGTTCATTACCAAGGCCGGCGATATGGTCAGCCGCCTGAAGGGTGGCAAGTCGTTCATCACCTTGAACGACGGTGCTGCGCCGTTGCCGCCGCGGGTGGTGTCGGATACTGCCGGTGCGATTGCCTGCCTGTCGGAGAAGGGCCGCGTGCTGGTGTTCGGTATCGACGAGATGAAGGTGCTGACCAATGGCGGCCGGGGCGTGATCCTGATGGAACTGGAGCCGAAAGAGAAGATGCTGGCCGCGCAGCCGATCAGCCAGAAGGGTGTGAATGTGGTTGGCACCTGGGCCGGGGACAAGGCGCGTACCGTCGAGTTGTTCGCGTCGGGACTGGAGCCGCACTTCGGCAAGCGGGCGCGCAAGGGCAAGGCCTTGTCGGCGCGACTGAAGGCGGCGGACTTGGCGATGCGGGCGGCCGACGGTTCGTAACCCCGACCATTCCTGCTGATCAAAAAAAATGCCGGCGCGAGCCGGCATTGTCGTTTCAAGCCAGGGGCTTAGTTACGGGCTGCGGCCTTGTGCACCTCGGCTTGCGCTTCGGCACGCACCTGCTCGGTCTTGGCCGCAGCAGTGGCCTTGTCGGCTGCCGCGTCGACTTGTGCCTTCAGCACTTTTTCGTCGGCCTTGATCATTTTCTTCTCGGCTTTCAGATTGGCGTCTGCCACTTTCTCTTCAGCCTTGGCCATCGCCTTGGCGCGGTCTTCCGGATCGGCCTTGGCCACGTTCGCCGCTGCGTCGGTGTGCGACTCGACCAGGTTGGCATGGGCCTTCGACTTGGTCTCGGCGGCCTTGGCCATGGTCTTGTTCACTTTTTCGTCCGCCTTGATCGCGGTCTTGATTTCTTTCTGTTCAGCCTTGATCACGTCTTTCTCGGCATTGGCTTCTGCCTTGACGATGCGATTGTCGGCGGCGGTGGTCGCTGGCGCGGTGGTTTGTGCATGGGCAGCGGTAGCCATCAGGCCGGCGATGAGGGTGGCGAGCAGTTTGTTCATGATGTGTTTCCTTTCTGGTGGTCTCTGCACAGAGCGGGTTGCCTGTGCAGTCGTTGTTGTTCTTCAGTGATTCCAGAATAGGCCGATCGCATCGCCGGGTCTGTTAGCCAGGCCACAGTCAAATTGTCAGAGTTGTAAGCAAAGATTACCGCTGCTTCGTCCCCGCATGGAGATCGATGATGGCGCCGATGCCTTCCTGGCATACCGGGCAGAAGGTTTCGCTGCGGTCGAACATAAGGCATTGCATCGCCGGCCGGTAGTACCCGCTGGCCTCGTAGTTCGCACCTTCGAAGGCGCCGATCGTGTGCCGGTGCGGCTGCTGCGCGAACAGCGCGTTCGTGCGCTCGAGGTCTTCATGGAACAAGGCGCTCATCTCGGATTCGGGACGATTCTCGGCCCGCAGCGCGGCGCGCCTTTTCTGGTAGGCGCGCGACGCTTCCTCATATTCAGCCTTGGGCCACGGCGTCGGCAGCGGCGTCCCATCCTTCACGTGGCGCTTCCATTTGAGGTTGGCCGGATCGCGCAGCGCGGTGACGTTCGGCTCCCACGGCTCCATGCGGCCGCTGGCCGGCTGGTAGGCCACCGGCGAGGTGTAGTACTCGTCGGCCAGGCCGGCGAAGTGGTGGCCGAATTCGTGCACGAACAGGTAGCCAGACCAGTCGTTGCTCGCCGCCGCGGTGCTGAACTGGCCGAAGATGCCGCCCCCGCCATACGTCTCGTTGTTTACCAGGATCTCGATGAATTCATAGGGCGCGTGCTGGGCGATGTCGCGCAGCGCGCGGTTGTCGAGCGTGAGCACATAGCGCTCGCTGCCGAAGATATCGTAGCGCGTGCCCAGCGCCGATGGATTGTGCACGCCGGTCGACGGACGGCTGATGCCGGATTTCTCGGTCGGCACCGCCATCGCCCAGACGTTGAAATCCTGCGCGCGTTCGCGAAACGGCGACACCGAGAACAGATGCTTCGTCAGGCGCCGTGCGTCCTGCTCGAATTTCTTCATGTCCTTTTGCGTGTAGCCGTCGCCCAGGATCAGGAGGTCGACCTTGTCGGCCGACTGCCCGCTCGCATGGATCGCGATCGGTTTCGCCAGGGCCGGCGGCTGGCGCCGGATCACGTCCTGCGCGTTCGGATCGACCTCGACGCTCCAGGCCACCGAAAACTGGTTGCGCTCGTCGCGCTTGAGGATGCGCACCCGCACCGGCTGCTCGAATCGCGGAAAGCGCACCGACTCCTGGAACGCGCGGCTGATCCGGCTTGCTTCCCCGGTCGTGCGCCACTCGCCGAACACGGTCGAGAAGCCGCGCGAGTACAGCAGGTCGCCGGTTTTCGCGTCGACCACCTCCACGCGGTTCTGGCCACGGTTGGTGTCGTCGAGGTTGCGCGCCATGCTGCCCGGCCAGGGCAGCGGCTCGATCACCACGCGCTCGATGGCGTAATGGTCGGACAGCGCATTGCCGCCATGGGTGTAGTCGAGACGGACCGTGGCCGGTTGGGCGGCGCTGGCGATAGAAGCAAGTGCGCCAAGCAGCAGCGCGACGAAGGAGTGGAACAGGCGCATCGCGATTTCCTCGAAAGTAGACCGGGATATTGTAAGCCTGGCATCCATCGCCGCGGCAGTCTCCCTTTCAACGCCATGCATGGCGCATTGACGCAGGAAGGGTCAGCCGCCAGACTCGATCGTCCTTCCCTACCGACCCGTCTATCCATGCCCCGCCTGCGCGCCTGCCTCCTCATCCCCCTGTTCGCGGCCTCGTTCGCCCACGCCGCTCCCGCCTGCAAGCCCGGCCAACCCGTCGACGAAAGCGGCTTCGTGAACGTCGGCGGCATCGAGCAGTGGGTCACGGTCAGCGGCGACGACTGCGCCAATCCGGTCCTGCTGTACGTGCATGGCGGCCCCGGCAACCCGACCTCGCTTTATGGCGCCGGCCCCTACGCGCCGTGGCGCAAGCGCGTCACGCTGGCGCAGTGGGACCAGCGCGGCAGCGGCATGACCTGGGGCCGCAACCGCCCCGACGAGGACGTGCCCCTGAGCGTCGGGCAGATCCGCGACGACGGCATCGATGTGGCGCGCTACCTGGCGCAGCGCTTCGGCAAGCGCAAGGTGATCCTGCTGGGTAGCTCGTGGGGGTCGATGATCGGCGTGCACATGGCCAAGCAAAGTCCCCAGCTGTTCTGCGCGTACGTTGGCTTATCCCAGCTAGTCGGCCAGCGCGCGAACATGACCACCTGGGGCTCGCTGCTCGAGCGTGCGCGCGCCGCCGGCGACACGGCAACCATCACCCAGCTCGAAGCGCTTGGGCCGCCGCCATGGACCAATCCCCGCAACTTCGGCGTCGTGCGCCGCGCCGTGCGCAAATACGAGGCCTGGGTGACCGATCCCACGCCGCGCGCCTGGTACGAGGTGCTGCCGCGCTACGCGACGCCGCAGGCGCAGGCCGACTACACGGCCGGTGAGGATTACTCGTTCCTCAAGTACGTCGGCTGGAAAGGCGACGGCATGGCGTCGACCACCGACCTGTACGCCCTTGGATCGCGCTTCGAGCTGCCCGTGCACCTGGTGCAGGGCAAGGAGGACCTGCTGACCGAGCCGCGGGTCACGCGGCGCTGGTTCGAGTCGATTACCGCGCCGGACAAGTCGCTGGTCGAGGTGCCGCGCGCCGGCCACGATCCGAACGTGCCGCTGATCGACGCACAAGAACAGGTGCTGGGCGAGCGCCTGCAGTGGCGCTGCGACTGACTGTCGTGGCAACTACCGGTATTGGTACAAAGGCCGCTGCACCACGATCGGCCGGATATCGAGCCGCACGTTGTAGACCGAATAGGCTTCGCTGAACGCCGACTGGTAGCCCACGCTCTCGCCGACCCGACTGAGCTTGAACTCGAAGCCGAGGTCGGGCCGTTCGGCATTGGGGCTGTCCAGCGACAGTCCGATCGCGTCGACCTGGTCGCTGTCGATCAGCTTGGCCATGAGGTCCACCACCGTGCCATTGCCGAGGATATCGGCCGAGAACAGCGGTCCGCGCCAGTACGGCTTCTTGGTGTCGACCTTGCCATGCGCCTTCTCGGGCGCCGGGGTGAACGTCTTGGTGGCCAGGTTGAAGCGGTCGCCGTTGTCGAGGTAGCTCAGGCGCCCGTTGGCGAGGTTGAAGCTGCCGTCGCGCGTGGCCGCTTCGCTCAGGTCGACCAGCAGCGCGCCGCGGTAGCCGATCACTTCGACCTCGCGTTTCGGCCCCACGACCATCGCCGTGTTCTCGTCGATCCCCAGGCCGATCTTGTAGCCCTTGGCCAGCATGGCCGGCAGCATGCGCGCGAAGCGTCCGCGCACCAGCAGGTGCTGGTCGATGAAGACGTCGTCGCCGATGAAACCCAGGCCGCGTGTGATCTGGCGGCCGTCGTCGACGCCATGCTGGAGTGTGGACAGGATCGAGCGCGGATGGCCGAACATGGTGCTGCTCATGATGGCCGCGCCGGCGCTCGAGCCGGCGATCACGCCGCCGCGCCGGTACATGTCCCACAGCGCCTCGAGCACCTGCGTATTGCTGCCGTCGGGCCGGCGCAGGGCGCTGGTAATGCGGCCCTGGTCGCCACCCGAGAAATAGGCGCCGCCGGCCGCGCGCACCTGGTCGGCCAGCTTGGGATCGTCGGCGGCGGCGCGCACGTCGGCGCCCTGCAGGTGCTGGGCAACCGGCACGAAGAAGGCGTCCGCGCCATACCGGTTCAGGCGTTCTACCAGGTAGCCGCCGGCGCGCTCGGGACTGGCCGAGGCGGAGGCGAACACGGCAATGCGCGCGCCTTTTCCGCCCGCAAGCTGGACGATGCGTTCCCACACGGCATCGTTATCGGCACGCAGCGCGCCGCCGATGATGACGAGCGAGCCTTTCGGCGGTACGGGTGCCCTGTCGGCGGCATGGCTGGCGCTACTCGCCAGCAATGCCAGCGTGATTACGGCATGGACGACGAATCGGAACATAGGACTTCCTCTGATGAGCCATCAGAGTAAGCCTGATTCCAGATCCACGTCGCCATGTTGAGTACGCTCAGGATAAATAGATGTTGGGAAAGTAACGCTCCATCAATGTCTCTGGATACAAGGGCGCGGTAAACCCGAAGCGTTCGTACAAGCCATGCGAATCCTTGGTGGCCAGCGTGAAGCGGCGCAGCTTCTGCAGGCTGGGGTGGCCCAGCACCACGCCGATCAGCTGCTTGCCATAGCCTTCCCCCCGGTACTCGGGCAAGACGAAGACGTCCACCAGGTTGGCGAAGGTGGCGTAGTCGGTGATCACGCGGGCGAACGCCATCTGGCGGCCATCGAGGTAGCCACCGAAGCACAGCGAATTCTCGATGGCGCGCTCGACGGTCGGACGGGAAATGCCCACCGCCCAGGTCGACTGCTCACTGAGGAAGCGGTAGATCATCGGAATATCGAGCCGGGACTGGTCGGTACTGACCTGGAAGCTGGAATCGTTCGTAATCATTGTGCTTGCAAAGCTGGCAAAAAAACCATTCTAGCGCCGTTTGGCTCCCGGATTGGTTTCAATTGCGGTCTTTACGCGGCTTTTTTTCCTGAGTTTTCCTGGAGTAATCTGCCCACGGGATGGCGTCGTGGCGGCGCGGTTTATAATCGTCGAATCCCCAACCGGAATTCCACCATGACCGAACAATTCTCCAAAAAAGCCGAAGCCTGGTCGGCCCGCTTCTCCGAACCCGTGTCCGATCTCGTCAAGCGCTATACCGCCTCGGTGTTCTTCGACAAGCGCCTGGCGCAATACGACATCCAGGGCTCGCTGGCGCACGCCGAGATGCTGGCGGCCCAGGGCATCATCAGCGAGCACGACCGTGCCAAGATCGAGCGCGGCATGACGCAAATCCGGTCCGAGATCGAGGCCGGCAGCTTCGAATGGCTGCTCGACCTGGAAGACGTCCACCTGAACATCGAGAAGCGCCTGACCGAACTGGTCGGCGACGCCGGCAAGCGCCTGCATACCGGACGCTCGCGCAACGACCAGGTCGCGACCGACATCCGCCTGTACGTGCGCGCGGCGATCGATGATATCCTGGTCCTGCTGAACGGCCTGCGCGGCGCGCTGACCGACCTGGCCGAGCGCCACGCCGATACCATCATGCCCGGCTTCACCCACCTGCAGGTGGCGCAGCCGATCACCTTCGGCCACCACATGCTGGCCTATGTCGAGATGTTCGGCCGCGACGCCGAGCGCATGCAGGATGCGCGCCGCCGCGTGAACCGCCTGCCGCTGGGCGCCGCCGCCCTGGCCGGCACTACCTTCCCGATCGACCGCCTGCGCGTGGCCAAGACCCTCGGCTTCGACGACGTCTGCCACAATTCGCTCGACGCCGTGTCCGACCGCGACTTCGCGATCGAGTTCACCGCCGCAGCATCGATCCTGATGATGCACGTCTCGCGCTTCTCGGAAGAGCTGGTCATGTGGATCAGCCCGCGCATCGGCTTCATCGACATCGCCGACCGCTTCTGCACCGGCTCGTCGATCATGCCGCAAAAGAAAAACCCGGACGTGCCGGAACTGGCACGCGGCAAGACCGGCCGCGTCTACGGCCATTTGACCGGCCTCCTGACCCTGATGAAAGGCCAGCCGCTGGCCTACAACAAGGACAACCAGGAAGACAAGGAACCGCTGTTCGACACGGTCGACACGGTGCTTGATACGCTGCGCATCTTCACCGACATGGCGTCGGGCATCACGGTCAAGGCCGAGAACATGCGCGCCGCGGCGCTGCAGGGCTACGCCACCGCGACCGACCTGGCCGACTACCTGGTCAAGAAAGGCCTGCCGTTCCGCGATGCCCACGAAGCCGTGGCCCATGCGGTGCGCGCCTGCGACCAGGCGGGCTGCGACCTGTCCGAGATGTCGCTCGAGACGCTGCAGGGCTTCTCGCCGCTGATCGAACCGGACGTGTTCGACGTGCTGACCCTCGAGGGCTCGGTGGCGGCGCGCGACCACGTGGGCGGCACGGCGCCGAACCAGGTGCGCGCGGCAATCGCGCGCGTGCGCCAGCAGCTGGCCGGGTAATTCAGCCGTCGTTCCCGCCCTCGCAGGGCGTCTTGGCGGGACCCAGGTCCTGCCAAGACGCCGTAACGCGACATGGTTAGCTTCCCGCCAAGGCGCACGGCAAGGGCGGACGACGTGCTCCTTCCCTCGTCCAGGGCTTATCCCCCTGTTAACTCTTCTTTAGCAACAAATCCATGACCGCCCTTCCCTCCCGCGACTACGCTGCTTTCCTGTTCGACATGGATGGCACCATCCTCACTTCGATCATCGCCGCCGAGCGCGTGTGGGCCAACTGGGCCCGCAGCCATGGCCTGGACGTCGATGTCTTCCTGCCGACCATCCACGGCAAGCGCAGCATCGATACGGTGCGCGGCGTCGGCCTGCCTGATATCGACGCAGAAGCGGAAGCGCAGCGCATCACAGAGGCCGAGATCGAGGATGTCGAAGGCATCGAGGCGATCGCAGGCGTGGCGGCTTTTCTTGCGACCCTGCCGGCCGAGCGCTGGGCCATCGTGACCTCGGCCCCGCGCGCGCTGGCCGAGGCGCGCATCGCCGCGGCCGGGCTGCCGGCGCCGCCAGTGATGGTGGCGGCCGAAGACGTCCAGCGCGGCAAGCCGGCGCCGGATCCGTTCCTGCTGGGCGCCGAAAAGCTGGGCATGCGCCCGCAGGATTGCCTGGTGTTCGAGGATACGCTGGCCGGCCTGCAGTCGGCCGCGGCGGCGGGGATGGACAGCATCGTCGTCACCGCCACCCACCATCACCCGCTGGAGACCACGGTAACCGGCGTGCCGGACTACGACGACCTGCGCGCCATCCGTACCCCGGAAGGCCTGCTGCGGCTGGAACGCACGCGGTCCTGAATCGTGCACCTGCATGACGCCAGCCATGGTCCCATACGGGACCAACCGCATTATGGAGATGGATCATGCAGCGCTATGCGAACCGAAGCGGCCATTCCGGTGTCGTTGCCTATGAACTCGGGGCCGGATCGATCACGGTGAAATTCACGGGCGGCGACCGCTACCTGTACGACGTGGACAGCGCCGGCGCCGACCATATCGCGCGCATGTGCGAACTGGCGTGCGAAGGTCACGGACTGTCGACCTACATCAGCCAGCATGTGCGCGAACGTTACGCGCGCAAGCTGGATTGACGCCAACCGTCAGGCAGTCCGTTTGGGATAAGGCGTGCCGTCCTTGTGCAGATAGGCGTTGGACGCCTGCTCGTAGCGCATGTCGATATCGGCATAGGTCGCCACGTCGGCCTTGTCGCGTGAACCCACCGCCAGGAACACGCCCGGCCCCCAGCTGCGGTTGACCAGTTGGTGGCCATTCGGACGGGCGGCCTGAAAAGCGGCATGGTCGCCGGCGCGCATCAGGGGTTCACCCTCATCGGTGACGAGCACCAGCTCGCCCGAGACGATCGTGACGAATTCGTCCTCATGCGAGTGCCAGTGGCGCTGCGACGATGCGGCGCCCGGTTGCAGCTCGACCAGGTTGACGCCGAACTGGGTCAGGCCGCCGGCATCGCCCAGTGCCTGGCGCGTGCGGCCATCCACCGCTTCATGGAATGGCGCCGGATAGCCGGTGCCGCTCAACACCGGAATACTGCTCAAATCGAGTCTCGACATCGCACATCCTTTCGTCAGCATGGGATGAGTGAAGCGCCGGATCAGGCGCGCTTCAGTACCAGCGTCAGGATATCGTAACTGGCCACCAGTTCGTCGCGCTGGTTGGTGACCTGCACATCCCACGCCACCACGCCCTGTCCTCTTCCCTGCTCGTCCGCGCGATTGCGGTCGACCTTGCGCTTGCAGGTCAGGCGTGCACGGATGGTGTCGCCGATCGCCACCGGCGCCACGAAGCGCAGGTTATCCAGGCCGTAGTTGGCCAGCACCGGGCCCGGCGCCGGCGACACGAACAGGCCCGCCGCCGCCGACAGCACGAAGTAGCCGTGCGCGATGCGCTGGCCGAACTGCGTGTCCTTCGCCGCGATCTCGTCGAAATGCATGTAGAAATAGTCGCCCGACACCCCGCCGAAGTTGACGATGTCGGCTTCGCTCACCGTGCGGCGGTGCGTCAGGAGAGAATGGCCCATCTCCAGGTCTTCGAAGTAGCGGCGGAAAGGGTGGATCTCGCTTTCCTTGACGGCGCCGCCGCGCACGTATTCGCCGGTGATGGCGCCGAGCATGGTCGGCGAACCCTGCACCGCGGCGCGCTGCAGGAAGTGCTTGACGGCGCGGATGCCGCCCAGCTCCTCGCCGCCGCCGGCGCGGCCCGGGCCGCCGTGCTTGAGTTGCGGCAGCGGCGAGCCGTGGCCGGTGCTGTCGACGGCCGCTTCACGGTCGAGTATCAGTACGCGGCCGTGCGAGGCGGCGGCCACCGGCACGGCGTAGGCGGCGAGCGCCGGATCCCTGGTGGCGAAGGTGGTCACCAGGCTGCCCTTGCCGCGCGCGGCCAGTTCCAGCGCCTCGTCGATGTCGCGGTAAGTCATCAGGGTACTGACCGGGCCGAAGGCTTCCACGTCGTGCACGGCCGCGTTGTCCATGGCGTTACGGCACAGCAGCAGGGTCGGCGCGAAGAAAGCGCCGCTGGCCACATTGTCGCCGACCGGACTGAAACCGTCGCGCGCGCTGAACAGCACTTCGTTGCCGCGCGCGAGCAGCTCGACCCGCTCGCTCACGTCGCGGTGCTGGTCCATCGACGCCAGCGCGCCCATGCGCACGCCCTCGACCTTGGGATTGCCGACCGTGATCTTCGCCAGGCGTTCGCGCAAGCGCTGGCCAACCGCGTCGACCAGCGTTTCCGGCACGATGACACGCCGTATCGCGGTGCATTTCTGGCCGGCCTTGCCGGTCATCTCGCGCGCTACTTCCTTGACGAACAGGTCGAACTCGGGATCGTCGGGCGTCACGTCAGGCGCCAGGATCGCGCAGTTGAGCGAGTCGGCTTCGGCCGTGAACGGCACCGATTCGCGGATCAGGTTCGGGTTGACGCGCAGCCTGGCGGCGGTGTCGGCCGAGCCGGTGAAGGTGACGGCGTCGAAGCCCCCCAGGCGATCGAGCAGGTCGCCGGTGCTGCCGATCACGAGCTGCAGCGCGCCGCTTGGCAACAGGTTCGACTCCATCATCATCTTGACCACGGCATGGGTCAGGTAGCTGGTGGCGGTGGCCGGCTTGGCGATGCAGGGCATGGCCGCCAGGAAGCTCGGCGCGAATTTCTCGAGCAGGCCCCAGATCGGGAAGTTGAAGGCGTTGATGTGCACCGCCACCCCGCCGCGCGGCACCAGGATGTGGGTGCCGGCGAAGCCGCCGCGCTTGCCCAGCGCCATGGCCGGGCCTTCGTGCAGCACGTTCGACGAAGGCAGTTCGCGCGAGCCCATGCCGGCATAGGCGAACAGGGTGCCGATGCCGCCTTCGACATCGACCCAGCTGTCCTGGCGCGTGGCGCCGGTCAGGTGCGAGATCTCGTACAGTTCTTCCTTGCGTTCCATGAGATAGAGCGCCAGCGCCTTCAGGCATTGGGCGCGCTTCTGGAAGTCCAGGCCCATCAGGCTCTTGATGCCCGTCTTGCGCGCGAAGGTCAAGGCTTCGTCGAAATCGATCTTCTCGGCGTGCGTGTGATAGATCAGCGCGCTGTCGAGGGCGCTGTGCAGCGCGGTATGCGACTCCTGGCCGTGCCAGCGGCCGGCGATCAGGCTCTGCAGGGTGGGAATATTGCCCATGTCTTGTCTCCTTTTGTTTCTTCAGGCTTTCGGCTTGTGCATGCCATCAAGGTCGAATGCGATGCGCTGCCGGTCCGGCTGCACCTCGGTGTCCGCCTCGACTTCGCGCATGGTCTGCAGCGAGCGTACGTTCAGTTCGTGGTACTGGCGGGTGCCGAAGCTTTTCCATTGCACTTCTTCGTCGGTGAGTTCGCGCATGACCCTGGCCGGCGCTCCCATCACCATCGAGCGCGGCGGAATCACCATGCCCGCCTTCACGAAACTCATCGCGGCCACGATCGATTCCTCGCCGACCACCGCCTTGTCCATCACCACCGCGTTCATGCCGACCATGGCGTTGCGCTTGACGCGGCAGCCGTGCAGCACGGCGCCGTGGCCGATGTGGCCGTCGACTTCGACCACCGTGTCCTCGTCCGGGAAGCCGTGCATCACGCAGGTGTCCTGCAGGTTGGCGCCCTCTTCCAGGATCAGGCGGCCGAAGTCGCCGCGCAGCGAGGCCAGCGGACCGATATAGCAGCGCGGGCCAACGACCACGTCGCCGATCAATACCGCCGACGGGTGGACGTAGGCGCTCGGATGCACCACCGGCCGCACGCCGTCGATCTCGTAGACCTTCACCATGGTCAGACCCGTTCGACGATCAGCGCGATGCCCTGGCCGACGCCGATGCACATCGTGCACAGGGCGTAGCGGCCGCCCGTGCGGTGCAGCTGGTTGACGGCCGTCGTCACCAGGCGCGCGCCGGAAGCGCCGAGCGGGTGGCCGATGGCGATCGCGCCGCCGTTCGGGTTGACGCGGGCGTCGTCGTCCGCCAGGCCAAGGTCGCGCGTCACGGCCAGGCCCTGGGCGGCAAAGGCCTCATTCAGTTCGATCACGTCCATCTGGTCGAGCGTGAGGCCGGTCTGGGCCAGCAGCTTCTTCACCGCGGGCGCCGGGCCGTAGCCCATGATGCGCGGCGCCAGGCCAACGGTCGCCATGCCGACCACGCGGGCGCGCGGCGTCAAGCCGTAGCGGGCGGCGGCGGCGCCTGACGCCAGCAGCAGCGCACAGGCGCCGTCGTTCAGGCTCGACGCATTGCCCGCGCTGACCGAGCCGTCCGGCGTGACCACGCCTTTCAACCTGGCCAGCGCGTCGATGCTGGTCTCCGGGCGCGGCTGCTCATCGGTGTCGACCACGCGTGACTCACCTTTTTTCCCATGCACCGTGACCGGGATGATCTCGTCCTTGAAGAAGCCTGCTTCATGCGCGCGTGCCCAGCGCTGCTGGCTGCGCAGTGCGAACGCATCCTGGTCGGCGCGCTCGATGCCGAACTCACGCGCCACGTTCTCGGCGGTCTCGGGCATCGAATCGATGCCGTACTTGGCCTTCATTGCCGGATTGACGAAGCGCCAGCCGAGGGTCGTATCCTCGATCCTGGCCGTGCGCGAAAACGCGCTGTCGGCCTTGCCCATCACGAACGGCGCGCGGGTCATGCTTTCGACACCGCCGGCGATCACGAGTTGCGCTTCGCCGGCCTTGATCGCGCGCGCGGCCGTGCCCACGGCGTCCATGCCGGAACCGCACAGGCGGTTGATGGTGTTGCCCGGCACGTCTTGCGGCAGGCCGGCCAGCAGCGCGGCCATGCGGCCCACGTTGCGGTTGTCCTCGCCGGCCTGGTTGGCGCAGCCGTAGAACAGGTCGTCGACCGCGGTCCAGTCGACATCCTGGTTGCGGGCCATCAGGGCCGCGATCGGCAGCGCGGCCAGGTCGTCGGCGCGGATGCTGGACAAGGCGCCGCCGTAGCGGCCGAAGGGGGTGCGGACGGCGTCAACGATGAAGGCGTCGGTCATGGCTCTCTCCTGTTAGTGCATTTTTCATTGTCTTGGACGGTGGTCGACCACGCGCCTGGCCTTGCCGGTCAGGGTGCGCTCGATGCCTTGCGGCGGCATCAAGGTCACGCGGGTGGTCACGCCGACATAGGTCTTGATGCAGTGCTGGAGCTCGCGACACAGCGCGGCCACCGAATCGGGCGGCAGGCTCGTGTCCCGCAACTCGCCCAGCACCTCGAGCGTGTCGAGATGGCCGTCGCGCGCCACCACCAGCTGGTATTGCGGCGCCAGCGCCGGCATCTTGCAGATCAGTTCCTCGATCTGGCTCGGGAACACGTTCACGCCGCGGATGATCAGCATATCGTCCGAGCGGCCCGTGATGCGGCCCATGCGGCGCATCGAGCGCGAGGTCGGCGCCAGCAGCCGGGTCAGGTCGCGCGTGCGATAGCGGATGATCGGCAGCGCCTCCTTGGTGAGCGAGGTGAATACCAGTTCGCCTTCGGCGCCATCGGGTAGTACCTCGCCGGTCTCGGGGTCGATGATCTCGGGATAGAAATGGTCTTCCCAGATCACGGGCCCGTCCTTGCTCTCGATGCATTCGCTGGCCACACCCGGGCCCATCACTTCGGACAGGCCATAGATGTCGACCGCGTCGATGCCGGCGCGCGTTTCGAGCTCGCGCCGCATCGCATCGGTCCACGGCTCGGCGCCGAAGATGCCGACCTTGAGCGACGACTGGGCCGGATCGCGCCCCTGGCGCGCGAACTCCTCGACGATATTGAGCATGTACGAGGGCGTGACCATGATGATCGACGGCTTGAAGTCGCAGATCAGCTGAACCTGCTTCTCGGTCTGGCCGCCCGACATCGGGATCACGGTGCAGCCCAGGCGCTCGGCGCCATAGTGGGCGCCCAGGCCGCCGGTGAACAGGCCGTAGCCGTAGGAGATGTGCACCAGGTCGCCCTTGCGTCCGCCCGCGGCACGGATCGAGCGCGCCACGACATTGGCCCAGGTGTCGATATCGTTTTGCGTATAGCCGACCACGGTTGGCTTGCCGGTGGTGCCGGACGACGCATGCACCCGCACCACCTCTTCGCGCGGCACGGCGAACAGGCCGAACGGGTAGTTGTCGCGCAGCGTCTTTTTCTCGGTGAACGGAAACTTCGCCAGGTCGGCCAGCGTTTTCAAGTCGCCCGGGTGGACGCCGGCTGCGTCGAAAGCGGCGCGGTAGTGCGGCACGTTGTCGTAGGCGTGCTTGAGCGTCCACTGCAGGCGTTGCAGCTGGAGCGCCTGCAGCTCGTCGCGGCTGGCGCGCTCGATCGGTTCCAGCTCGCCGTCAGCGGGAATACGTTGGACCATCTCGTTCTCCTCTCGGTTTCCAGTTCAGGCGTCGAGCGGCACCAGGGTGCCGGCGACGCGATGCGACTTGCCCCGGAACAGCGCGATCTTGCGCCCGTCCTGATCAAGCACGGTGACGTCGTAGACGCCGGTCTTGCCCTGCAGTGCCTGCTCAACCGCCTCGGCCACCAGCACGTCGCCGGGACGGCCGGGAGCCAGGTAGTCGATGGTGCAGCCAGCGCCCACGGTGTTGAAGTTGTGCGAGTTGCAGGCGAAGGCGAAGGCGCTGTCGGCCAGCATGAAGATGTAGCCGCCATGGCAGGTGGCGTGACCGTTGAGCATGTCGTCGCGCACCTTCATCGACATGCGCGCATAGCCCGGGCGGATCTCGGCCAGCTGCATGCCCAGGCTGCGGCTGGTCGGATCGCGTTCGAACATCGTGCGGCCGGCCAGTTCGGCCAGCCGTTGTGGATCATTGAGCATGGAAGCGCGCTCCGTGTGGATCGGCCGCCAGCTTGCGGCGCAGCAGCGGCGACACGCGGTAGCGGTCTTCGCCATAGGTCGCGGCCAGGTTCGACAGCACGGTCACGACATGGCGCAGGCCGACCGCGTCGAGCCAGGCCAGCGGGCCACGCGGATAATTGACGCCCTTCTGCATCGCGATGTCGACGGCGCGGGCGCTGCACACGCCCTGGTTGACGGCGTCGGCGGCCTCGTTGGCCAGCATCGCCACGGTGCGCATCACGGCCATGCCGGGCACGTCGTCCAGGCGCGTCACGGCGAAGCCCGCGGCCTGGAACAGGCCGACCGCGGCTTGCCACGCGCTGTCGCTGCACTGGTCGGCGCGCGCCAGCGCGATGCGGGTGGCGCCGGCGGCATCGTGCAACAGGTCGAACACGATCGTGTCGCGGTGGCCATCGGCCTCGGCGCGCTCGGTGGCGCTGCGGCCATCGCTCAGGTAGATGGCGGCGTCGCCGCAATACAGGCCAGGCGCGACCTCGATCGCGACCGGCTCGATGCCCGCGCCGCGCAGGCGCTCGGCGATCGCCTCGATCATGCCGGTGGCGCTGGCGTAGCGCACCGTCGCCGGTGCGGCGCCGGGGGCTTCTTCCTGCGGCGCCGGCCTGGCGGCGGCGTCGCCGTAGCGGTAGAAGCCACGGCCGGTCTTGCGGCCCAGGAAGCCGGCGCTGACCAGTTCCTGCTGCACGATCGAAGGCGTGAAGCGTGGATCGTTGTAGTAGGCGGCGAACACCGAGTTCGTGACCGAAAAATTGACGTCGTGCCCGATCAGATCCATCAGTTCGAACGGACCCATGCGAAAACCCCCGCAGTCCCGCATCACGGCGTCGAGCGTCGCCACGTCGGCGGCCTGCTCCAGCAGCAGGCGCAAGGCTTCGGCGTAGTACGGCCGGGCGACGCGGTTGACGATGAAGCCCGGCGTCGACCTGGCGTGCACCGGGCTCTTGCCCCAGCTTTCGGCGGTAGCGTGGACGACGTCCGCGACGTCGCGATCGGTCGCCAGGCCACTGATCACCTCGACCAGCGCCATCAGCGGTACCGGGTTAAAGAAATGCATGCCGACCAGTCGTTCGGGGTGCTTCAGGTGCGCGCCGATGGCGGTGACCGAGATCGACGAGGTATTGGTGGCCAGGATGCAGCGTGCGCCGACGATGCCTTCCAGCTCGGCGAACAGGGCGCGCTTGGCGTCCAGGTCCTCGACGATGGCCTCGATCACGAGCGCGGCACCGACGGCCTCCTGCAGCGATGAGATGCGCATCAGGCGCTCGCGCGCCAGGTCGGATGCGACCGCGCCCATGCGGCCCTTCTCGACCAGTTTTGCATAGGTCTTGCCGATGCCGGCGATGGCCTGGTCGGCGGCATCGGGGCGGGTATCGAACAGCAGGACCTGGTGGCCGGCGGTGGCCGCGACCTGGGCGATGCCGGCGCCCATCGCGCCGCTGCCGATCACGGCGACCGTGCTGCCTGGAGGGATGGCGTGCATGCTCATTCTCCCTTGAAGTGCGGGGTGCGCTTGGCCATGAAGGCGGCCACGCCTTCGCGGTAGTCGTGGCTGTAGCCGAGTTCGCGCATCATGCCGGCCTCGAGCTGCAGCTGGTCTTCGAGCGAATTGGCGTAGCTGGCCTGCAAGGCTTTCTTGGTGAAAGCCAGGCCCTTGGTCGGCGCGGCGGCGAAGTGTTCGGCCATGGCCATCGCTTCGTCCATCAGGGCTTCGTCGGGCACGCAGCGCCAGATCAGGCCCCATTCCTCGGCCTTTTCGGCGCTGAGCTTTTCGCCCAGCATCGCCAGGCCCATGGCGCGCGCGTGGCCGACCAGGCGCGGCAAGTGCCAGGTGCCGCCGGTGTCGGGGATCAGGCCGAGTTTACTGAAGGCTTCGATGAAGCTGGCCGATTTCGCGGCCAGCACGATGTCGCAGGCCAGCGCCAGGTTGGCGCCAGCGCCGGCGGCCACGCCATTGACGGCGCAGATGACGGGCAGCGGCAGGTTCTTCAGGGTGAGCACCAGCGGCGCGTAGAACTTCTCGACCGATTCGCCCAGGTCGACGCTCGGCGCGCCGGGGTCGACGGCGCGGTCGGACAGGTCCTGGCCGGCGCAGAAACCCCGGCCGGCGCCGGTCAGCACCAGCACCCGCACCGATTGGTCGGCCTGCACGCGCGTGAGGGCGTCGCGCACTTCGAGGTGCATGGCCCGGGTGAAGCTGTTGAGGCGATCGGGGCGGCTCAACGTGAGCAGCGCGATGCCGTTGTCGATCTTGAACTGGATGGATTCGTAAGTCATTGTTGTCTCCACTACTCTCGTTATCGTTCGATCCGTCATCCCCGCCGAGCGCGGATCCAGGTTCTTCGCTACGCCACGTAAGTCAGCCTGGGTTCCCGCCAAGGGGCCCGGCGAGGGCGGGAACGACGTTCACAAGCTGCCGGCTATCGATGTTTATTCATGGATGTCGAAGTCGACCACCAGCTTGTCGGTGACAGGGAAACTCTGGCAGCTCAGCACGAAACCACGTGCCACTTCGTAATCCTCGAGCGCATAGTTCACGTCCATCTCGACTTCGCCGTCGAGCACCTTGCAGCGGCAGGTCGAGCACACGCCGCCCTTGCACGAGTAGCGCATGTCCAGCCCGGCGCGCAGGCCGGCGTCGAGCAGCGATTCCTTGTCCTTGTCCATGGTGAAGCTGGCGGCGTTGCCGTCCATGATCACGGTCACTTCGGTGCGGTGCCGCGCCTCCGATTCCACCGACCGCGGCTTGCGCTCGCGCGTCGGCGCGCTGGCGGCGAACAGCTCGATGCGGATGTTTTCCTTGGCCAGGCCGGCTTGCTGCAGCGAGCGCGAGACGCCGTGCATCATGTCTTCGGGCCCGCAGATGAAGGCGACGTCGATGTCCTTGATATCGATCCAGTGACGCAGGAACTGGCTGCACTTTTCTTCGGTGATGCGGCCGTTGAACAGCTCGATGTCCTGCTGCTCGCGGCTCATCACGTACACCAGGCGCAGGCGGCCCATGTACTGGTCCTTCAGGTCGGTGAGCTCGTCGCGGAAGATCACGCTCGACGAGGCGCGGTTGCCATAAACGATGGTGAAGCGGCTCTCCGGTTCGGCCTGCAGGGTGGTCTTCACGATCGACAGGATCGGCGTGATGCCGCTGCCGGCGGCGAAGGCCAGGTAATGGCGGCTGCTGGCAGCATCGATCGGCACGTTGAAGTTGCCGCTGGGCGGCATCACGTCCAGCGTGATGCCGGGCTGGAGATGTTCGTTGGCCCAGCTTGAAAACAGGCCGCCGCTGCAGCGCTTGATCGCCACCCGCAGCTGCGCGTCCTGCACGGCCGAGCAGATCGAGTAGGAGCGGCGCACGTCTTCGCCATCGATCGTCGTGCGCAGGGTCAGGTACTGGCCCTGGCGGTAGGCGAAGGTGTCCTTCAGCTCGGGCGGGACGTCGAAGGTGACGGCGATGGCGTCACGCGTCTCGTGCTTCACCTTCGAGACGGTCAGTGGATAGAATTTGCTCATGCTGGCCTCATTCGGCAACTTGGTGACAACTGCGTGACCACTTAGTGGCACTTGAAATAATCAAACGGCTCGCGGCAGTCGAGGCACTTGTACAGCGCCTTGCACGGGGTCGAGCCGAATTCGCTGGTCAGCTGGGTGTGGGGCGAGCCGCAGTGCGGACAGCTGACATCGGGCGCGGCGCGGCGGCGGATGCCGGCGTGCAGGCCGCTGATGTCGATCGCCTGCTGCACCGGTGGCGCGATGCCGTAGCCTTTCAACGCCGCCTTGCCGGCCTCGCTCATCCAATCGGTGGTCCAGGCGGGCGACAGGCGGCTCTCGATGCGGACCTGCTCGATGCCGTGCGCGTGCAGGGCCTCGCTGACCGAATCCGAGATCACCTGCATCGCCGGGCAGCCGGAATACGTTGGCGTGATCGTGACCACGCAGGTGTCGTCTTCCAGGCGCACATCGCGCACGATGCCGAGATCGACCACCGAGATGACCGGGATCTCCGGATCGGCGACTTCGCCGAGCCAGCTCCAGACCTGGTCGACGCTGACGTCCAGGGCGGTCATTACCAGGTCGCTCCCGGATAGGCGCGCTGCAGGAACTGCATCTCGGCCAGGATGAAGCCGAGGCGCTCGCTGTGGCGGCCCTGTTTTCCACCACGTTGCATCCAGGCGTCGGGCGACGGCATCGCCAGGGTCGCTTCGTTCAGAACCTCGGCCAGGTGGTCGAGGCACTGCTTGCGCAGCAGTTCGGCGGCCGGCGCCACGCCCTGCTCCACCATCGCGTTGTCGATCTCGTCGTAGATGAACATCTCGCCGCCATACATCCACAGCTCGTCGAGCGCGGCCTGCATCATCGCGCGGCTCTGGTCGGTGCCGTCGCCCAGGCGCACCACCAGGTCGCCGCTGCGGCGCAGGTGGTAAGTCACTTCCTTGATCGACTTGGCGGCGATCTCGCGGATGCGTTCATCGCTCGAGCGCGTCAGGCCATCCATCAGGAAGTAGTGCCAGGTGTCGAACAGGAACTGGCGCATCAAGGTGTCGGCGTAGCTGCCGTTGGGCTGCTCCACCAGCAGGCAGTTGCGGTAGTCATGCGCGTCGCGCAGGAAAGCCAGGCGGTCTTCGTCGCGGCCCTTGCCTTCGAGTTCACCGGCATAGCTCAGCCACATGCGGGTCTGGCCCAGCAGGTCGAGGGCGACGTTGGACAGGGCCATGTCTTCCTCGAGCGCGGGGCCCTTGCCGACCAGCTGGCACAGTTGCTGCGACAGGATCAGGGCGTTGTCGCCCTGGCGCAGCAGGTAGTCAAGCTTCGCATCCATGACCGCGCTCACAGGTTCTTGACTTCTTCCGGCATCGGGAAGAAGGTCGGGTGGCGGTAGACCTTGCTGTTGGCCGGCTCGAACAGCGATTCCTTGTCAAGCGGGCTGCTGGCGACGATGTCGGCGGCGCGCACGACCCAGATCGAGACGCCTTCGTTGCGGCGGGTGTAGACGTCGCGGGCGTTGTTGATCGCCATGTCGGCGTCAGGGGCGTGCAGGCTGCCAACGTGCTTGTGGGCGAGGCCGTGCTGGCTGCGGATGAAGACTTCCCACAGGGGCCATTCTTTGCTCATGATGTGTCTCCGTGATGCGTATGCGTAGATCCGAGGGGCGTTCACAGCGTGGGGTGGACGGGAAACCCGTCCACCCCACGCCCACCTTTTCAGGCGGCGGCCTTCTTGGCGGCTTGCTTGTCGGCGTGGGCGACGAGGGCGTCGCGGAACCATTCGCCGTCGTCCCAGGCCTTGACACGCGTGCGCAGGCGCTCGCGGTTGCAGGGGCCGTTGCCCTTCAGGACGTTGTAAAACTCGGACCAGTCGATCTCGCCGAAATCGTAGGAACCGCGCTCGGCATTCCACTTGAGGTCGGGGTCGGGAACCGTCAGGCCCAGGTATTCGGCCTGCGGCACGGTCTGGTCGACCATGCGCTGGCGCAGCTCGTCGTTCGAGAACAGCTTGATGCGCCAGGCCGTCGATTGCGCACTATTGACCGATTCGGCATCCGACGGGCCGAACATCATCAACGACGGCCACCACCAGCGGTTGAGCGCATCCTGCGCCATCGCCTTCTGCTCCGGCGTGCCCTTGGCCAGCGCCATCATGATGTCGTAGCCCTGGCGCGCATGGAAGGATTCTTCCTTGCAGACGCGCACCATGGCGCGGGCGTACGGACCGTACGAGCAGCGGCACAGCGGGATCTGGTTGATGATCGCCGAACCATCCACCAGCCAGCCGATCGCGCCCATGTCGGCCCAGCTCAGCGTCGGATAGTTGAAGATGCTCGAATACTTGGCCTTGCCGGCATGCAGGGCCTGCAGCAGTTCGTCGCGCGAGACGCCCAGCGTCTCGGCGGCGCTGTACAGGTACAGGCCGTGGCCGGCCTCGTCCTGGATCTTGGCCAGGAGGACCGACTTGCGCTGCAGGGTCGGCGCGCGCGTCACCCAGTTGCCCTCGGGGAGCTGGCCGACGATCTCGGAATGCGCGTGCTGCGAGATCTGGCGGATCAGCGTCTTGCGGTACGCTTCCGGCATCCAGTCCTTCGGTTCGATCTTGATCCCGGCGTCGATGCGCGCCTGGAACGCCTGCTCTTCGGCGCTCATGTCCTGTTCTGTGCGGACTTTCTTGAGGCCGGTCTCCACCATTTGTGCATACATGCGCTTCTCCCGTGGTTCTCTACAATTGCAAACCCGTCCGAATCATAATACGATACAAAAAACTTGATGTACACAATAATTTTGAATCATATCGCCGCACAAAAACTTGATTGCCATCATGAAACGATTGTCTTGCACTGAGTGGATCGCCCACAGCCTGGCCACCGATCCGCCGCGCCACAAATCGCTGGTGGTGACCGTCTGCGGCGACACGATCGCGCCGCACGGCGGCGCATTCTGGCTGGGAAGCATGATCGAGTTGCTGGCGCCGCTGGGCGTGGGCGACCGGCTGGTGCGCACCAGCGTGTTCCGCCTGGTGCAGGAGGGCTGGCTGACGGCCAGCCGCGAAGGCCGCCGCAGCCGCTATGCGATCGAGCCGAAGGCGCTGCCCCGCTTCGAACGCGCCAACCGCCGCATCTATTCGGCGCCGGGCCTGGACTGGGACGGCCGCTGGACCTTCGTGCTGGCGCCGCACGGCAAGAGCGGCAGCATCGACAGCGAATTGCGCACCTTGCTGCGCAAGGAACTCGAGTGGGAGGGCTTTGCGATGCTGGCGACGGGCGTGATGGCGCATCCCGCGCCCGAGCGCGATACGCTGCGCGAGATCCTGGCGCGCGTCGACGCCGCCGACAAGGTGTTCGTGTGCCAGGTGGACGAGTTGCCGGGCATGGGTACGCGTGCGTTGCCCGGGCTGGTGGGCGACTGCTGGAACCTGGACGCGGTGGTCGCCGCCTACCGCGGCTTCATCGACAGCTTCGCGCCGCTGCCAGCGCTGCTGGCGACGGGCGACTTTAGCGCCGAGCAGGCGTTCGCGATCCGCACCCTGCTGATCCACGCCTACCGCCGGGTGCAGCTGCACGACCCGATGCTGCCGCTGGCCCTGCTGCCGCAACCGTGGCCGGGGGCCGACGCCTATGCGCTGGCGCGCGAGATCTACCGCCTGTGCCACGCGCGCGCCGAGGAACACGTGCTGGCCATGCTGCGCAAGGAAGACGCGGCGACGCCAGAAGCCGACGCCGCCTATCACGGCCGCTTCGGTGGCCTGCGGGCCTGATCATGCCTGGCTGGCGACGGTGAAGCGCGCCCGCAGGTGGCGCGGCTGTTCGATCTCGTCGGCGATCGCCAGCGCCAGGTCGGCCACGGCGATGCCGGCCGGCTTGTCGCCGTCCATCAGCAGATCGTCGGCGCCGACACGGTAGCTGCCGGTGGCATCGCCCTGCCCCAGCAACGCGGGCGGGCTCAAGAAGGTCCAGTCCAGCACCGTGTCGGCGCGCAGCCGGTTCGGGACATCGCGCGCCGCCTGCGCACCGGGCACGATAGTGGGCCGCACATGATCGAGGAAGGCCGGCGTGTCGACCAGTTGCACGCCGGGCGCCACGAACAGGCTGCCGGCGCCGCCGACCACCAGCAGGCGCCGCACGCCGCTCGCCGCGACGCCGCCCTCGATGGCCGCGCTGCCGCGCAGGAAGTTGTCGTACAGGGCGGGATCGCTCCAGCCCGGACTGAAGGCCGAGACGACGGCGTCATGGGCGCGCACGGCGTCGGCGACCGCATCGTCAGCAACCAGCTCTCGCTGCAGCAGATGTGCGAACAGGGCATGGGACTGGCGCTGCTGGGCCACGCCGACGTCCATCCCGCGCTCGAGCGCGGCCTTCTCGTGCGCGTGCTGCCGCACTGGCAGTTGCCGGCACTGCCGGTGGCGGCCATGACCCCGCGGCGCGATGGCGATCCGGCCAAGGTGCGGGTGGCGCTGGACGCCCTGCAGCGCCATTTCGCGGCCCTGCCGGGCGCCAGCCCTGCCTAGCGAGGGCGCCCCGAAACCGGGTATCATCAGTGCTTCAACGTACCCTCCCAACACAGGACAACACCATGTCTATCAAGATCAGCAGCCAATTCGACGCTGGCGCCATCGACGTCGTGAGCGCCACGAGCGCCAGCGCCATCGACCTGAACATCCGCAAGGACTCGCACGCCGACATCATCCAGTGGTTCTACTTCCGCCTGCAAGGCGCGCAAGGCGAAGCCTGCTCCATCCGCCTGCTCAACGCCGGCAACGCGGCCTATCCGGCCGGCTGGGAAGGCTACCAGGCGATGGCGAGCTACGACCGCGTGAACTGGTTCCGCGTGCCGACCAGCTTCGACGGCCAGGTGCTCACCATCGAGCACACCCCGGGCATGGACAGCGTCTACTACGCCTACTTCGAGCCGTATTCGTGGGAGCGCCACCTGGAGCTGCTCGACCGCGCCCAGATGGCCGAGAACGTGCGCATGCTCGACCTGGGTTCGACCGTCGACGGCCGCGACCTGAACATGCTGGTGATCGGCGAACCGGCCGAAGGCAAGAAGAAGGTGTGGGTGATCGCGCGCCAGCACCCGGGCGAGACCATGGCCGAATGGTTCGTCGAGGGCATGCTCGACGCGCTGCTCGACCCGGCCCACCCGTTCGGGCGCCAGTTGCTGAAGGAATCGGTGTTCTACGTGGTGCCGAACATGAACCCGGACGGCTCGGTGCGCGGTAACCTGCGCACCAATGCGGCCGGCGCGAACCTGAACCGCGAATGGCTCAATCCGAGCATGGAGCGCAGCCCCGAGGTGTTCCTGGTGCTGAAGAAGATGCACGAGACGGGCGTCGACCTGTGCCTGGACGTGCATGGCGACGAAGGCCTGCCGTATGTGTTCGTGGCCGGCAGCGAATCTCTGCCGAACTTCACCAGGGAGCAAGGCGAAGCGCAAGACCGCTTCATCGCCGACTTCAAGATCGCCAGCCCGGACTTCCAGGACGTGCACGGCTACGGCGCGACGCCTTATACCGAAGAGACCCTGACCATGGGTTCGCCGCACATCACCCACGCCTTCGGCTGCCTGTCATTGACGCTGGAATTGCCGTTCAAGGACAACGCCAACGACCCGGACCCGCAAGTCGGTTGGGATGGCGCACGCAGCGCGCGCCTGGGCGCAGCAGTGCTGCAGCCGGTGCTGAACGCGGTCCGCGCGATCAAGTAAAACGGCTCGACCCGTAAAAAACGCTCCGCAGGTCGGAGCGTTTTTCATGGTGCTCCCGCTTCGGATCGGCATCCCGAACCATCGGCCCAGCGCAAAGCGGCCGCTGCCGCGCAGCGCGATGCACAGCGCCCGACAACCCATCAGGAAGGCAAACGCGACGCCACGGTCGATCCAGGACCAGGTGGGACCGAACGCGCAGCAGATGCCAGCCATCTGCAGGGCGATCAGGAGGCCGAGGGGTCGCGGCCGGAACCCCCCAGCGTCAACCCTTGCCGCGGGTGCGGGTGTTCATCGACCGGGTGGGCCGCCTGTATGCGGAGCGCTTCGGCGCAGACTCCTAGAGCGCCACGCCGAGGTGCGACTGCACCCACGCGTTCGCATCGTCGCTGTTGTCGAAGTGCAGGGACGCGATCGCGGTCTTGTCGGGCGCGAGAAAGGTGGCGTACACCTTGCGGCTATCCGCGCCGCCCGAACTGAGCAGGTCGGATTGCGGGGCCAGCTCGACCGTGGCCACCAGGTCGAGATTGAGCAGCACCGTCTTGGGGCTGCTTTCCTTGTCGATGCGAACGAATCGGCCCATGGCGGTGTCTTCCTTTAGTTACCGGCGATGACCATCTTCTCGATCAGGATCGAGCCGGTGGTCTTGTTGCCGCGTACGAGGGTATCGTTACCAACTGCAACGATTTGCTGGAACATCTCGCGCATATTGCCGGCGATCGTGATTTCTTCGACCGGATACTGGATGACGCCGTTCTCGACCCAGTAGCCCGACGCGCCGCGCGAATAGTCGCCGGTCACGTAGTTGACGCCCTGGCCCATCAGCTCAGTCACCAGGAGACCGGTGCCGAGCTTGCGCAGCATGCCTTCGAAGTCGTCGCTGCGGCGGGTGTCCTTCGAGACGATCTCGAGGTTGTGCGAACCGCCGGCGTTGCCCGTGGTCTGCATGCCCAGCTTGCGCGCCGAGTACGAGGACAGGAAGTAGCCCTGCAGCACGCCATCCTTGATGACCTTGCGGCGCACGGTCTTGACGCCCTCTTCGTCGAAGGGCGCCGAACCGACCGCGCCGATCAGGTGCGGGTCTTCGACGATCTGGATGTGCGACGGGAAGACCTGCTTGCCCAGCGTATCGAGCAGGAAGGTGGATTTGCGGTACAGCGCGCCGCCCGACACGGCTTGCACGAAGGCGCCCAGGAGGCCCGCGGCCAGGGGCGCTTCGAACAGCACCGGGCAGGTGCGGGTATTGAGTTTGCGCGCGTTCAGGCGCGCCAGCGCGCGCTCGGCGGCGTAGCGGCCCACTTTCTCGGGCTTGGCCAGTTCTTTCGGGTTGCGCGACGAGGTGTACCAGTCGTCGCGCTGCATCTGGTTGCCCTTGCCGGCGATCGGCGCGACCGAGATCGTGTGGCGCGAGAACGGATAGCCGCCGATGAAGCCGCGCGAGTTGGCGCCGACGAAATGCGACTGCTGCACGTAGACGCTGGCGCCTTCGCTGTTGGTGATGCGCTTGTCGACCTCGAAAGCGGCGTTTTCGCAGCGCTTGGCCAGCTCGACCGCCCCTTCGGTGTCGATCTGCCATGGATAGAACAGGCGCAGGTCGCGCGGCGCAAGCTCCAGGAGGTCGGCATCCGGCAGGCCGGCGCAATCGTCCTCGGCGGTGAAGCGGGCGATATTGGCCGCTGCCTCGACGGTCGCCCTGAGCGAGGCGGTCGAGAAGTCGGAGGTGCTGGCGTTGCCGCGGCGCTGGCCCACATAGACGGTCACGCCCAGGCCCTTGTCCTTGTTTTGCTCGATCGTCTCGATGTTGCCTTTACGCACAGAAACCGACAAACCGCTCCCTTCGCTGATCTCGACCGAGGCGTCGGTCGCGCCCTGTTCGCGGGCAAACGCGAGCACGTCGCGCGCCAGCTGTTTGAGCTGATCCTGGGTGTGGGTAAAAGCGGTGTCGTTCATAGGTGTTTTTCTTGGCAGGCCCTAAAACAGTTATCATAGCAGCCGTTTACAGTTTTCACTGATCGGCCCAGCGCCAATCAAATCCATTCATATCATGCCTAATCCAAATCGCGGCTCGGTCGGCTTCCAGTCGAACGAATTCGAACCCGAATACGACCGCCCTTCCAAGTCGGAACTCAAGCGCCAGTCGAACGAGCTGCAAAAGCTCGGCGAGCAGCTCGTCGAGGCGCCGCGCGACCGCGTCAAGCGCGTGCCGATGCCGGACGACATTCGCGATGTCATCCTTGAAACCCAGACCATCACCAACCACGAAGGCCGCCGCCGCGCCCTGCAGTTCGTGGGCAAGAAGATGCGCACCCTGGACGAGGAAGAAATCGCCGTCATCCAGCGCACCATCGACAGCTGGAAAGGCGCCTCGAAAGCCGAGACGGCGGCCCTGCACGCGCTCGAGCGCCGCCGCGAAAAACTGCTGGCCGACGACAAGGCGCTGACCACCCTGCTCGAAGAGAATCCCGAGCTCGACGTCCAGCACCTGCGCACCCTGATCCGCAACGCGCGCAAGGAAGTGGCCGAGTCCAAGCCGCCGAAGGCCTACCGCGAGATCTTCCAGATCCTGAAGGACCTGGGCAAGAAGAAGAAAACCGACGCCGATGCTGACGAAGAAGGCAACGATGACGAGTCCGACGACGAATAATGAAGAGCTGGTGATCGGCCTGGTGTCGGTCTCCGACCGCGCCAGCGGCGGCGTCTATGAAGACAAGGGCATTCCCGCCTTGACCGAATGGCTCGCCGGCGCGATCACCACCCCATACCGCATCGAGACGCGCCTGATCCCCGACGACCGCGCGAACATCGAGGCGACCCTGGTCGAACTGGTCGACACGGCGCGCTGCCACCTGGTGCTGACCACGGGCGGCACCGGCCCGGCGCGGCGCGACGTCACGCCCGAGGCGACGCTGGCCGTCGGCACCAAGGAGATGCCCGGCTTCGGCGAGCAGATGCGCCAGATCAGCCTGCGCTTCGTGCCGACCGCGATCCTGTCGCGCCAGAGCGCCGTGATCCGCGAAGCGCGGGTGAACGGCGCCGACCATGCGGCGCTGATCATGAACCTGCCGGGCCAGCCGAAGTCGATCAAGGAAACCCTCGAGGGCTTGAAGGACGACGCCGGCAACACGGTCGTCGGCGGCATCTTTGCCGCCGTCCCCTATTGCATCGACCTGATCGGCGGCCCATACATGGAAACCGATCCGGCGGTGAGCAAGACCTTCCGTCCCAAATCGGCATTGCGCCCGCCTGCTGCTTAACCAAAGGAAGCCATGACCCAGCTGCTTGAAAACATCGAAGTCGACACCGCGCCGAATCCGGAAATCGCCATCATCTGGCTGCACGGCCTGGGCGCCGACGGCAACGACTTCGTGCCGATCGTGCGCGAACTGGACTTGTCCGGCCTGCCCGCCATCCGCTTCGTGTTCCCGCATGCGAACACGATGCCGGTGACGATCAACGGCGGCTACGTGATGCGCTCGTGGTACGACATCGTCGCCACCGACCTGGTGCGGCGTGAGGACGAAGCCGGCCTGCGCGCCTCGCAGCTGCAGGTCGAGGCGCTGATCGCGCGCGAAAAAGAGCGCGGCATCCCGGCGTCGCGCATCATCCTGGCCGGTTTCTCGCAGGGCTGCGCGATGACGCTGCAGACCGGCCTGCGCCACCCGGAACCGCTGGCCGGCATGATGTGCCTGTCGGGCTACCTGCCGCTGGCGGGACTCGCCGGCGCCGAGCGCCATGAGGCCAGCAAGTCCACGCCGATCTTCATGGCGCACGGCGTGCAGGATCCGGTGGTGCCGTTCGCCCGCGCCGAAGATTCGCGAAAAGTGCTCGAATCGCTCGGCTACCAGGTCGAGTGGCATGCCTACCAGATGCAGCACACGCTGTGCCTCGAAGAGGTGCAGGACATCGCGAAGTGGATCCGCAAGGTCGTGGGCTGACGTAGATTACGGCTCTGCATGCCGCCTTGGCTTCGCGCCAGGCGCCCGGCGCGGGCGGGAGCCCGAGTTGCTAACCCGTCCGCAAGGCGGCCTCCACCGCATCGCTCAGGCGCGACACGATTTCGGACAGATCCGCCGGCGTCGCGATGAACGGCGGCGCCAGCAGCACATGGTCGCCGTGCTGCCCATCGATCGTGCCCCCCATCGGATAGACCAGCAGGCCGCGCGCCATCGCCTCGGCCTTGATCGCCGCATGCAGTTTGCGCTCCGGCGCGAACGGCTCCCTGGTCTCGCGATCCTTCACGAATTCCAGCGCCAGCAACAGCCCGCGCCCGCGGATGTCGCCGACGTGCTCGTGCACCCCGAACACATCCCCCAGCATGCGGCGCAGCATCGCGCCGCGGCTGCGCACCCGCGCCAGCAGGTCGTCGCGCTCGATCACCTGCTGCACCGCCAGCGCCGCGCTCGCCGCCACCGGGTGGCCGATATACGTGTGCCCGTGCTGGAACATGCCGCTGCGGCTGCGCAGGCATTCGACGATCGCCTTGTGCGCCAATACCGCCCCGATCGGCTGGTAGCCGGCGCCCAGGCCCTTGGCCACGGCCACGATGTCGGGCGCCACGCCATCTTGCTCGATCGCGTACATGGTGCCGGTGCGGCCCATGCCGCACATGACTTCATCGGCGATGAACAGGATGCGGTAACGATCGCAGATATCGCGCACGCCCTGGAAGTAGCCCGGCGTCGGCGGAATCGCGCCGCCGGTGGCTCCCACCACCGGCTCGGCGACGAAGGCGATGATGTTCTCGGGCCCGGCGCTCAGGATGGTCGTCTCGAGTTCGTCGAGCAGGCCGGCGGTGTAGTCGTCGACACTCATGTGGGCGGCGCGGCCGCGGTATTCGTAGCAGGCCGACACCCGCAGCGCATCCTTCAATAGCGGCGCGAACGCCCGCCGGCGCCATTCGTTGCCGCCCACGCCCAGCGCGCCGAGCGTGTTGCCGTGGTAGCTCTGGCGGCGCGCCAGGAAACGGGTGCGCTGCGGCTCGCCCATCTCGACCCAGTACTGGCGCGCCAGCTTGAGCGCGGTCTCCATCGCCTCGGAGCCGCCCGAGACGAAGTAGACGCCGCCCATGTCCTCGGGCCCGCCCTCGACCAGCCGCCTGCCCAGCTGCTCGGCCACGTCGGTGGTGAAAAAGGCGGTGTGGGCGTAGGCGCAGCGGTCGATCTGGCGGTGCATGGCGGCGATCACGTCGGGGTGGCCATGCCCGAGCGAGGAGACGGCGGCGCCGCTGCTGGCGTCGATGTAGGTCTTGCCGTTGCTGTCGCGTAGCAGGACGCCTTCGCCGCCGGCCGCGAGGGGCGGCGCCTGGCGCAGGCTGCGATGAATGATGTGGCTCATGGACGCTTACCTCCGATCTCCGATAAGGACGACACTAGACGATAAGCGCGCTGGCGAAGGCTTCTTTTGATTTTTAGCGCAGGCCGTGCGAATATTTTCCCGGTATCACTACGGGACAACACATGCGCGAGCACATGGTCATGGCGCGCCAGCGGGACCCGTGCGGTGTCGCACCGGGCGTACGCCGATGCGCTCGCGCTGTTCGGCGGGCATGGCGGGGTCGACCTCATCGGGATCGACGGCCATGACACCTTGCTGGCCATGGCGATGAATACGGCGCGCACCGGCACGCCCGGGGAAGGCACGTGGCGCGTGCCGGATTGAAGCCAGGGAAGAAGCCTGGCTCCCCGCCTGCGCGGGGATGACGTGCCGACGATGCGGACTTATTTTGGGAAGGCGACGACTTGCGCCTGCTGCTCGCCCAAGCCCGCGATCCCCAGGCGCAGCTGGTCGCCCTTCTTGAGGAAGCGCTGCGGCGAACGGCCCATGCCCACGCCCGGCGGGGTGCCGGTGGTGATGATGTCGCCCGGCTCCAGGGTCATGAAGCGCGATACGTAGCTGACGATCTGGGCCACGCTGAAGATCATGCTTCCGGTATTGCCGGTCTGCATGCGCTTGCCGTTCAGCTCCAGGTAAAGGTCGAGGTCTTGCACGTCGAGGATCTCGTCGCGCGTGACCAGGAACGGGCCGACCGGGCCGAAGGTGTCGCAGCCTTTGCCTTTATCCCACTGCGAACCCATCTCGAACTGGAAGGCGCGCTCCGAGACGTCGTTGACCACGCAGTAGCCGGCCACGTATTTCAGTGCCTGTTCTTCGGTCACGTACTGTGCGCGGGTGCCGATGATCACGCCCAGCTCGACTTCCCAGTCGGTCTTCTTCGAGCCTTTCGGCAGCACGATGGCGTCGTCCGGGCCGTTCAGGGAGCTGATCGCCTTGGTGAAGAACACCGGCTCGCTCGGCATCGTGGACTTGGTCTCGGCCACGTGGTCGGCATAGTTCATGCCGATGCCGATGAATTTTCCGGGGCCCTTGACCGGCACGCCCAGGCGCGGATTGCCGCGCACCAGCGGCAGGGTTTTCTGGTCGATCTTCGCCAGCTTGCGCAGCGCCTTGTCGGACAACTGCGACGCATCGATGTCGTCGATGACGCCGGACAGGTCGCGCAGGCGGCCCTCTTCGTCGAACAGGCCCGGCTTCTCTTTGCCAGGGCGGCCATAGCGCACCAATCTCATGATTCTTCCTCGGTCGTGAACGCGCGGACCATGGGGGTCCGCATCAAACCGGGGATGATACCAAGGATCGGCTATTGACTGAGCAGGTAGGCGCTGATGTCGATCGCATCGCGCTCGCTCACGCCCATGACCGGCATCGCATTACCCGGGTCGATCGCCTGCGGGTCCATGATCCAGCGCACCAGGTTGGCCTGGGTATTGGGCACCTTGCCGGCGATGTAGCGGCGCTCCGCCATGTCGCCGAGCGGCCGGCCGACATAGACTTTCGAGCCGGCGATGCTGGGCACCGCGTGGCAGGAATGGCAGGCGTACTGCGTCAGCGCGACCATGCCGCGTTCCGGGTCGCCCTGGATGCCGGGCGCCGGCCGCGTCGGACCGCAGGCTGCCAGCAGCGCGGCCAGCGCCAGCATGGCCGGGATGCAGACTGCGTTCATGGCGCCTCCTCTTGCGTTGCGCTTGCCGCGCGATCACGGACCGACGTCATGCGGCGGAAGTCTTCCGGCGTCATGTCCGGCATCGTCGCCACGAAGGCCACGACGGCCCAGATATCGTTGTCGCTCAGGTGGTATTCCCAGGCCGGCATGCCGCTCATCTTGATGCCGTTGCGCGTGATCCAGTACAGCTCGCGCGTTTCCCAATTGACGTCGGCGTCGACCAGCGGCCCCGGCACCGGCTGCATGCTCATGCCCTGCCTGAGCGGCGCCACGCCCGGCCCGCCGTGGCACTGGATGCAGTTGGCCTTGTAGACGGCGGCGCCGCGCAGCACCTGCTCCGGCGCGCCCAGTCCCTCGGGCACCTGGATGTCGCGCGCATGGCTCTGCACCGAGTACTGCAAGCCTTCCTCGAAGACGGTATAGATCAGCGGGTAGTGCTGCTGGGTGGCGGCGATATTGTAGAAGCCGCCGCGCAGGACGATCAGCCCGGTGACGGCGCCGATCAGCCCTGCCCCAAGCAGGGTCAGCACCATGGTCTTGACGATAAGTCGCGCGCGATTGGATAGCATAACCTAGGGCGTTCAGTTAGAAAAATGACATCTGATTTCTTGTATTATAAAAGCCACAGCCTTTTCACGAAAAACCAACCGTGCGCATGAATATCTGTCTTTACGACTGCCCGCCCCTGACGCGGCGCGCCGGCGCCATGCTGCTGTGCGCAGTGCTGGCGAGCGCTTGCAGCAGCCAGCAAAAGCCCAGCCGCGTCGAGGGTGGCGATCCGGAGCGCGGCCGCCTGCTGACCCAGCAATACCAGTGCGCGGCCTGCCACTATATTCCCGAGGTGCAGGGCACGAATGGCGATGCCGGTCCTTCGCTCCAGTACATGGGCCGCCTGAGCTATATCGCCGGCAGCATTCCGAACCAGCCCGAGAACATGGTCCGCTTCCTGCAGAATCCGCCCGCGGTCAAGCCCGGCACCCTGATGCCGGCGCTCGGCATATCCGAAGAAGAGGCACGTCATATGGCTGCTTTCATGTACACCCTCCGATGAACGAACTGCAATCCGTCCTCCACCCGGCAGGCGCCGATGCCGCCATCATCCACCAGTTCACCTGGGTGCTGTTTGTCGGCGGCACGCTGATCTTCGTTTTCGTGATGACCTTGCTGACCCTGGCCATGCGCCGCCAGGCGCGTCCGATCCGCCCAGCCATCTGGATCTTCGGCGCCGGCATCGCGTTCCCGGTCGTGGTGCTCACCGCCCTGCTGGCCTGGAGCACCTGGCGCAGCGGGCAGCTGGCGGAACAGACCTCGCACAAGGCGCTGACGATCTCGGTCACCGGCAAGATGTGGTGGTGGGAAGTACGCTACCGTGATCCGGCGACCAACCGCGAGATCGTCACCGCCAACGAAATCCACATCCCGGTCGGTGAACCGGTCTACCTCGGCATGACGGCCTCGGACGTGATCCACAGCCTGTGGGTGCCGTCGCTGGCCGGCAAGCGCGACATGATCCCGGGCCGCGTCACCGGCCTGACCCTGCGCGCCGACAAGCCGGGCGTGTACCGCGGCCAGTGCGCCGAATACTGCGGCGAGCAGCATGCACGCATGGCATTCCACGTGATCGCCCTGCCGCGCCCCGAATACGACGCCTGGCTGGCGCGCCAGGCCCAGCCCGCCCTGCCGGCCGACACCACGGTGCTGCAGCGCGGCCGCGACGCCTTCCTGGCGCAGCAGTGCCAGGCCTGCCACACCATTCGCGGCGTGACCGACGTGCCGCCGTTCTCGGAGCAGGCACGGATCGCCGACACCTCGCGCCAGGGTCCCGACCTGACCCACGTCGGCAGCCGCCGCGAGATCGCGGCCGGTACCCTGCGTAATCACCGTGGCACGCTGGCCGGCTGGATCGCCGACCCGCAAAGCATCAAGCCGGGCGTGTTCATGCCCCCTTCACAAGACCTGGACGGCGAAACCCTGCGCGCACTGGCCACCTACCTCGAGCACCTGAAATGACGACGCGCGACGCTACCCTGAACCACGACGACCTGCCCAATCCGCTGCCACGTCCGCCGCTGGAGCTGACCCGCCTGGAAGAGGTCTGGGAAACCCCGCGCGGCTGGCGTTTCTTCAAGTCGGTCAACAACACCAATATCGGCCTGCTGTACATCGGCACCGCGATCCTGTTCTTCATCCTGGCCGGCATCCTGGCGCTGATCATGCGGGTGCAGCTGGCGGTGCCGGACAACGACCTGGTGGCGGCCAGCACCTACAACCAGATCTTCACGATGCACGGCACCGTGATGATGTTCCTGTTCGCGATTCCGATCGTCGAGGCGATCGCCGTCTACCTGCTGCCCAATATGCTGGGCGCGCGCGACCTGCCCTTCCCCCGGTTGTCGGCGTATGCGTTCTGGGCCTATGCCTTCGGCGGCCTGGCGTTCTTCTGCACCCTGTTCTGGGGCCTGGCGCCGGACGGCGGCTGGTTCATGTATCCGCCGCTCACCGGCATGAAGTATTCGCCCGGCCTGAACGCCGACTTCTGGCTGCTGGGGATCGGCTTCATCGAGATTTCGGCCATCGCCGGCGCGATCGAGCTGATCGTCGGCATCCTGTTCACCCGCGCGCCGGGCATGACCTTGCGCCGCATGCCGGTCTATGCCTGGGCGATGCTGGTGGTGGGCGTGATGATCATCATCGCCTTCCCGGCCGTGATCGCCGGCACCGCGCTGCTCGAACTCGAGCGCGCCTTCAATATGCCGATCTTCGACGCCGAGCGTGGCGGCGACCCGTTGATCTGGCAGCACCTGTTCTGGTTCTTCGGCCACCCCGAGGTCTACATCATCTTCCTGCCGGCGGCCGGCATGATCTCGACCATGATCCCGACCATTGCCCAGAACCGCCTGGTGGGACGGCGTGTGATCGTCGTCGCGCTGGTGGGGGTCGGCATCTTCAGCTTCGGCCTGTGGGCCCACCACATGTTCACCGCCGGCCTGGGCGTGCTCGAAATGAGCCTGATCTCGGCCGCCAGCATGGCGGTCGCGATCCCGACCGGCATCCAGGTGTTCGGCTGGATCGCCACCCTGTGGAGCGGGCGCATCAGGATGAACGCGCCGACGCTGTTCATGCTCGGTTTCATGTTCATCTTCGTGCTGGGCGGGTTGACCGGCGTGATGGTGGCCGTGATCCCGTTCGACTGGCAGGCGCACGACACCTATTTCATCGTGGCCCACCTGCACTACGTGCTGATCGGGGGCATGGTGTTCCCGGTATTCGCCGCCATCTATTACTGGCTGCCGCTCGTCAACGGCAACCAGATGTCCGAGCGCTGGGCCAAGCCGATCTTCTGGCTGCTGTTCGGCGGCTTCAACATCACCTTCTTCCCGATGCACTTCACGGGCCTTTATGGCATGCCGCGCCGCGTCTACACCTACTCGCACGAGATGGGCTGGGACTGGCTCAATATGCTCTCGACCGTCGGCGCCTTCATGTTCGCGCTCGGCATCGTCATCATGATCATCGACGCTGCCCGCACGCTGCGCCGCCCGTCCAAGGACGTCGGCAATCCATGGAATGCGGCGACCCTCGAATGGCTGCCGTCCGAGGACTACGGCAACCGCAGCATCCCGATCATCACGTCCGACGATCCGCTGTGGGACCAGCCGACCCTGTCGAAGGAAGTTGCAGAAGGCCGCCATTACCTGCCGAACACCGTCACCGGCCGCCGCGAGACGATCGCCACCAGCCCGGTTGCCGCCCGCCCGGCCTACCTCATGATCCTGCCGGGCGACAGCTGGCTGACCGTGATCGGCGCCGCCGGCACCGCCGGCTTCTTCCTGCTGCTGACCGTGAAGGCGATGCTACTGGCGTTTATCTGCGGCGTCATCGCGATCACGTCCATCATCGGCTGGCTGTGGGACTCGGACCGCAGCGTGAACATGCGCGAAGCGCCGATCGGCGGCGGCATCAAGCTGCCGGTCGGCGCGGTCGGCATGGGTTCGCACTCGTGGTGGGGCACCTTCATCATGCTGATCGTGATCTACGGGATCTTCTGGTCCTTCGCCTACACCTATATCCATACCTCGATGCGGCTCGAGATCTGTCCGCCGCCGGGCGCCTCGCTGCCCGACGGTATGTATACCCTCGGCGCGGCCGCGCTGCTGCTGCTCGGTTCCGCCCTGGTCTGGTTCAGCGGCCGCCTGCAGGGCCACGGCATGGCCTTCACGACGCTGGCGGCGCTGGCCTGCACCACGGCCGCCTTCCTGCTCGACGTGCACAGCTGGCGCCTGGTCCACCTGGACGGCACCAAGGATGCGTGGAACGCCTCGATCTCGATCCTGCTCGGCTTCCAGGGCGTGATGCTGTTCGTGCTGCTGCTCGCCGCCCCTTACCTGTGCGTGCGCGCCTGGCGCGGCCTGGTCAAGCCTGACAACCGCGCCACGCGCGACAATATCGCGCTGATCTGGCATTACGTGACCCTGCAGGGCCTCACCGCCATGGTGGTGATCCGCGGCCTGCTGCTGGTGATGGATTGAACATGGACGACCGTTTCTTCCAGCGCGCCGTGCGCGCCTCGCTTCCCCTCCTGATCTGGGCCGCCCACTTCGGCTTCAGCTATATCGTGGCGGCCGCCCAGTGCACGCCCGGCGCCTGGCGGCCCGAGGGGCCCAATCCCTGGCTGCTGGGAGGCGCGACGGTGCTGGCGCTGCTGGGGTGCGTGTGGCTCGGCATTGCTGCCGGCAAGCGCCTGCGGCAAGGGTCGACCGAGTTCGTGGATTATGTGGCGGCGGCCAGCGCGGTGCTGGCGTCCGTGGCGATCGTGTGGACCGGGATGCCGGTACTGTTGGTGAGTGGCTGCGCCTGATCCAGCCCAGCCGCCTGTCCCAGCCATCGCACCGTGGGGTGGGCGGATCCCGTCCACGCGCTCAGCCATCGGATGCATTGCCACGACGCCGCCCCTGTTGAACGCGTGGATGGCAAAGCCATCCACGCCACGTCGCCGCGATCAGCCCGGATCCGGCACCACCCGCCAGATCACGTTGCCGACGTCGTCGGCCACCAGCACCGCACCCTTCCGGTCAACCGCCACGCCCACCGGACGGCCGTGCGCCTCGCCATCCTGGTTGACGAAGCCGGTCAGCATGTCGACCGGCTTGCCCACAGGCCGGCCATCCTTGAACGGCACGAACACCACGTTGTAGCCCGAGCGCGGCTTGCGGTTCCAGGAGCCGTGGTTGCCGATGATGGCGCCATTCCTGTATTGGGCCGGCAGCAGCGCGCCTTCGTAGAAAGCCAGGCCCAGCGCCGCCACGTGGGCGCCCAGTGCGTAGTCCGGCACGATCGCCTGTGCCACCAGGTCGGGCCGCGGCGGCTTGACGCGGGTGTCGACGTTGTTGCCGAAATAGCTATACGGCCAGCCATAGAAGCCGCCATCCTTCACCGACGTCAGGTAATCGGGTACCAGGTCGCTGCCGATCAGGTCGCGCTCGTTCACCACCGTCCACAAGGCGCCGGTCTCGGGATTCCAGGCCATGCCGTTCGGATTGCGCAGGCCCGAGGCGAACACGCGGGTCTTGCCGCTCGCGAGATCGATCTCCAGGATCGCGGCGCGGTCCTTTTCATGCTCCATGCCGTTCTCGGCGACGTTGCTGTTCGAGCCCGTGGTGGCGTACAGCTTGGTGCCGTCCTTGCTGGCGATGATGTTCTTGGTCCAGTGGTGGTTCAGCGCACCGCCCGGCAGCGGCGCCACCTGCTGCGGCTGGTCGAGGATCTCGGTCGCACCGTCCTTGTACGGAAAACGCACCACCGCATCGGTGTTGGCCACGTAGAGAGAATCGCCCACCAGCGCCATGCCGAACGGCGAATGCAGGTCTTTCAGGAACACGCTTTTCAGCTCGGCCACGCCGTCGCCGTCCGCATCGCGCAACAGGCTGATACGGTTCGCGCTCGGCACGCCGGCGCCGGCGCGCGCCATGACCTTGCTCGTCACCCAGTTGGCGATGCCCTTCTTCGCGGGACGCTCCGGCGCATTCGTCTCGGCCACCAGCACGTCGCCATTCGGCAGCACATACATCCAGCGCGGATGGTCGAGCGCGGTGCCGAAGGCATTGACCGCCAGGCCGGGCGCCGGGGTCGGCGTCGTGTTCGCGGGCCAGCGCCTGGCCGGCGCGATATGCATGGTCGGGATCAGGGTCTTGTTCGGCGCTTTCAGCGTCGGCTGCGGACCGACGTCGGCTCCCAGCGGCAAGGTCGATTTATCGCCGCAGGCCGCCAGCAAGAGCATGCCGGCGCCTGCGCACAGGAGCGGAAGTGGTTTGCGCATGACTTTCCCCAAGATATGCAATGGAGAAAGTGTATATGACAAAGTTGCCTTTGCACGCTACGGCTGAGCGAGCCCAGCCGCCGGCATCGTGCGCCGCCGCGCGAAACGCCATAGCCCGGGCAACTGGACCAGCACCAGCAGCGCAAACGCGGCGCGGTAGGCGGCCGCCGGCGTGCGCCCGAGCGCGTCGGGCTCCCACAGTCCGATCACCAGGCCGAAGCCGGCCTGCACCAGGAAGGCGCCGATGAAGATCAAGAGGTTGAGGAAGGTCGCGGCGCGCCCCGTCAATTCACGCGGCACCGACTGCGCCACGATCGCGTATTCGATGCCGGTGATCGTACCCACCAGCGTGAACATCACCGACAGCACCGCGAAGCTGGGCCGGTGGTCGACCACCATGGCCGCCTGCACGAGAATGAAGAAGGTGATGCCGGCCGCCGCCACGTCGAGTGGCGGCATGCCGCGCCGCCCGGCCCATTCGGTGACCATGCCGACCGCGATCGCGCCGAACACCACCGCCGCCATGCCCAGGTAGAGCAGGTAGGCGACGGCGGGCTCGGAGAAGCGCCCCGCATCCAGCAGCCAGCGCCCGATCCACAAGCCCTGCACGCCGAAGAACACCGCGTGCGGGACCAGCACCAGCGAAGAGACCGCGCGAAAGCCCGGCGCCCGCCACACCTCGCGCAGGGCCGGCAGCAGCGGGCCGCGCTGCGCTGCCGGACCATCGGCCTTCGGATACAGCAGCGCGATCAACAGCCCGGTACAGGCCACCAGCGCCGCCAGCAGGCAAAACAGGCCGCGCCAGTCGGTGTATTCGAGCACGGCGCGCACCGGCATGGTGGCGCTGGCCGCACCCATGCCACCCACCGCGATCAGGTAACCGTGCACCGACGCCAGCCTATCCGGCGCGACCCAGGTGGACAAGGCCTTGACCGCCGCCATGAAGCAGCCGCCCAGGCCGCAGCCCATGACGGCGCGCGCCGCCAGCAGGCCATGAAAGGTACTGCAGTGCGCGAACAGCAGCGCGCCGCAGGACGCGAGCAGCAGCAGCGCCACCTGCACGCGGCGCGGCCCGTAGCGGTCCAGCGCCATCCCGACCGGCAGCTGGACCAGGGCGAAGGTGAAGAAGAAGGCGCTGGTGAGCAGCCCGAGCTGGCCCGGCGTGAGCGCCAGCGCGCCCACCAGGTGCGGGGCCAGCACCGCGTTCGCGTTGCGCAGCAGCGAAGACAGGAAGTGCCCCAGCGCGAACGGCAGGAACACGTAGAGGAATACCCCTACGCCGGACCGGCGCAGGGGGCCAGGCGCCGCCAGGGCGCAAGCGGGCGGCATCGCCGGACCCGGCTTGTCGCTCACGCCGCGTCGGGCTGGGCGGCGCCGCGCTCGCCCAGCGGCACCAGCGGGATCACGCGCCCGCCGGGACCGGGCAGCGGGGCGCCGCTTTCCAGCTCGAAGAAGAAGCGGTCGCGCCCGAAGGCGGGTGTCAACTGGTCGAGCCAGGTCGCATTGGCGTCGTACTTGGCGAAGAACGGGCGCCGCACCCACTCGGGATTGCGCGCCTGCAGGAACTGCAGCGCGAACAGCTTTTCGCCATTGATGGTCACCACGCCGTCGATGACGACCTTGCCGGGGAAGGCGCTCATCGACGGCCCGCGCACGGTGCGCGACAGGCCCGAAACCATCGAATACGCCTGCTGGAAGATCTCGTGGGCGCGCGCCAGCGGCAGGGCGAAGTAGTCGCGCGGGCCGGTGTCGCGCTCGACGAACATGTAATAGGGGATCGCGCCCAGGCGCACGCCGGTAGTCCACAGCTCGGCCCAGCTCTTCGGGTCTTCGTTGATGTGGCGGATCAGGGGGCCCTGCATGCGCAGGGTAGCGCCGGTGCCGACGATGCGCTTGACCGCCTGCTGGGCGATCGGCTGGCGGATCTCGACCGCGTGGTTGTAGTGGCCCATGATGGCCAGGTTCTTCCCGCTCGCCACCACCTTCTCGAACAAGCGCAGCAAGTCGTCGCTGTCCTTGTCCGACACGAAGCGCTGCGGCCAGTAGGCGACCGACTTGGTGCCGAGGCGGATGTTCTGGATGTGGGCCAGCTCGGGCGCCAGCAGCGGCTCGATGCATTCGGCGAGCGAGCGCGTATTCATGATCATCGGGTCGCCGCCGGTGATCAGGACGTCGGTTACCTCCGGATGCATCTCGAGATAGGCCACCAGCTCGCCGCATTCGCGCGCATCGAACTTCATGTCTTCCATGCCGACGAACTGCGGCCAGCGAAAGCAAAAGGTGCAATAGGCATGGCAGGTCTGGCCGGCGCTGGGAAAGAACAGCACCGTTTCCTTGTACTTGTGCTGCAGGCCCCTGAGCGGCGCATCGTTCACGCGCGGCACGTTGTGCGTCATCTGGCCGGCCGGGTGCGGGTTCATGCGCATGCGGATGGCGTGCGCCAGGCGCGCAATCGCGGCGGCGTCCTTCCTGTACAGCACCAGCTCGCGCAACTGCGCGTATTCCTGGGCCGGCAGCATGTCGCGGTGCGGGAAGGTCAGGCGGTAGATCGGATCGTCCGGCACGCGCTTCCAGTCGATCAGCTCATCCATCACATAGGCATTGGTGCGAAACGGCAGCACATGGGACACCACCTGTACGGCTTCCTGCAGCTCGGGTGTGAGCCGTTCCCATTGGCGTGAAGTGACGACGGTCTGGCGCGTGTAAGGCTTGAACTTGGAAGGCGTCGATGCAGTCGTGGCCACGAGGATTCTCCAGGGGGATGATGGGACCGGCAGCGACTTGCCGGGAAGCATTCATCTTAGGGAACGCCCATGCACAGGAATTGCCATCAATCAACCTGAGTATGCGCCGATGCCGGGCGGCGACAAACCTGCGCCGTAGTAGCCACGAATGAGGCAACGGTACAACGCGGACGGCGCTCGGTATCTGCCCTTGTGCGAACGCAATCCGGCGTGAGCGCGGCTCGCTACATTAGTACGTGCACTTGAGAAATATTCCACGGAAGACACACGAAAAGGAAGCCGCCCATGAAGATGATCGCCACTGCCGCCGCCCTGTGCCTGGGACTGGCCAGCGCCACTGCCCTGGCCAATGAGCCGACCGAGAAAGACGCCGTCGCGATGGCCGAGCGCGGCGCCGCCCTGATCAAGGCCAAGGGAAAGGCGCAGATGATGAAGCTGATTAATGCCAGGGACCCGAGTTTCGTCCAGGGCGCGCTGTATGTCGATTTGCGCGACGTCAAGACCGGCATCGTGCTGGCCCACCCTTATAACCCGTCGATCGTCGGCAAGGATTTGACCGACGTGCCGGATGCGAACGGCAAGAAGTATCGGCGCGAGATCATCGAACTGGCCGCCGCCAAGGGCAAGGGGTGGGTCGATTACCAGTACAAGAACCCGACGAGCGGCAAGATCGAGCCGAAGACCACGTATATCCTGCTGGTCGATGACGTGGTACTCGAAGCCGGCATCTACAAGAAGTAAGCCCTGCCCCGCCGCCAGCGCGCACCGTGCTGGCGGCCATTCTTGCGGAGTGATTCCCATGCTGAACAAACTGCGGATCGGCCAGAAACTGCTGCTGGCCCCGGGACTCGTGCTCGTCCTGCTGACCCTGCTCTCGGCAGCCGCCTACTACGGCATGGTGCGCCAGAACGCGTCGCTCGAACACATGGTGCAGGTGCGCGCGGCGCGCCTGCAGGCGGTGGCCGACGTCGCCGGCGAGGCGCGCTTCGCGCACGCCAACACCTACCAGTTGCTGGCCTGGGTCAACGGCAGCTTCGCCCGGAACCGGCTGGCGGCCCTGACGGCGGACATCGGGCGCAGACACGCCGCCATCGGCGACAGGCTGGGCCAGTTCGCCCACGGCGCCGAGCCGGATGAACGCGCGCCGATCGAAGCCTCGCAGGCGGCGCTCGCGCGCTACCGCAAGGCGGTCGGCGAGACGGTCGAAATGGCCTCGGTCGACCAGTCGATCGCCACCAACGCGATGCAGAAGGCCGAGCAGCAGTTCGGCGCCCTCGACGCCGAGTTGATCCGCCTGGCCCAGCTCGAGAAAAAGATGAGCGAGAACGCGCACGCCGCCGCCAAGGCGGAGTTTCGCAGCCTGGGATGGAGCATGGCCGGCCTGGTGCTGTTGTCGATCGGGTTGTCGCTGGTGGTGACGATGCTGGTGCGCCGCTCGATGCTGGCCGGGATCAACGCGATCGCGCGCACCGTCGGCGAACTGGCCGAGGGCCGGCTCGACGCGCCGCCGCTCAGGGCGCGTGGACGCGACGAGATCGACGACACCGCGCGCGCACTGGACCACACCATCGCGCGCCTGAACGCGGCCCTGCACAGCGTGATGAATGCGGTGCGCTCGATCGATACGGCGTCGCAGGAAATCGCCAGCGGCAACCTCGACCTGTCGACCCGCACCGAGATGCAGGCCGGCTCGCTCGAGCAGACCGCCAGCACCATGGAAACCCTGACCACGGCGGTCAAGGACAACGCCAGCAACGCGCGCCAGGCCTCCGAACTGGCGGCGGAAGCGGCGCAACTGGCCTCGCGCGGCGGCCAGGCGGTGCAGCAGGCGGTGACGACGATGGAATCGATCCAGGCGAGTTCGCGCAAGATCGTCGAGATCATCGGCGTCATCGACGGCATCTCGTTCCAGACCAATATCCTGGCCCTGAACGCGGCGGTGGAAGCGGCGCGCGCGGGCGAACAGGGACGGGGCTTCGCGGTCGTGGCGTCCGAGGTGCGCACGCTGGCCCAGCGCTCGGCGGCGGCGGCCAAGGAAATCAAGGGCCTGATCGCCGACTCGGTGAGCATCATCGAACGCGGCAACGCCGCGGTCAGCGAAGCCGGCGCCAGCATGGGCGACATCGTGTCCTCGGTACGCCAGGTGAACGACATCATCGGCCGCATCAGCATCGCCAGCACCGAACAGGCCGACGGCATCGCCGAAGTCAATCGCGCGGTCGGGCAAATGGATGGCATGACCCAGCAGAACGCGGCCCTGGTCGAGCAGGCCGCGGCGGCGGCCGAGAGCCTGCACGAGCAGACCGTCAACCTGGCCAAGGCGGTGGCGATCTTCCGCATCGCGCCGGGCTTCGATGCCGAAGCGCAGCACGCACCGGTAGCGCAGGAATCGCGGGACGCCGGCTTCCAGGGCGTGAGCGAACGGCGCGCACCGGGCAGTGTGATGCGGGGCGGTCCAGTGCGCGCCCTCCCCGCCGCTTTCACGCGCCGCCGCGCCTGAATACTGCCGAGCCAGGATAGGCTCGACTGTCAGCACGTCGCACCCGTCCTCGCCGGGCGCCCTGGCGGGCGCCTTAGCGGGTGCTTCGCTTCACCGGAACGGCCGACTCACAAACTTCGACCCCGCCAAGCCGAACCGCCACGGCACATCGACCGCCTTCGAAATGCCGATGCGTGGCCCAGCCACGAGCGCCAATCCCGCCTCGGCCGGCAGCAGCTCGAACGGCGCCTCGAACAGCGCCTTGCCATTGAGCGCCCGCGTCACACCGAGTGCCTGGCACAGCTTGCCTGGCCCGGAACACAGCAGGCGCTCGTCGATCGCATCGCGCCGCGCGCGCATGACGTCGAGTCCCGCCACCGGTTCCAGCGCGCGGATCAGCACCCCGGCGCCATGGCCGGCCTCCTGGCACACGAAGTTCAGGCACCAGTGAATGCCGTACGACCTGTAAACATAGGCATGCGCGGGTGGCCCGAACATCGACGCATTGCGCTCGGTCGGTCCGGAATACGCATGCGAGGCCGGGTCCTCATGATCATAGGCTTCCGTCTCGACGATGCGGCCGCCGACGCCGTCCACCAGCACCGTGACACCGATCAGCTGCTGCGCGACGACGTCCGCCGGCTTCGAAAAATCAATCCCTGCAATTGTAGAAATAGCCATGCGCCGATTCTAGCGCGGGACAGGACGACCCGCCGTTTTGGTGAAATAGATACAAGAACAGAGTGATAATGACATTGCCTTGCTGCAATATCGAAATGACTCGGGTATAGTGACGACGTCCTCCGCATTTCCGCGAAGCATATTCGCGCCCTCCATTTCCATGAACACCGCCGTCGAGCCCATCCCGCAGATCGACCAGGTCGATGCCCTGATCAAGTCGATCCGCATCCCGCCGCGGCCAAGTCTGCTCGCCGACCTGCAGCGCGAACTGGCGGCCGAAGACCCCTCGCTGGACGCCATCGGCAAGACCGTGGCAAGCGACGTCGGCATGTCCGGCGCGCTCCTGAAGCTGGCCAATTCGTCCATCTATGGCGGCCGGCACAAGGCCAAGTCGATCGAGCAAGCCATCCTGTTCCTCGGCATCAACCAGGTCGCGGCCATGATGACCGGGCTGCTGGCGCGCCAGGCGATTCCCGCCAACAGCGCGGCCCTGGCCAGCTTCTGGGACATCTCCACCCGCCGCGCACAGGCGATGGTGTTCCTGTCGCGCCGCCTGCGGATCGGCGAGGCGGACGTGGCGCATACCTTCGGCCTGTTCTGCGACACCGGCGTGCCGCTGCTGATGGACCGTTTCAAGGATTACAACGTGACCTATGGCGCGGCTTCGCTCGAAGCCGCCCGCCCCTTCACCGCGCTCGAAGTGGAGCGCCACCAGACCAGCCACGCCGCCGTCGGCTGCCTGCTGGCGCGTAACTGGGGCCTGTCGGACCAGGTATCCTGGGCCATCCTGCACCATCACGACTACGCGGTGATCGAAGACGCATCGACGGCATCGCAGGTGCGCTCGCTGGTCGCGCTGTCGCTGCTGGCCGAGAACGCGATCTGCCGCTACCAGGGTCATGCCGAGTCGAACGAATGGAACAAGGGCGGCGCCGCGGCCTGCGCCTATCTCGGCTTGTCGGACGAAGAAACCGCCGAGATCCTGGACGAGTTGCTGGAAGCCTTCCACGAGGATTGACGTGCTTTACTTCTGCCTGGCGCGAGCGGATACTGGGATGTAAATACCCGCGCGCACAGGGAGGAGACATGAACACCCTCGCCATCGGATGGCTGTCGCTATCCTTGCTGCTGGCCGGCTGCGCCAGCACCGCCCCCGCTCCCACACCGCCGCCCGCGCTGTTCGCCGATGACCGTTTCGCGGCGCCGTCCGAACCGGTCGGCGCGAAAGACCTGTTCACGCTCAGCCCCGCCATGCGCGACTACCTGCACAGCGCCGCCTTCACCCAGCGCCTGCGCAGCAAGGGCATGCGCCACGGCCTGATCGACGCGCTGTACAGCAAGAGCGACCTGAAGCTCGAATACGAATCGCGCATCACCCGCACCGCCAGCGAAACCTATGATGCGCGCATGGGCAACTGCCTGTCGCTGGTCATCATGACGGCCGCCTTCGCAAAGCAACTCGGGATGCCGGTGCACTTCCAGAGCGTGGAAGTCGAGAACAGCTGGAGCCGCACCGCCGGCCTGTATCTGTCGAGCGCCCACATCAACATCGGCCTGGGCCAGCGTCCGGGCGATGCCCTGCGCGGCTACGATCCCAACCGCGTGCTGGTAGTCGATTTCATCCCGCGCGACGAAGCGGCGAGCCTGCGCACGCGCGAACTGGACGAAGAAGACGTCGTCGCCTTGTACCTGAATAACCGGGCCGCCGAGGCGCTGGTGCAGGACCGCATCGATGACGCCTACTGGTGGGCGCGCGCGGCCGTCGTGGCGAAGCCGGGGACGGCGACCACGCTCAATACGCTGGCCGTGATCTACCAGCGCCACGGTGAGCTGGCCCTGGCCGAGAGTACCTTCCAGGCCGCGCTCACGCGCGAGCCCGAGAACCTGTCAGTGCTGCGCAACCTCGAACCGCTGCTGCTGGCGCTGGGCCGGCCGCAGGAAGCGCAGGCGCTGGCCAGGCGGATCGCCTCGATCGAGCCGACACCGCCCTACTACTACTTCGACAAGGGCATGGTGGCGCTCAAGGCCGGCGACTTCGACGAGGCCGTGGCGCACTTCGCGCGCGAGGTGCGGCGCGCGCCGTATAACGATGAGTTCAGGTTCTGGCTGGGGATCGCGCACCTGAAGCTGGGACACCTGGGCGATGCGCGCGAGCATATCGCGCTGGCGGTCGATCACAGCACGCGCGGGGATATGCGCGAGGTGTATTCGGCCAAGCTGGCGTATTTGCGCAAGGTGGCGACGACGGGGACGCGACTGCGATAAATCGCTACTCGCTGTCCCGCAATGTGCGCCAGATGTCCAGCTTCTGATCGAAAGACATCGCCATATGCGCAGGTGAACTCGATGGCAGCACGACAGTACGATAGCCAGCGGCCGAAAACTGCGGAGCGAACTTACCCGACGCCTGGCCATTGAAGCCAACCGTTTCCAGCAGCGGGCACATTTCACGCAGCCGCTCGAAGTCATTGGCGGCCGGCTTGCGAATCGCCGAATCGAGGCTGCCGGCACGTTCGCATTCGCCCAGCACATCCCACAGGCCGACGCCATGCGCCAGCAGGCGAGGCAGGCGTTCGGCGTAGGGAAGCGCTGCCAGGTCGGCGTCCACGACGCTTGAAATCAGACGCCAGAATTGATTGCGTGGATGGGCATAGTACTGGCCGGCTGCCAGCGAGGCGGCGCCCGGGAAACTGCCCAGCACAAGAATACGTACGCCGGCATCGATCACGGGGGCCAGGCCGGTCAGCAAAGAGGAAGGTGCGCTCGACATGGCCGCATTGTAGCGCGCCGCATACGGCTGTCCTGCAAGCAGATGAAAAAAGCGGCGGTACGCTCGCACGCACCGCCGCAAAGGGCAAACAACTTTGCCAGGGGGGTAGTCAGATCATCGTTGGGCCAGCGTCGCGCCTTGTGCCTGCGGCGCATCCCAGCCGCCACCCAGCGACCGGATCAGCGCCACGGTCGTCAATGCGCGATCACCACGCAGCTGCACCGCGGTACGCTCCACCGCCGCCAGGTTGCGCTGCGCATCGAGCAGCTCCAGGTAGCTCGACCGGCCAGCGTCATACAGTTTCCGCGCCAGGTCGGCCGAGCGGCGCGCCGATACCACGGCGGCGTCGATCTGCGCCGACTGGCCGGCCAGGATGCGCAGGCCCGACAGGTTGTCCTCGACTTCGGCGAACGCCACCAGCACGCTCTGGCGATAGGCGCCGACCGATTCTTCGAGCGCCGCTTCGCTGCGCACCACGTTGTTGCGGTTGCGGCCGCCGTCGATCAGGGGCATCGACGCCAGCGCCCCGATCACCCACGAACGGCTGCTCCACTTGAAGACTTCCGAGAACACCCCGCCCACGCCGCCGCCATCGGCGTTGATGGTCAGCGCCGGGAACATGGCGCCGCGCGCCACGCCGATGCGGGCGTTGGACGCTTCCATCGCACGCTGGGCGGCGACGATGTCGGGACGGCGCTCGAGCAGCGTCGATGGCAGGCCGGCCGGGATCGCCGGCATCAGGCTCGCATCCAGCAGCGGGCTAGGGCCGGCCACGTAGTCGGCCGCCGGTTTGCCCAGCAGGACCGCCAGCGCATGCTCGGTGGTGGCGCGCTGGCGCTGCACGCCGATCGCTTCGGCGCGCGCCGTGGCCAGCTCGGTGCGGGCGCGCGACAGGTCGAATTCGCCGATGTCGCCCAGGTCGAAGCGGCGCTGGGTCACGCCCACGCTTTCTTCACGCAGGCGCACGGTCTGCGCCACCGTCTCGAGTTCGGCGTCCAGCGCGCGCAGCCTGAAGTACGTCTGGGCCACGTCGGCCTGGAGCGAGAGCAGCACCGAGCGGAAGTTCGCTTCCGACGTCGCCGCGTCGCCGCGCGCCGCCGACACGCCGGCCGCCACGCGGCCGAACAGGTCGACCTCGTAGCTGGCGGACAGGCGCGCCGTATAGCTGTTGCGCGCTTCGGTGTCGCTGCCCTGCGGCAGGCTCGATTCCAGCGGCGACAGGCGGGCGCGCTGGGCGCCGATGCCGATCCCCACTTGCGGGATGCGGTCGGCTTCGGCGATGCCGGCGATGGCCCGCGCCTGCTTGACGCGGCTGGCAGCGACCGACAGGTTGGCGTTATTGGCGGCGGCTTCCTCGATCAGCGCGGTGAGCGCCGGGTCGTTGAAGGCCAGCCACCACTGGCCGCGCGGCTGCGCCTCGGCCGGCTGCGCCGGCTTCCAGCGCGAGCCGTCGGCACCCGCCACTTCCAGGTCTGCCGCTGTCGGCGCCTGCGACTCGCGGAAGGCGGCCGGGGTGGCCACCTGCGGCTGGACGAAATCGGGCGTGGCGCAGGCGCTCAGCAGCAGGGCCGCCAGCAGCGGCGCGACGCCGCGCCGAATGAAGGGATTATTCATCTCAATGTACTCCTTCCGCGCTGTGCGCCACGGCGGGCGCCTTCGCAGGTTTTTCAAAACGTTTCGCCAGCATGCGCAGCAGCACGTAGAACAGCGGCGTCAGGAACAGGCCGAAGAACGTCACGCCCAGCATGCCCCAGAACACGGCGATACCGATCGCGTGGCGCATCTCGGCGCCGGCGCCGCTCGAGAACACCAGCGGCACCACGCCGGCGATGAAGGCGATCGACGTCATCAGGATCGGACGCAGACGCAGGCGGGAAGCTTCCAGGGCCGCTTCGACCACGGTGCGGCCATGGTCTTCGAGTTCGCGGGCAAACTCCACGATCAGGATCGCGTTCTTGGACGCCAGTCCCACCAGCACGAACAGGGCGATCTGGGTGAACACATTGTTGTCGCCACCGGTGAGCTTGACGCCCAGCAGCGCGCACAGGATGGACATCGGCACGATCAGGATCACCGACAGCGGCAGGGTCCAGCTTTCGTACTGGGCCGCCAGCACCAGGAACACCAGCAGCACGCACAGCGGGAACACATAGATCATGGTATTACCCGACAGGATGTCCTGGTAGGTCAGTTCGGTCCACTCGTAGCTCACGCCTTTCGGCAGCGTCTCTTTTGCGAGCTGCTCCATGATGGCCTGGGCCTGGCCGCTCGAGATCCCGGGGGCCGCGCCGCCATTGAGTTCAGCCGCGACGTAGCCGTTGTAACGCGTCACGCGGTCCGGACCATAGGTATCGGTCACGCGCATCACCGACGACAGCGGAATCATCTCACCGGTGTTGCTCCTCACCTTCAGCTGTTCGATCTGCTCGCGGTGCGAACGGAACTCGGCGTCGGCCTGGACCCGTACCTGGTAGGTACGGCCGAACTGGTTGAAGTCGTTCACGTACATCGAACCCAGGTTCACCTGCAAGGTCTGGTTGATGGAGGCCAGCGACACGCCCAGCTGCTTGGCTTTCACGCGATCGATGTTGGCGAACAGCTGCGGCACGTTGATCTGGTAACCCGAGAACACGCCCGCCAGCTCGGGAGTCTGCCAGGCGCGCGCCTGCAGCGCCTGCACCGCCTTGTACAGCTCTTCGTAGCCGACGTTGCCGCGGTCCTCGATCATCATCTTGAAGCCGCCGGTGGTGCCCAGGCCATTCACCGGTGGCGGCGACAGCACCAGCACGAAGGCGTCTTCCACCGCGCCCATGCGCTTGTTGATCTCGGCGGCGATGCCGTCGGCGCTCTGCTCCTTGCCCTTGCGCTCGCTGAACGGCTTCAGGCCGGTAAACACGATGCCGGCATTCGGCGCATTGGTGAAGCCATTGATCGACAGGCCGGGGAAGGCGATCGACGATTCCACGCCAGGAATCTCCTGAGCGATCTTCGACATCTGGCGAATCACGGCGTCGGTACGGTCGAGCGAGGCGGCGTCGGGCAACTGGGCGAAGCCGATCAGGTAGGCCTTGTCCTGCTGCGGCACGAAGCCCGGCGGCACCGACTTGAACACGAACACGGCGGCCACGCCGAGCAGCAGGTAGACGGCGATGGAGGCGGTCTTGCGGCGCAGGACGGTTTTCACGCCGCCTTCATACTTCTGGGACGAACGGCCGAAGAACCGGTTGAACGCGGCGAAGAAGCGGCCGAACACACTGTCGATCATGCGCGTCAGGCGGTCCTTCTTGGCGCCGTGCGGCTGCAGGATCGCGGCCGACAGGGCCGGCGCCAGCGTCAGCGACACGAAGGCCGAGATCACGGTCGAAATCGCGATGGTCAGGGCGAACTGGCGGTAGAACTGGCCGGTCAGGCCCGCAACGAAGGCGATCGGCACGAACACGGCGCACAGCACCAGGGCGATCGCGATGATCGGGCCGCTGACTTCCTTCATCGCCTGGATGGTCGCGTCGTGCGGCGTCAGGCCGTCGCTGATATTGCGCTCGACGTTTTCCACCACCACGATGGCATCGTCGACGACGATACCGATCGCCAGCACCAGGCCGAACAGCGACAGCGTATTGATCGAGAAGCCGAACGCCAGCATCACGGCGAAAGTGCCGACCACCGATACCGGCACCGCCAGCAGCGGGATGATCGACGCGCGCCAGGTCTGCAGGAAGATGATCACGACCAGGGCCACCAGCACCACCGCCTCGAACAGGGTCTTGATCACCGAGTCGATCGACTCGCGCACGAACTGGGTCGGGTCATACACGATCGAGTGCTTGACGCCTTCAGGGAAGTCTTTCGACAGCGCGTCCATCGTGGCGCGCACGTCGGCGGACAGTTGCAGGTCGTTGGCGCCAGGGGCGGCGAAGATCGGGATCGCGACCGCCGACTTATTGTTCAGCAGCGAACGCAGGGCGTACGAACTCGAGCCCAGTTCCAGGCGCGCCACATCCTTGAGCAGGGTGGTGCCGCCATCGGCATTGGTCTTGAGGACGATGTCGCCGAACTGCTCGACGCTCTGCAGGCGGCCCTGCGTGTTGACGGTCAGCTGGAAGTCGGCGTCCTTCGCCGGTCCCTGGCCGATCACGCCGGCCGCGACCTGCACGTTCTGCTCGCGGATCGCGTCGACGACGTCGCCCGCGGTCAGGTTGCGCTCGGCCACCTTCTGCGGATTGAGCCAAACCCGCATCGCGTAGTCGCCCGAACCGAACAGCTGCACCTCGCCCATGCCCTTGATCCGGGCCAGCTGGTCCTTCACGTTCAGCACCGCGTAGTTGCGCAGGTACAGGTCGTCATACTGGCCGTTCGGTGAATTCAGGTGCACCACCATGGTCAGGTTGGGCGACGACTTCACCGTGGTCACGCCGATCTGGCGTACCTCTTCCGGCAGACGCGGCAAGGCGCGCTGGACCCGGTTCTGCACCGCGGTCTCGGCCTGTTCGACGTCGGTGCCGATCTTGAAGGTCACGGTCAGCGCCAGCGCGCCGTCCGAGGTGTTCTGCGAGGACATGTACAGCATGTCCTCGACGCCGTTGATCTGTTCCTCCAGCGGCGTGGCCACCGTTTCGGCGATCACTTTCGGGTTAGCGCCAGGATACTGGGCGCGCACCACCACCGATGGCGGCACCACTTCCGGGTATTCGGAAATCGGCAGCATGAAGATGGAGATCAGGCCGCCAACGAAGATGATCACCGACAGCACCGCCGCGAAGATCGGCTTGTCGACAAAGAATCGAGAGAAGTTCATGGCCGCTTACTCCTTGGTATCGGCCAGCGCCAGCTTGTCGGCCTTGGCCGGCGTCGCTGCGGCGGCCGCGGGTGTGGCTGGCGCCACCATCGGGACGGTTTGCGCCGCGATTGGCGCGCCGGGACGCACGCGCTGCAGGCCGTTGACCACGATCTTCTCGCCTGCTTTCAGGCCTTCGCGCACGACGCGCAGATTGTCGTCCAGCGGCCCGAGCTTGACGGCGCGGTATTCGGCCTTGCCGTCCTTGTCGACCACGTACACGAACTTGCGGTCCTGGTCGGTACCGATGGCGCGGTCCTGGATCAGGATCTGCTGGCTCGGCACGCCGCCGGCGACCTGCACGCGGGCGAACAGTCCTGGCGCCAGCTGGCGCTCGGCATTGGCCAGGGTGGCGCGCATGCGCACGCTGCCGCTGCGGCTGTCGAGCTGGTTGTCGACGAATTCGAGCCTGCCACTGTGCGGGAAGCCCTCCTCGCCGGCCAGGCCGACCTTGACGTCGACCGGGTTGCCGGCATGGGTGCGGCGGCTCACGCGCAGATAGGTGTCTTCGTCGCCGTCGAAGCTGGCGTAGATGCGGTCCAGCGACACGACCGAGGTCAGCACGGCGCTGGCGTCGACCAGGTTGCCGAGGGTGATTTCGGCTTTCGAGACGCGCCCGTCGATCGGTGCGGTGACGCGGGTGTAGGCCAGGTTCAGGCGCGCGGCTTCGTGCTCGGCGGCGGCGGCGCGGGCGCTGGCGTCGAGTTCCTTCTGGCCGGCGTCGCGTTCGTCGAACTCGCGCTGGGCGATGGCTTTGTCGGCCAGCAGGCGCTCGGCGCGCTGCAGTTCCAGGCGCGCCAGGTCGGCCCTGGCGCGGGCGGCGGCGGCGGCGGCCTGGGTGCGGTCGGACTCGGCCTGGTAGGGACGCGGGTCGATCACGAACAATACGTCGCCCTTCTTGACCTCGGCGCCCGGCTTGAAGTTCACGGCGGTGATGTAACCCGAGACGCGCGGACGGATCTCGACCACGTCGATCGCTTCCAGGCGGCCCGAGAATTCCTGGGTCTCGAGGACGGGTTTTTGCAGCACCACGGCGGCGGAAACCGGCGGCGCGGCGGGCGCGGCTGCCGGTGTATCGTTGCTGTTGGCGTCGGCACAGCCGGTCAAGCCGGCGCCGACCACGCCGGCGAGCGCCAGCGCGGCCACGATCACGCGCAGGTTGCCCTGCATCAGGCCCTGTGTTTTGCCCAGTTCTGGTTGGTTATTCATGATTAACCCTTTTATTAACGACGATTGAAAAGACAATAAAACCCCGTCCGGCGTTGCCGACTTGTCGTGTCGAGCGAAACGCTGGCGAAAAGAAGCCCCTTCCGCGCCGCAGCGCGGAAAAAAATGCAGTATCTGGATAGAGCGCGGCCGGTCAGTTCATGCCGGCGGCGCCGGGCTCAGGCCCGTGGACAGTCGCGCACTGCTTGCAACCGGCGGCCCCTTGCCTGCTCGTTGTGAATCATGGCGACCCTCCTTTTTGATTTACTCTTACTTACCCATCAAAACTGCGAAAGACGCAGTTACAACAGAGCCCCCACCGGTGCGCCTGGCACGGTGTCTTGCGATACGGTTGCTTGCCTGGCTGGCTCGGCCAGGCCTCAGGTAGGCTTCAGTGCTGGCTGCTCAAGCGCCCCCGCGCCCCTCCAGCCGCGCGAGGAAGCTGGAGATTTCGAGCATTGCCTGCACCTTGCAGGCGCATTCGTTGCGCCCGTTCGGATCCTGCAGATCAGGTGCGGCCATGCGGCGCACGGTGGTGCAGATTCCGGCGTTGATCAGCTTGGCGCCGTATTGTTCAGCCTCGTCGCGTAATGGATCATCTTCGGCCGACAGGATCAGCGCCGGCGCGAGGTTCTTGAGGCGGCTCGAGTGCAACGGCGCCGCATACGGATGCGAGCGGTCGGCCGCGTGGGGCAGGTAACCGCGGTAGGCAGCCGCACATACGGTAGCCGCCTTCTCGCGATCGGCGCAATACGTCATTTGGCGCATCGAGCCCGTGGAGAGGGCCGGGTCGAGCATCGGCATTACCAGGATCTGGCCGGCCAGGGCCGGGCCGCCGCGGTCGCGCGACATCAGCGCGCATACCGCCGCCAGGTTGGCGCCGGCTTCGATACCAGCGGTGACCATCTGCTTGCCGTTCCAGCCCAGTTTGGTCTTGTTCTTCTTGGCCCACTGCAGCACGGCATGAGCATCCTCGACCGCGGCCGGGAACGGGCTCACCGTCGCCAGCGTATAAGTGGTGGCCAGCACCAGCGGCAGGTGGTCGCATTCGGCCAGGCTGCGCAGGAAGTCGTCGCACTCGTCCAGGTCGCCGCTGTCGAAGCCGCCGCCATGGAAATACACGACCAGCATGTCGCGCTTGACTGCAGGGCCGGCGGCATACAGCCTTGCTACAAGCGGGCCGGCGGCGCCGCCGACTTCGAGCTCGCGCACCTTCAGGGTGCGGTCGGCGGCTTCCAGCACGGCGCTCATCGGATGGCCCCCTGCTTCTGGAGCTCGACGATGCGTTCATCGACGCCGGCGCAATCGCCGGCGCAGCTCATCTGCATTTCGAGGGACAGCGCATGGAAGCCACGGGCCTCGGCGCCGGCGGCGCGCGAGTAGGCATCGGTGCAGAGCAGTGCCGCCAGGGCGGCGCCGCTCAGGGCGACTGCTACCGTGGTGAAGATTCCGTTCTGAATATTCCGATGGCTCATGGTCCTGCTCCGTTCGTGGGTAAATACTTTGTTGCGATGCACACATAATAGTCTTCATCTACAATCAGATAAAGATAGCAATACCGAATTGATTGTTCGGATTGCTGAACAATGGCTGTTTTTCCTTGCGACGTTTTGATCCGGAGAACAAGATATGAACAAACTCCAGGCCATGGAAGTGTTCGTGCAGGTGGTCGACGCCGGCAGCTTCACGCGCGCGGCGGAGACCTTGCAGCTGCCCAAGGCGACGGTGTCGACCCTGGTACAGGCGCTGGAATCTTCGCTTGCCTCCAAGCTTTTGCATCGCACGACGCGTCACGTATCGGTGACCTCGGACGGCGCCGCCTATTACGAGCGCTGCGTGCGGATCCTGTCCGACGTGCGCGATGCCGAGGAATCGCTGTCGCGCCACCGGTTCAGTCCCAGCGGGCGGCTACGGGTGGATACGCCGACCGGATTGTCGACCGAGATCCTGATTCCCGCCCTGCCCGACTTCTTCGAGCGCTATCCGGATATCACACTCGAACTCGGCACCACGGACCGGCCCGTCGACCTGGTCGAGGAAGGGGTCGACTGCGCCGTACGTGGTGGGGAGTTGTTGGATACCAACCTGATCGCGCGCCGCGTGGGGGTGATCAATTTTGTCACCTGCGCCTCGCCCGGTTACGTGGAGCGCTATGGCATGCCCATGCATCCGCGCGACCTGGAGCGGCACCGCTGCGTGAACTATTTTTCAGCAAAGAATGGCAAGATTGCCAACTGGGACTATACGCGTGACGGCGAGCGGATCGAGATGACCTTGCCCGGCGTGATCGCGCTGAACGACTCGAACGCGTACATCCAGGCCGGCCTGTCGGGGCTGGGCGTGATCAATATGACGGACTACCTCCTCAATGAACACCTGGCCACCGGCAAGATGGTGCGCCTGCTGCCGGAATGGCGCTGCGATCCGCTGCCGGTGCACGTCGTTTACCCGCACAACCGCCACCTGTCGGCCAAGGTACGGGTATTCGTCGAGTGGATTTCGGAATTGTTCGCGAACCACCCGAACCTGCGCCTGCAGCCGGCCGATACCACGGCGCCCGTACCCGCATTGCCTTCGGGGACCCGGCAATTCGGACAGGGCGACTGAGCAGGCGTAGAATCGCCGCTACAACAACAGGAGACCGCCGTGATGGAATATGCTTCTACGCCGCGCGATATCGATGTGCTGCTGGCCCGCTACGCCGAGAGCCACCGCAATACCGTCAATGAACTGATTCATATCGTCTGCATTCCGGCCATCGTATTCAGCTTGCTGGGCATCCTGTGGGCGATTCATCCGGGTGTGGCGCTGCTGGCCGTGGCTGCCGCGCTGGTGTATTACGTCAAGCTGTCGCGGGCCTTCGCCTTGGGGATGGCGGTGATGGCGGCCGTGATGTTGACGCTGTTGAGCATGCTGCCGGAGGGGACCGTGCTGGTGACCTCGATCGCCGTATTCGTACTGGCCTGGATCGGGCAATTCATTGGGCACCATATCGAGGGCAAGAAGCCGTCGTTCTTCGATGACCTGCGGTTCTTGTTGATCGGGCCGTTATTTGTACTGAGTTTTTTATATCGGAAGATGCGGCTGGCCTATTGATGCGCATGTCCTCGGTGAGCGCATGGACGGCCCCCTACTGTGCTATCGATGCAACATGGTGAAGGCATAAATTGAAAGATGCCGGCAGGAACGTTGCGGGCGAACTATACTCCCGCGATGTCTTCTCCCGTCCTCTTCATCATCGCCTCACTGATCTGGGGCTCGACCTTCTGGGCCATCACCCTACAGCTGGGACACGCCGCTCCTGCCGTTTCCGTGGCCTATCGTTTCTTCCTCGCTGCAGCCGCCCTGTTCGCCATCTGCCTGGTGCGCCGCGACAGCCTGGTGCTGCCCTGGCGCACCCACCGCTGGATGGCGCTGCAAGGGATGCTGACCTTCGGCATCTCGTATATCTGCACCTATGAATCCGAGCAGCATATCGTCTCCGGCCTGGTGGCCGTGATGTTCGCGCTGATGGTGTTCTGGACCCCGATCTGGAGCCGCATCTTTTTCGGCACCGCGATCAATGGGCGTACCTGGACTTGCGGCGCTGTCGCCACCGTCGGCGTGGCGCTGCTGTTCTGGCACTCGATCGGCGACGCCTGGCATGAACTGCAAACAGGCGGCGACGGCCACTTCCTGGCCGGCGTGGTGCTCGCGCTGGCCGCCACGCTGGCAAGCTCGGCAGGCAGCATCGTCGTCAACAAGGTCAAGGAGCACAGTTCCAACCTGCCCCTGACGATGGCCTGGTCGATGCTGTGGGGCGCCTCGATGGTGGCCGTGTGGTCGCTCGCCAATGGCGACGCCTTCATCCTGCCCGACGGCACCACCTATTGGGCGGGCCTGTTCTACCTGTCGATCTTCGGCTCCGTCATCGCCTTCTTTGCCTATTTCACCCTGATCGGCCGCATCGGCGCCAACAAGGCCGTCTACATCGGCGTCGTCACGCCCGTGCTGTCGGTGCTGCTGTCGGTCCTGCTCGAGGACTACCGTCCCGGCCTGCTCGAATTCCTGGGCATGGTGCTGTGCCTGGCCAGCGTCGCCTGGGCCGTGCGCGCACCCGCCGTCAAGAGCGTGCAATCCGCTAACCTGAACAATGCCATCGAATCGCCATGAGTCTTGATACCACCTTCTCCATCCGCCCCGCCCAGCCACGGGACGTCGCCCACATCCACGCCATGATCGTGGAACTGGCCGTATTCGAAAAGCTCGAACACATGGTGGTCGCCACCGAAGCCCTGCTGCACGAGGGCCTGTTCGGCGCCCGACCTTCGTGCGAGGCGATTGTCGGAGAAGAAAACGGCGAAGTCGTCACCTTCGCCCTGTTCTTCCACAACTTCTCGACCTTCCTTACCAGGAAGGGCTTATACCTGGAAGACCTGTATGTGAAGCAGTCGCACCGCGGCAAGAAATACGGCACGCAGATGCTGCAACGCCTGGCGCAGCTGGCGGTCGAACGCGGATGCGGGCGTTTCGAATGGTCTGTACTCGATTGGAACGAACCGGCAATCCAATTTTATAAAGCCATGGGCGCGGATATCTTGTCGGAATGGCGGATCTGCCGCGTAACGGGCGATCGCCTGGCATCGCTGGCCCAACGGGGCTAAGGCGCCCCACAAAGAAAAACCCACGGGCCTTGGCGCCGTGGGCAAACCCATTTTGGCAAATGGGGAGGGGAGATGGGAATCACATGAATGACTATAGTCGGCCATTCTTAATGATCCATTAAACCTTACATTTTCTTACCGCTGTCACCACTTGTCTCTCTGTGTACGCCTTGTGTCCATCATCTCCGGTGAGCAAGAAAACCGGTTTGCGGGCCATCAAGCGACTACTGCTGTATCGATCAGGTGTTGCGTGGAGAGGACAGTGATTGCCGCACTAGCCAGGCAGATGCGGTAAGCGCAACACGCCGCCATTGACGACGGCCTGGCACGGGTTGAAGCCGATCGCATACGCCAGGTCGGCAGGACGGGCGATCTTCCACAGCGCCAGGTCGGCGCGCTTGCCGACCGTCAGGGTGCCGATCTCCGCCTGCAGGCCCAGGGCCAGCGCGCCGTGAAAGGTCGCGCCGAGCAGGGCTTCCTGCGGCGTCAGGCGCCACAAGGTGCAGGCCATATTCATCGCCAGCAACAGCGACGTCATCGGCGAGGTGCCGGGATTGCAGTCGGTCGCCACCGCCATCGGCACGCCCGCTTCGCGCAGGGCGGCGATGGGCGGCGTCACGGTCTCGCGCAAGAAGTAATAAGCGCCCGGCAGCAAGACCGCCACCGTGCCCGCGCGCGCCATCGCGGCGATGCCTTGCTGGCTCAGGTGCTCCAGGTGGTCGGCCGACAGGCCTTGATAGCGCGCCACCAGCGCTGCCCCACCCTGGTCCGATAACTGTTCGGCATGCAGCTTGAGCGGCAGGTCGAGCTTGCGCGCCGCCTCGAACACGCGCTCGGTCTGGGCGAGCGTAAAACCGATCCGCTCGCAGAAGGCGTCCACCGCGTCGACCAGGCCAAGCTGCGCCAGCGCCGGCAGCATGCGCTCGCAGACGTCAAGCACGTAGTCGTCCTGGCGGCCGGCGAATTCCGGCGGCAGCGCGTGCGCGCCAAGGAAGGTGGTCGCCACCCGCACCGGCAGCACTTCGCCGATGCGGCGCGCGGCGCGCAGCATGCGTTCTTCCGCCCCGCGTTCGAGGCCATAGCCGGATTTGATTTCGAGCGTGGTCACGCCTTCGGCCAGCAGCGCGCGCACGCGCGGCAGGCTTGCTTCAACGAGTGCGTCAATGCTGGCGTCCCGGGTCGCGCGCACCGTGGACATGATGCCGCCGCCCTGGCGCGCGATGTCTTCATAGGTGGCGCCGTTCAGGCGCGCTTCCCATTCGTTGCTGCGGTTGCCGGCGTGGACGACGTGGGTGTGGCAGTCCACCAGGCCCGGCGTCATCCAGGCGCCGCCGCAGTCATGCACCCGCCCTGCTCGCGGCGCGTCGGCGCGCTCGCCGATCCAGGCGATGCGGCCGTCCTTGACCGCCAGTGCGGCGTCCATCCGCTCGCCGTAGCCGTTTTCCATCGTCGCCAGATGGACGTTGGTAAACAGCAGGTCGGGCCGGTCCTCAGTCATACATCGCTTCGTCGTCGTCTTCCGAATAGTAGTGGACGTCGACGATGAAGATCGTCGCCTGCCCCGCTTCCAGCGACCACACCGTGCCCTGGTCGAGGATCACGGCGTCGTAGCGCACCAGGCCGATGCGCTCGTCGTCGCTGGCCAGCTGCAGGCTGTCGCCCTCGGCCAGGAACAGCACCGTCACCTCGGCGCGCGCCACGAACGTGGAGTCGCCGCTCAGGCGCCGCCGTCCGAACTGGTGCCAGCAACGGTCGCTGCGCGACATGACGTTGAAATCGAGCGTCGGCCCGCGGTTGAGCCGGGCCTGCACCTCGGAGCCGCCGTCGAAGGCGATCACCGGCTCGGCGTCGCTGATCAGGGCCGGTTCGCCATCGATCTGCAAGGTCATGCCATGGCCGTCGACCAGCGCCAGCGTGCGGTCGACGCCCGGGAACGGCGAGAAGGCGCCGTCCTCGGCGATGGTCGCCAGGCTGACGCGCCAATCGAAATCGTCGAAACCGGCATCAAGCGGGCCGATCGCGATCTCGATCGTGCTGCCGGCGCCGTTCTTCCACGGCACCGGGGACAAGCCTGCAAACGGAATCAAGACAGTCATGAGCTCACCTATTGATCACTGCGTGGTCACTGCGCGCAAATCCCTGATCGCCTGGCGGTAGCGCTGGGCGACTTCCTCCTGCGCCACGTGGCGTCCATTCTCCACGACCCAGCGGCCACCGCACAGCACGTCGCGCACCAGGTTGTCGTTGCCACAGAATACAACACGTCCAAGCACTTCGGTCTCATTCACGCCATCGAGGTTCGGATGATTCGCGTCGAGCACCAGCAGATCGGCACGCTTGCCGGCTTCCAGGGCACCGACGCGCCTGCCAGCCGCATGGGCGCCGCCGGCCAGGGCGGCCTGCCACAGATAGTCGCCGACATGGCGCTGTTCGCGCGTGTGGGCCACGTTGCGCTTCTGGTGCAGCAGGCGCTGTCCATACTCGAGCCAGCGCAGTTCTTCCACCGGGCTTTGCGACACATGGCTGTCGCTGCCGACGCCGAAGCGTCCGCCCGCCTCGATGAAGGGAGCCAGCGGGAACAGGCCGTCCCCCAGGTTGGCCTCGGTGGTCGGGCACAGGCCGGCCACCGCGCCGCTGCGCGCCAGGGCCGCGACTTCTGCGTCGTTCACATGGGTCGCGTGCACCAGGCACCAGCGCGCGTCGAGCGCCACATGGTCCATCAGGTACTCGACCGGACGCCGCCCCGCGTGCGCCATGCACTGCGCCACTTCGCCCTGCTGCTCGGCGATGTGGATGTGCAGCGGACGCCCGTGCGGCAGGCCGCGCGCCAGCGCCTTGACCTGATCGATCGTGGCGGCGCGCAGCGAGTGTGGCGCGGCGCCGACTTCCAGCTGGCCGCCACGCAGCGGTGCCAGCGACTCGACGATGCCGAGCACGTCATCCACGTTCGTGCGAAAGCGCGCCTGCGCCGGTGCGAGCGGTTGCTGGCCGAAGCCGGCGTGGCTGTACAGTACCGGCAGCAGCGTCAATCCCATGCCGGTCGCCTGCCCTGCCGCGGCCACGCACGCGGCCGTCTCGGCCGGCCGCGCATAGCTGGCGCCGTCGACATCGCGCTGCAGGTAGTGGAATTCGCATAGCGAAGTGTAGCCGTGGCGCAGGCATTCCGTAAAAAGCTGGGCCGCGATGGCCTCGATCTGTTCGGGCGTGATGCGAGCGGCGAAGCGGTACATCAGGTCGCGCCAGGTCCAGAAACTGTCCGGCCCCTCGCCGGCGCGCTCCGTCAGGCCGCCCAGCGCGCGCTGGAAAGTGTGCGAGTGCAGGTTGACCATGCCGGGCAGGATGTATTCGGCCTGTCTCACAGCGCGCGACGCCGGCGCGCCAGGCGACACCCGGGCCAGGTCGCCGTGTTCGTCCCATTCGAGCAGCACGTCGCGCCGCCAGCCCTGCGGCAGCAGCGCATGGCGCGCGAACAGCGCATTGCCTCCAGCCTTCATGGGCCCACCCACGCCACCGCCGCGCCGATCATGTCGCGCAGCAGCGGCTGCAGGCCGGCCGCGACATCCGGACGGTATTCGAAGGGCGGCGCCTCGTTCATGTACAGGCACTGGCATTTCTCGAGCTGGATCGCGTGCACGCCAGTCGACGGCTGGCCGTAGTGGCGCGTGATATGGCCGCCCTTGAAGCGACCGTTCAGGGCGATGGAATAACGCTCCTGCGCGCGCGCAACGCCAAGGACCGCCTGTTCGAGACCCGGCGCGCATGACTTGCCTTCGGCAGTGCCGAAGTTCAGGTCAGGCAGCTTGCCTTCGAAGAAGCGCGGCACGATCGAGGCGATCGAATGCGCGTCCCACAGCACCACGCGGCCGTGCTGCGCCTTCAGCCGATCCAGTTCGGCGCGCAGCTGTTCGTGATACGGCCGCCAGTAGCGCTCCAGGCGCCGCCCCACCTCCGCCTGGTCCGGCTCCCGGCCCTCCTGGTACAGGCGCTCGCGCCCGAAGGTATCGAGCGGGCACAGGCCGGTGGTGTCCAGGCCCGGGTACAGGTTGGTGTCCTCGGGCGGGCGATTCAGGTCGATCAGGTAGCGCGACCAGCGCGCTGAGATGGTCGAGACGCCCATCTCTTCGAGGAAGCCGTACAGTTCCGGCAAGTGCCAGTCGGTGTCGGCGCGCGCCTGGGCGCAGGGCGCCAGCGTCGCCGCCACCTCGTCGGGAATATCGGTGCCCGCATGCGGCATCGATACCAGCACGGGGAGCCTGCCTGCCTTGAACCGGAACGCCATCTTTCCTCCTGTGGTGCGATCAGTACAGCCCTGATCAGCAAAATGCCTGTTTACGGATGCAGCACCGTGAACAACTCCTTGCACGACGCCGACAGCGCGCCGTCGACCACCAGCTTGCGCGCGGCCTCGATATCGGGCGCGAAGAAGCGGTCGGCGTCGTAGGGAGCGACCTGCCGGCGCAGCTGGGCATGCACCGATTCCAGCGTCTGCGAGCTCTTCAGCGGGCGGTGGAATTCGATCCCCTGGCTTGCCGCCAGCAGCTCGATCCCGACGATGACCGCCGTATTGTGCGCCATCTGGTCGAGACGGCGCGCAGCGAAGGTCGCCATGCTCACGTGGTCTTCCTGGTTGGCCGACGTCGGCAGGCTGTCGACGCTGGCTGGATGGGCCAGGGACTTGTTCTCGGAGGCCAGCGCGGCGGCCGTCACGTGGGCGATCATGAAGCCGGAGTTCAGCCCCGGTTCGCGCACCAGGAAGGCCGGCAGGCCGGACAGGTTGGCGTCGATCAGAAGCGCGATGCGGCGCTCGGCCAGCGCACCGATCTCGGCGATCGCCAGCGCCAGCGTGTCGGCCGCGAAGGCCACCGGCTCGGCGTGGAAGTTACCGCCCGAGATGATTTCGCCACCCTCGAACAGCAGCGGGTTATCCGTCACGGCGTTCGCCTCGATCAGCAAGGTACGGCCGGCGTTGGCGATCAGGTCCATCACGGCCCCCATCACCTGCGGCTGGCAGCGCAGGCTGTAGGGGTCCTGCACCCGCTCGTCGCCCACCAGGTGCGAGGCGCGGATCGCGCTGCCCGCCACCAGTTCGCGATAGATCCTGGCCGCCGCGATCTGGCCCGGCTGGCCGCGCACCGCGTGGATGCGCGCGTCGAACGGCGCATCGCTGCCGCGCGCGGCATCCACCGACAGCGAGCCGGTGACCATCGCCGCCTCCAGCAGGCGTTCGGCCATGAACAGGCCGTGCAGCGCCAGCGCGGTCGAGACCTGGGTGCCGTTGATCAGGGCCAGGCCCTCTTTCGCGGCCAGCGTGACCGGCTCGATGCCGGCCGCGCGCAGGGCGTCGCCGGCTTCCACCAGCACGCCGTTGTGGCGCACCGGCCCCACGCCCAGCATCGCCAGCGTCATGTGGGCCAGCGGCGCCAGGTCGCCCGAGGCGCCGACCGAGCCCTGGCACGGGATGGCCGGCATGATGTTGGCGTTGTACAGGGCGATCAGGGTCTCGACGATCACGGGACGCACGCCCGAGTAGCCGCGCGCCAGGCTGCCGATCTTGGTCAGCAGGATCAGGCGCACGATCGTGTCCGACAGCAGTTCGCCGGTGCCCACCGCATGCGACAGGATCAGGTTGCGCTGCAGGGTGGCCAGCTGGTCGTGCGGGATATGGGCCTTGGCCAGGATGCCGAAGCCGGTGTTGATGCCATAGGCCGGGTCGCCCCTGGCGACGATGGCGTCGACCGTGGCGGCCGAGGCCGCGATGGCGTCCCAGGCGCCGCCGGCCAGGCTCAAGGCATGGTGGCCGGCCCAGACCGCGCGCAGGTCGGCCAGGCGCAGTTCGCCGGGTTGCAGGGTGAGGCTTTGATTGGTGTCGTTCATGGTTGCTACGTTTATTTGATCATTGGAAGGTTCAGGCCGTTGAGCCTGGCGCAGTCGATGGCGCTTTCATAGCCGGCGTCGGCGTGGCGCATCACGCCCGAGGCGCTGTCGTTCACCAGCACCCGCGCCAGGCGCCTGGCCGCCGCTTCGCTGCCGTCGGCCACGATCACCACGCCGGAATGCTGCGAGTAACCCATGCCCACGCCGCCGCCGTGGTGCAGCGAGACCCAGGTCGCGCCGCCGGCCGTGTTGAGCAAGGCGTTCAGCAGCGGCCAGTCGGACACCGCATCGGTGCCGTCGCGCATGGCTTCGGTCTCGCGGTTGGGGCTGGCCACCGAGCCGGTGTCGAGGTGGTCGCGGCCGATCACGACCGGCGCCTTCAGTTCGCCCGTGCGCACCATCTCGTTGAAGGCCAGGCCGGCGAGGTGGCGCTCGCCCAGGCCCAGCCAGCAGATGCGCGCCGGCAGGCCCTGGAAGGCGATGCGCTCGCGCGCCATGTCGAGCCAGCGGTGCACCCGCGCGTCGTGCGGGAACAGTGCTTTTATTTTCGCGTCGGTTTTATAGATGTCTTCCGGGTCGCCCGACAGCGCCACCCAGCGGAACGGACCGCGGCCCTCGCAGAACTGCGGCCGGATATAGGCCGGCACGAAGCCGGGGAAGTCGAAGGCGTCCTGTATGCCCTGGTCCTTGGCCACCTGGCGGATATTGTTGCCGTAGTCGACGGCGTAGGCGCCCAGGACCTTGAAGTCGAGGATGGCGCGCACGTGGATCGCGCACGACGCCGCCGCTTCCGCCTTCAGGCGCGCATGCTGGCCTGGGTCTTGCTGCGCGGCCTTCCACTGCTCGACGCTCCACCCGAGCGGCAGGTAGCCGTTGATCAGGTCGTGGGCCGAGGTCTGGTCGGTGACCAGGTCGGGCACCAAGCCGCCCTCGCGCGCGCGGCGTACGAGCTCGGGCAGCACCTCGGCCGCATTGCCGAGCAGGCCGATCGAGACCGCTTGTCGCGCGGCCTTGTGCTGGCGGATCATGGCGAGGGCCTCGTCGATATCGCGCGCCTGCTTGTCCAGGTAGCGGGTGCGCAGGCGGAAGTCGATGCTGCTCTGCTGGCATTCAACCGTCAGCGACACCGCGCCGGCGAAGGTCGCCGCCAGCGGCTGGGCGCCGCCCATGCCGCCCAGGCCCGCCGTCAGGACCCAGCGGCCAGCCATGTCGCCGCCGAAGTGCTGGCGGCCCGCCTCGGCGAAGGTTTCATAGGTGCCCTGCACGATGCCCTGGGTGCCGATATAGATCCAGCTGCCGGCCGTCATCTGGCCGTACATGAACAGGCCCTTGCGATCGAGTTCGTTGAAGTGTTCCCAGTCGGCCCATTTCGGCACCAGGTTCGAGTTCGCCAGCAGCACGCGCGGCGCATCCGCGTGGGTCTGGAACACGCCGACCGGCTTGCCGGACTGGATGAGCAAGGTCTGGTCGTCTTCGAGCTCGCGCAGCGAGGCCAGGATCTGGTCGTAGCACTCCCAGTTGCGGGCGGCGCGGCCGATGCCGCCGTAAACCACCAGGCGCTGCGGATTTTCCGCGACCTCGGCGTCGAGGTTGTTCTGGATCATGCGGTAGGCGGCTTCGGTCAGCCAGCTCTTGCAACTGAGCTGGCTGCCGCGCGGGGCCTGGATCACCCGGGTCGGGTCAAAGCGTGGGTCGTCGAGACGGGACGAATCGGTGGGCATGGCGGCTCCTTCGGTCGGTGACACGGCGCACGCCAGCGGCGCGCGCCGTAAAGCTGCTCTGAAGTCTAGGTTGTCTATACAACCCCGTCAAATCATTTTTTGAAGACCTGACGGCCCGCCACCCACGTCTCCAGCACGCCCGTCTTGTGGATATCGTAGGTCGGCATGCGGAACAGATCCTGGTCGATCACGATGAAGTCGGCCTGCTTGCCCGGCTCCAGCGAACCCAGGTTTTGTTCCTGGTGCCCCGCCCAGGCGGCGTCCAAGGTAAAGCAGCGGAAGGCTTCCTTGAGCGACATCGCCTGGTTCGGATACCAGCCGGCCACCGGCTGCCCTTGCGCATCCTGGCGCGTTACGGCGGCGTGGATGCCGAAGAACGGGTTCGGCGACTCGACCGGGAAGTCCGATCCGCAGGCGATGCGCGAACCCTGGTGCAGGAAGCTGCGCCAGGCATAGGCGCCCTTGATGCGCTCGGGTCCGACGCGGGTCTCGGCCATGTTCTTGTCCGACGTCGCGTGCGTCGGCTGCATCGACGGGATGATGTCCAGCGTCCTGAAGCGCGGGATGTCGGAAGGCGTTACCACCTGGGCGTGCTCGATGCGGTGGCGCTGGGCGCCACTCTTGGTGGCCGTCAGCTCCTTCTGGTAGATGTCGAGGATCTGCTTGTTGCCGGCATCGCCGATCGCGTGGACATTGACCTGGTAGCCCTTGCGCATGGCCTTGGCCATCATCGCGTCCATCTGCGCGGTCTTGTAGAACAGCAGGCCGTGCGAGTGCGACTCGTCGCTGTACGGCTTGATCAGGGCCGCGCCCCGGCTGCCCAGGGCGCCGTCCGAATACAGCTTGACGGCGCGCAGCGCATACATGCCGTTGCCGTAATCCTTCAGCGGGCCCTTGACCGCCAGCTGGTCGAAGTCCTTGTCGGTGCCGGCGATCATGCCGTATACCCGGGTGGTCAGCTTGCCCTGGTCGGCATAGGCGCGGTACAGGCGGTCCTGGGCCACGTCGACGCCGGCGTCGTGCACGCTGGTCAGGCCCACGCGCGCCAGTTCGCCCAGCGCGCGCTCGAGCATGACGCGTCCCTCGGCCTCGGTCTGCTGCGGCAGCACGCGGGTCAGCAGCTCCTGGGCGGTGTCGACCAGCACGCCGGTTGCCTCGCCGTTGGCGTCGCGCACGATCTTGCCGCCGACCGGGTCCGGCGTCGACCTGGTGATGCCGGCCAGCGCCAGCCCACGGCTATTGGTCCAGCCGGCGTGGCCGTCGACCCGCTCCAGCCACACCGGTCGGTCCTTGATAACACCATCGAGTTCCTTCGCCGTCGGGAAGCGGCCCAGCTTCCAGTTTTCCTGGTTCCAGCCGCGGCCGCGGATCCATTCGTGGCCGGCGTTGGCGCGCGCGTAATCGCCGATCGCCTTCAAGGCGCCGTCGAGCGAGGTGCTGTGGAACAGGTCGAGCTGGGTCAGTTGCTGGCCCAGGCCGAACACATGGCCGTGGGCGTCGATCAGGCCCGGCAGCAAGGTGCGCCCCGCCATGTCGATGCGTTTGGCGTTCGGCGCCCTGGTGGCGACATCCGCGCCGCTGCCGACCGCGATGATGCGGCCCTTGTCGTCGAAGGCGATGGACGTGAACTGGACCAGCTCGCCCTTTGTGTTCAGGGTGTAGCCGTTGGCGTTGTCGACCAGGGTGTCGGCGTGTGCCAGGGTCGCGCCAACCGCGCTGCCGAGGACAGTCAGGACGAACAGGGAATAGTGCAGGGGATTCTGGCGCGCGCGCATGCTGTTTTTTCTCTCCGTTGTGGTGGGTCCCGCGCTTCGTGGGCGCGGCAGGAAAGAGTGTATAGAAGAACGCGCCAAGGGCATAGCGCCCGGCGCGGCTTCGGCATGGCGGTATTTACCGGGCGTCCTCGCGTTCGCGGTCGAGCAGCGCGCGCTTGCGCTCGATGCCCCAGCGGTAGCCTGACAGTGCGCCGGAGGTAGCCACCACGCGGTGGCAGGGAATCGCGACCGCCACCGGATTGGCGGCGCAGGCCCCGGCCACGGCGCGCGCTCCACCGACCAGGCCGATCCGCCCGGCCAGTTCGGCATAGGTGACCGTCCGGCCCGAGGGAATCGCACGCAGCGCCTGCCACACGCGCTGCTGGAAGGCGGTGCCGCGCACGTCGAGCGGCAGGTCGAGGCCGATGCGCGGCGCCTCGACCAGGCCGATGACTTGCGCCACGGTGCGCTCGAAGCCTTCCTCGGCGCCCAGCAGCGCGGCCTTCGGGAAGCGCGCCTGCAGGTCTTCCACCAGCGGCTCGGGCTCCTCGCCCATCAGGATCGCGCAGATGCCGCGTTCGGTGGCCGCGACCAGGATCGCGCCCAGCGAGCATTCGGCCACGGCAAAGCGGATCGTTTCGCCGCGTCCGCCGGCGCGGTAGTTCGCCGGCAGCATGCCCAGCACCTGCGTCGACGCCGCATAGAAGCGGCCGCTGGAACCGTAGCCGGCGCCGTACAGCGCGTCGGTGACCGAGGCGCCCCCTTCGAGCTCCTGGCGCACGCGGGCGCCACGTTTTGCCGCCGCATAGGCCTTGGGCGTAATCCCCGTCTGCGTCTTGAACACGCGGTGGAAGTGGAAGCGGCTCATGCCGGCGGCCCGGGCCAGGGTGTCGAGGTCGGGTGCTTCGTTGGACGCCTCGATCAGGCGGCAGGCGCGCGCCACCGCCTCGCGCTGGCGCTCGGCCAGCGGCGGCAGGTGCGGCGCGCAGCGCAGGCAGGGCCGGAAACCCGCCGCTTCGGCCTGTTCGCTGCTGGCGTGGAAGGCGACGTTGGCGCGCTTGGCGCCGCGTGACGGACACGAGGGCCGGCAGTAGACGCCGGTGGTACGCACCGAGTAATAAAAGCGGCCGTCGGCGGCGGCATCGCGCCGCTGCACGGCGTCCCAGCGCGCGTCGTCGCTGTCTTCAATCGGCGCGCTGTCGTGGTGTCGCGAAGTTGTCGTGGTCATGGCCGTGCTCCGTGGTCAGGCAGTGGCGCCATCCTACAACCGTCCCGGCCCTCCCGCACTCCGGGTCTTGCTTTCGAATCCCGATGCTAGAATCGGACTTCGGTCGCACAGGCCAGGCATTCGGAGATGAGTTTGGAAGCACAGACCGCGCAAGAGAGCATGCAGGAAAAGTCGCCCATTTTCCAGCAGATCAAGGATTACCTGGTTGGCGAGATCGCCTCCGGCCGCTGGAAAGAGGGCGACCTGGTGCCGTCGGAGCAGGCGCTGGTGCGCCAGTTCGGGGTCTCGCGCATGACCGTCAACCGCGCCGTGCGCGAACTCACCGCCGAGCAGGTGCTGGTGCGGCGCCAGGGCTCGGGCACCTATGTCGCCCCGCAAAAATACCAGGCGACCCTGGTCGAGATCCGCAATATCGCCGACGAGATCCGCGCACGCGGCAAGCTGCACACGAGCCGCGTGCTGGCGCTGCAGGCCAGGCCGGCCGACGAGGCGCTGGCCGCCGAGTTCGAGCTCGAATCGGGCCTGCCCCTGTTCCACTCGCTGATCGTCCACTGCGAGAACGAGGTGCCGGTCCAGCTCGAGGACCGCTGGGTAAACCCGGCTTGCGCCCCGGCCTACCTGGAACAGGATTTCTCGCGCATCACGCCCAACGAACACCTGATGGCGGCCGCGCCGCTGCAGGGCGCCACCTATACGATAGAGGCGCAGCCGGCGCCAACGGAAGAAGCGCGCCTGCTGGCGATCGATGCCGGCGCCCCGTGCCTGGTGCTGCACCGGCGCACCACCTCGGCCGGCCGGGTGGCGTCGGTGGCCACGATGTGGCATCCAGGCCACCTCGCGCGCTTCACGGGCAGCGTCTGACAAATAAATACAGCATGAGACAACCCGCAGTGCCAGTTTTTCGCCATAATGGCCGTCGACCCGACATTACCCATTCCAGATAACACGCACATGCCTCCCGATGCCGCCGCCGTGTCGCGTTCCGCGCAACTGCACGTGATGGTGCTCGACGATGATCATTTGCTGCTCGAGATGATGCGCGAGATGCTGGGTGTGTGCGGGATATCCAGGATCATCCTCGAACACGACGCGCGCCAGGCCCTGGCCCGGTTCGGCGAATTCATGCCCGACGTGCTGATCTGCGACCTGGTGCTGCCCGAGATGGATGGGATAGAGTTCCTGCAGGCCGCGGCAAGCCACGGCTACCGCGGCAAGGTGATCCTGCTGTCGGCCCTCGAGGACGGGGTGCGCGAGGCGGCGGCCGAACTGGCGCGCGCCCTCGGGTTGCGGATGGTCGGGTCCTTTCGCAAGCCGCTCGCGCCCGAGCAGTTGCGCCAGGCACTGGCATGTTGAGATTTTGTACAAACCGCCGAACACTTTTTAAAAAAATGGGGTATCATTCGCCTCATTCCCCGCCTGACACCCTCTAGCCGTTCTTCCAATATTGAAATTCGCACACAGTGCCTCCACCATTGTGTAGCTGCAATATTAGGCAAGAAAGTAAACACGGTAGCCGGTCGAGACATTCCGCATGACGAGTCTCAAGGCGTTAATAACGATTCTTACCTCACATTGAGGAAACCATGAGCGAAAACATCAAACACATCAGCGATGCATCCTTCGAAGCCGACGTGCTCAAGTCCGAGCAGCCGGTGCTGGTCGATTTCTGGGCCGAGTGGTGCGGTCCTTGCAAGATGATTGCCCCCATCCTGGAAGAAGTAGCCAAGGAATACGCAGGCAAGATCACGATCGCCAAGATGGACGTCGACGCGAACCAGGCCGTGCCGGCCCAGTTCGGTATCCGCGGCATCCCGACCCTGATCCTGTTCAAGAACGGCCAGGTCGCAGCCCAGAAAGTCGGTGCCGTCGCCAAAGGCCCGCTGACCGCTTTCATCGACAGCAATATCTGATATAAGATAACGGTGACGGCGCGCCCGCGCCGCCGCCATGTTCGGCCGGGAGCCACACTCCCGCCTTGATTAACCCACGCAGTCCCCTCCCCTACCTAATTCACCCGTCACGGGTCACCCACACACATGCATTTATCTGAACTGAAGGCGATGCACGTTTCCGCGCTGCTGGAAATGGCAATCGGCCTCGACATCGACAACGCAGCCCGCCTGCGCAAACAGGAACTGATGTTCGCGATCCTGAAAAAGCGCGCCAAGCAGGGCGAACAGATCTTCGGCGACGGCGCGCTCGAAGTGCTGCCGGACGGTTTCGGTTTCCTGCGCTCGCCGGATGCGAGCTATATGGCTTCGACCGACGACATCTATATCTCCCCGTCGCAGATCCGTCGTTTCAACTTGCATACGGGTGACTCGATCGAAGGTGAAGTGCGTACGCCGAAGGATGGCGAGCGCTATTTCGCCCTGGTCAAGGTCGACAAGGTCAACGGCGAATCGCCGGAAGCCTCGAAGCATCGCATCCTGTTCGAAAACCTGACGCCGCTGCACCCGAACGAGCCGCTGCGCCTGGAGCGCGACATGAACGGCGCCGAGAACATCACCGGCCGCATCGTCGACCTGATCTCGCCGATCGGCAAGGGCCAGCGCGGCCTGCTGGTGGCGTCGCCGAAGTCGGGCAAATCGGTCATGCTGCAGCACATCGCGCATGCGATCACCGCAAACCACCCCGACGTCACCTTGATCGTGCTGCTGATCGACGAACGTCCCGAAGAAGTGACCGAGATGCAGCGTTCGGTGCGCGGCGAAGTCGTCGCCTCGACGTTTGACGAACCGGCCACCCGCCACGTGCAGGTCGCCGAGATGGTGCTCGAGAAGGCCAAGCGCCTGGTCGAAATGAAGAAGGACGTGGTCATCCTGCTGGACTCGATCACCCGCCTCGCGCGCGCCTACAACACCGTGATCCCGGCCTCGGGCAAGGTGCTGACCGGTGGTGTCGACGCCAACGCGCTGCAGCGTCCGAAGCGCTTCTTCGGCGCCGCCCGTAACGTCGAGGAAGGCGGCTCGCTGACCATCGTCGCGACCGCGCTGATCGAGACCGGCTCGCGCATGGACGACGTGATCTACGAGGAATTCAAGGGCACCGGCAATATGGAGGTGCACCTGGAGCGCCGCCTGGCCGAGAAGCGCGTCTACCCGGCGATCAACCTGAACAAATCGGGCACCCGCCGCGAAGAGCTGCTGATCAAGCCCGACCAGCTGCAGAAGATCTGGATCCTGCGTAAGCTCCTGTACTCGATGGACGAGATCGAGGCGATGGAGTTCATCCTCGACAAGATGCGCGCGACCAAGAACAATGTCGAGTTCTTCGACATGATGCGCCGCGGCGGCTGATACGCCCCGACGCAACGCGTGCGAAGGCAGCCTCCGGGCTGCCTTTTTACTTGGCATTGCCTGGCGCTGGAAACCGCTTTATAATCTCCGGTTCAGTCCAACCCCTGGCAAGTGATCGGCAATCGGGTCAAGAAGCAGTCCGACCGACGAAGTGCTGTTTGGCTACCAACTCAATAGAAAGCAGAACCATGAAGACCGATACCCATCCAGATTACCGCGAAGTCGTCTTCCACGACCTGTCGTGCGACTTCAAATTCGTGACCCGTTCGACCATCAACACCCGCGAAACGATCAACCACGAAGGTAAAGATTACCCACTGGTCAAGATCGAGGTGTCGGCTGAATCGCACCCGTTCTTCACCGGCAAGCACAAGATCGTCGACACCGCTGGTCGCGTCGAGAAATTCCGCCAGAAGTTCGGCGCGGTCGGCTCGAAGACCTCGGTCGCCAACGGCTAATTGCCGAAGTAGATTCCTTGAAGCCTCCGGGCTTCGCGAAAGAAGCCGCTTCCGCGGCTTCTTTTTTTTTCGCAGCTATACTACGCAGTTATTTTATCCATCAGATTTGCCGATGAAACCAGTCCGTCTTCCCGCCGCCGCCACCCTGGCGCTGCCCCGCTGGGCCCTGCTCGCGCTGGGCATGCTGTACATCCTGCCCGGTGTGATCGGCCGCGACTTGTGGAAGGAAGACGCCGGCAGCTTCGGCATCATGTGGACCATGGCGCACGGCGGCCCGGGCGACTGGCTGTACCCGAACATCGCCGGCCTGGCCAGCGTCGACGAAGGCCCGCTGGCGTTCTGGCTGGGCGCCATCTGCATCAAGCTGTTCGGCTGGATCCTGGGCGACGTGCTGGCCGCACGCGTCTCGACCATCGGCATCTTCGTGCTGGGCACGATGTCGCTGTGGTACACCGCCTTCCACCTCGGCCGCCGCGCCGAGGCGCAGCCGCTGCGCCTGGCCTTCGGCGGCCAGCCCGAGCCCGACGACTATGGCCGCACGCTGGGCGACACCGCCGTCCTGATCTACCTGGGCAGCCTGGGCCTGCTGCTGCAGAGCCACCTGACCCTGGCCGCGACCCTGCAAGGCGCGCTGCTGGCCTATTTCCTGTACCGCGCCGTGCGCTACGTCGAGCACGCCAGCATCCGCAACGCGGTGCTGGTCGGCGTCGCCCTGGGCGCCCTGACGCTGACCCAGGGCTTCCTGCCGCCGCTGGTGCTGATCGTCGCCCTGTTCGCCTGCACCCGCTACCTGGACATGCCTGCAGGCCAGGCGCTGCGCGACCTGGCCGTCGCGGCCGGCGTCGGCTTCGGGCTGACCCTGCTCTGGATCCTTCCCGCCGTTGCCGTGCAGCCGTATGGGCTGTCGCCGGTCGCCGACTGGCTGGCGTGGAACGCCGAGCAGTTCGGCCTGCCCGGCTGGACCGCGCTGAAAGCCTTCTTCCGGATCGGCATCTGGTTCTTCTGGCCGGCCTGGCCGTTCGCCCTGTGGGCGATCTGGGCCTGGCGCCGCCAGCAGCAGATGCTGCACATCGTGCTGCCGGTGTTCTTCTTCCTGGCCCTGGTGCTGCAGCTGCTGTGCGACCCGGTGCCGGAAAACAGTGACTTCCTCAAGATGCTGCCGCCGCTGGCCCTGATGGCCGCCTTCGGCCTGCCGACCATGAAACGCGGCACGATCAACGCCATCGACTGGTTCTCGGTGATGGTGCTGACCATGCTGGGCGCCACCATCTGGCTGTTCTGGATCGCCAAGCTGACCGGCTGGCCGGCCCAACTGGCCAAGAACGCCCTCAAGCTGGTGCCCGGCTTCACGCCGGAAATCGGCATCGTCACCTTCACGGTTGCGGCCGCGGCCAGCGTGGGCTGGGTGATGCTGGTGCACTGGCGCCTGTCGCGCCAGCCGTCCGTGCTGTGGCGCGCCGTGGTGCTGTCGTCCGGCGGCCTGATCCTGTTATGGGTGCTGTTGATGACATTGTTCCTGCCCGACTTAAACTATGGCAAGAGCTATGCCGGCGTGGCCCAGCAGATCGCGGCGCGCCTGCCGGCCGACACCGACTGTATCGACACCAATGTCGGCCCGGCCCAGCGCGCCTCGCTGGCTTTCTATGGCCGCCTGCCATTCGTCACCCTGGCCGGCGGCAAGTGCGATTATGTCCTGTTGCAAGACAGTATGCGCAGCCGCAATGACCGTGCGCTGCTGCGCAAATGGGGCGTGCGCGACACGATCCCACTGTGGGAAGGCCGGCGCGCCTCGGACCGGGACGAGCGCTTCAGGCTATTCCGCCGGACCCAGTAAGCACCTGCTTCGACAAGCCGCACCGTATGCGGCTTGTTTTTTTGAAGCCTGCGAGCAACGATATTCATCTGTGCGCGGCATGCCTTGCCAATATGAGAACCTGTTCACAGAGGACGCCTGTTTGCGTTGAGTCAAATACCGGCCCAATCCTGCTCGTCACAATCATTTTGTCGATGAGGATCAAACCTGGGCTGATGCGTGAACGCCAGTTGGATTGATGGCGTTGACAAGAATCGTTGCACAAGATGCTGTGAGGAGAGATCACCATGAAGAGTGTAACGTTTTCAGAGATCGTTCGCGTCCGGGAACGACCCGGCTTCCTGCGCCGCATCGACACCTGGCGCCAGTCCCTGCCCTGGGCGCTGACCCTGCTGGGCGGCCTGCCCCTGCTGATCGTGGCGCTGCACCTGATCGACCCCGAGGCGCCGCTGCCCTATATCGTGTTGCCGGCGATTGTGGGCGGACTGCTGCCGGTATGCATGCTCGGCCCGGGGCGCTTCGAGATGCGCACACGCTTCGATGCCCACTACATGATCAGCACGCTCGACGAAGCGCTCGGCGCGCTGGGCTACCGGCGCTTCGCTGCCGACAGCACCAGCATCCGTTACTTCCGGCCGCGGCCCTGGTTGAGCGCGCAAGAAGGCGCAATCAATGTCGCGGTGCGCGAGCATATGCTGGAAATTATCGGGCCGGTGGGGAGTTTGCGCTTGTTGCAGCATCGGATTGCGCGCTGAGCGATCGGACGCGGCAGGCGACGGTTTGCGACCGCGCCCGGCTTGACCCTTTCTGCGCCATCCATGCCACGCGTGTAAATTTGTCGCTTACACTGGTCAGTTGCGCAGTCGATGTGCTAAGATGCGCGCCTGCTATTGGGCCTCTGTGGCGGAATTGGTAGACGCACTTGACTCAAAATCAAGCGCCGAGAGGCGTGCCGGTTCGATTCCGGCCGGAGGCACCATTACCTTGTAGCATGATGTACTACTGAATGTCGAAACCCGCGCTCTCATAGAGGACGCGGGTTTTTTGTTGCATCAGGCTGTGCCATCAAAAGGCATGACAGCCCAAAATTTTGATGGTACTTTCGTTGGTACTCCCAAGCAACGAACATCAAAGTACCAACATGCCCTTAACCGATACCTTCGTCCGTCAGCTCAAGCATACTGGCAAACCCGCCGGTGTAAAGTATTCCGACACTCTTGCGCTGTATTTGCATGTAAAAGAATCCGGCAAATACTGGCGCATGAGCTACCGATTCAACGGCAAGCAGCGCCTGCTGGCTCTGGGTGTCTATCCCACCGTCACCCTCGCCCGTGCGCGTCAGTTGCGAGACGAGGCGCGTCAGCTCGTCAGCTCCGGTATCGATCCCATGCAGGCCAAACGCGACGGACGAGCCGCGAAGGTGCTAGCGGCGTCCAATAGCTTTGAGAACATGGCCCGCGCGTATCTGGACAAGGTTGCGCCTAACCGCTCCGCGAGTACACTAGAGAAGAATACGTCCTGGCTAGAGCGAAACGTATTCCCAATCATCGGCGCTATGCCCATTTCGGTGATAGGGCCTCGTGACGTGCTGGCGATGCTTCAGAAGATTGAGGCACGTGGTGCTTTGGAGTCTGCGCACAAGATCAAGCAGCTATGCGGTCAGGTGTTCCGGTTCGCCGTCGCTAGCGGAATGGCAGATCGAGATGTGACGGCAGACCTGCGTGGCGCGCTGGCTAGCGTACCGAAGAACCACTATGAATCGCCCCGGGTTTTGTAGAGGCTCCATTCTTTGAGAAAATGGAGCCATGAAGAAGCAACCCAAGTATTCCCCCGAAGTCATTGAGCGCGCTGTGCGCATGGTCAGCGAAGCAGCCAGCGAGTACGAATCGCAGTGGGCAGCGATCACGTCGATCGCTGCCAAGATCGGCTGCACACCTGAAACGCTGCGCCGCTGGGTACGCCAGCAAGAGCGTGATACCGGCCAGCGCCCAGGGACGACCACTGCCGAAGAGGAGCGCATCAAGGCGCTGGAGCGAGAAGTGCGCGAGCTGCGCAAGGCAAATGAGATCTTGCGTCTGGCGAGTGCGTTTTTCGCCCAGGCGGAGCTCGGCCGCCACTTCAAGCCGTGAGGGCATTCATCGACCAGCACCGCCATGCCTACGGTGTCGAGCCGATCTGCAAGGTGATGCAGGTCGCGCCGTCGGGCTACTGGCGTTACGCGGCGCAACAGCGTAACCCGGCGTTGCGATGCGCACGTGTCCAGCGCGACGACGTGCTGAGCGTCGACATCGAACGGGTCTGGCAAGCGAACATGCAGGTCTACGGGGCTGACAAAGTGTGGCGCCAGCTGCGCCGTGAGGAGACCGACGTAGCCCGCTGTACCGTGGAGCGCCTGATGCGCAAGGCCGGCCTGCGAGGCGTCATGCGCGGCAAAGTCGTGCGCACCACGGTTGCCGATGCGAAGGCGCCATGCCCTCTTGATCGGGTCAACCGACAGTTCAAGGCGCAGCGGCCAAACCAGCTGTGGGTCAGCGATTTCACTTACGTCTCGACTTGGCAGGGCTTCGTCTACGTGGCTTTCGTCATCGATGTTTTTGCTCGCCGAATCGTCGGCTGGCGTGTCAGCAGCTCGATGCGGACCGACTTCGTGCTCGACGCCCTGGAGCAAGCACTGTACGCCCGCCAGCCGGAACGAAACGCATTGGTCCATCACAGCGATAGGGGCTCGCAATACGTGTCGATCAAGTACAGTGAGCGATTGGCAGCAGCCGGCATTGAGCCATCTGTGGGCAGCAAGGGCGACAGCTACGACAACGCCCTGGCCGAGACCATCAACGGGCTCTACAAGGCTGAGTTGATCCACCGCCGCGCTCCCTGGAAGACGCGTGAGGCCGTTGAACTGGCTACCCTGGAATGGGTGTCCTGGTTTAACCACCACCGCTTGCTCGAACCACTCGGCTATATACCGCCGGCGGAAGCTGAGGCAAACTATTACAAGCAACTGAGCGGTCAAGCCATCCCGGCCTGACTCACACTAACCGGCCTCCACGAAAGCCGGGGCGATTCACTTCTGCTGCTCCAGCACCGTCTGCGCTGCCTTGACGGCCCCTATGGCCCTCTCAAGGCCCTGTGGAGCCACTACAACGGACCTAGCTCGCCCTCCCTTGGTTCCGTCCCTGACGATAATCGGCTGTCCTTGAGCTAAGGCCTTTCCCCACTCGCGCAATGAGTTGGCTGACATGATCGCCTCGCGCTCACGCAGGCCCAAGCTACGACTCAATTCGATGAGAGCCTTGGTGTTCGCCGGCGCCCGCTCCAATGCACGTTGAAGCACTTCGGGATCAACCACTTTACCGGACCCCATCCGGGTACCTGATGGCACCCCGAGTTCTTTGTTCGAACACACGTCTTGGGCGAACTCGGCGCGTCCCCCTCCCTCCAGGGCGCGCCGAACGTGGCTCATCTCGTTTTGAATCGATCGGGCGCTAATGCCTTTTTCGATGCGTCCTGCGACAAAGCCCTTCAGCTGCTTGGCCGTCAACGAGGCCGGATCCACCGCACCCCATCGCTGCTGCTTCCCGAAGGCCTCAAGCGCCTTGAACGTGGTCTGCATCCTGGTCTTCGTTAGCGTCGCGGCACCCTTGTCAGCCAAAGCCGCCTTCATGAATTTCGCAGTTGTGGAGTCACTTTGCTTGTAAGTCTTAACCATCAAAAAGTCTCACGAATTTGGGAAAAAATCCTGGTACTGCCAACACCGAGCTGCATGCACGGTGGTCATACGTCGTTTAGATGGGAGTGGCCAGCCGTCATGCAGACGGGGGGTAGTTCGGCCTGGTGAAGCATGCTGAATAGGTGCGCTATGGGCCGCGCCAGGCCTTGCAGGGGACTCCTTTCTGGATTGGTTTTGAGGTGGTTTTTACGCATGGAAAATGCGCGTCACTTCGGGCTCGGTTTGCAGGAGCCGCATGGTTGCTAGGGTTTGATGGCGGGTCGAGACCGCGTCACTACTGGGTAGTGACGCATTAAAAAAATGACGTAGCAGATCGCAAACGAGCATGTCAGCACATGATCGGGCGATGGTGGCTACATCAGAATTGTGTATAGGCGGCCAGAGGCCGAGTTGTTGAGTGGCTGTGAGGCCGTTCAGATCCATCCCGCTAAGCGGTAAGAAATCTTGGAGATAACGCTCTTTCGCTGAAGGGCTTCCAACGAAAAAGGTAGGTTGCAGGTAAAAATATGCCGCAGGGCGACAGAATCATTTTACAGGCAAAGTTTCCATATGGGAATGCTTAAACTACCTGCAACTGTACCAATCAAAGCCGCCTTCGAGCGGCTTTTTTGTTGCCCGCCCCGTGCGGTTTTTTTATGTCCGGATTTTTATAAATCAACAAAGACAAGAGCGCCACTGCGACCATCGTGCTTTCCTTGATGACAACTGTTGTCAAATCTGGCACGGCGGTGATCGCCTTGGTAAAAGTCCTGCCTTTCTTCTAACTGCTCCAGTCGTCCCAGCAACTTTCCCGGCTTGGACTGATTTTTGCGATGCAAAGATCAGTCGGGTAGCTGCGAGCCGCTTTACTATTGATAACCTATTTTGTCAAGAGTTAAAAACTGCCGAAATCTAACAAAAAACATTGATGAAACAAAAATTTTTGTTTACACTGTATTTATTGTTTAAATAAATTAATTTAAAGAAAGTACGAAACTAAATGAAGATAGACAAACGCCATGATGAGTTGTTGACTTCCCGTTTGGAAGAAATCGTAACCAAAGGATGTGCCTTCATCGCCTGGAACGAACTCTATCTTTGGTATGGGGTTCAGAAACTTGCTGCACGTACCTACCGTGATCTTGCTGAACGCTGGGATGAAATCACTAACACTCATGAGCTAGAGCATCTTGGAAAGCTCGCATTTGTTCAGAGTCCCTGGGCGCGCGGTGGTGGTGCAGGCATCTACTTGTTCGGCAGCGAAATGCCCCAGATCGTGAACGACTACGACGAATAAAAAAGTGGTTTTGACAAATAACCAATCGAACAATAACTGTAAAACTGATAAGAAGACTTTATGAACAAAGCAAAACTGGCTGACCTATACGAAAGCAACTCAACCATCCGTGCAATTCTGGATATGTTAGCTGAAAGAGCGAACAACTCGAAGATAAGCTTCGCCAAAAGGATTCATTTCCTTCTTAAAAAGAGAGGCGTTGTCGTTACGTATAGGGAGTTAATTGCCGCGTTTCGCCTCTTGCAGGAAGCAGGATGTGGAATTTTCGTAAGAGGTTCAAAAGGTTATTCGTCGCGTTTTGACTGGGCAGTCAAGACAACACTAGTCGCTTACCATGCGGGTGATGCGATTGGGGAGCAAGCCGAGCAGGAGGAAGAAGACGAGGAAGACGAGGAAGACGAGGAGGAGGAAGAAGACGAAGAAGACGAAGACGAAGAAGACGAGGAGGAAGACGATGATGATGAAGATGACGAATCGGAAGCGCGCGCAATACGTCATTCGTTTGTACTTCGTCTCGACCTAAGAATCTCCCTATATTTGCCGGCAAGCCTGAACCAGACCGAAGCTAACCGTCTTGCCCAGTTTGCGGACTCTCTATCATTCACCGATCCATTCGAGAGTGAAGAGGACGAAGATGAGGAATACGACGATGAGGAAATTAAGCATTCCTATGTACTGCGCCCGGGTCAGCGCGTAACGCTTCGATTACCTGCAGATCTTACGCTACGGGAATCGACACGACTTGCGGAGTTCATTCGCGCTTTGCCTTTCACCGGATAACTGTGCCGATTGAAATTGAACTGCAAGTTGTAATGATCTTGCCTCGCGAGGGCATCATTATTACTCAGTATGTAACGAGGCCTCGGCAAGGGTTCTCATTGAGAGAGGAATCAAATCTCAACGGTTGTCCAATTGCCAGCCTCACATCAACGAAAGCCATGAATACCGATGGTCTACGCCGGCGTGACCTCATCAGCTTCCAGTTGATCGACAAACGCCATGCGGGAAAAATTTCTGCAGCGCAGATGGTTTATTTGCGAGGGGTTGACCCCGAAGGATTGTTTCCTGACTAGAGTATAGGTGGCTTTTGCATAGGAAGCCGCTGTGATGTGTCTGTACTCACTTTCTTATGAGTAACTGAAAGTTTCAGGTGGACCAAGATTCGCCTTTGCCCATGGCATCGTTGTAGGCTTAGGCCAGCAGATAAGCGTGGCGCGCCGCGGCCGGCATGGCAGATGCAGCCATTACGAGCCAGTGCGCGCGCCGTGTCGGGGAGGCCATTCCATGCCGGTGTGTGGGTCTTCCGCCTGAACCGGGTAGGCGCCGCCGCCGGCTTCCTGGTCGTCTTCGTACAGCTTGAGATTCCATCCGCCCCCAAAATCGGCAGGGCGAGGCTGGATTTTGTAAGTACGGCGCGTGTCGTTCCCCTTACTGGATACTGGCGGCTGGCTTCACGACGCGCATGACGCTGGCGCGGGAAATGCCGAATGCGCGGGCCAGGGCGCTGATCGATTCGCCGGCTTGGTGTTGCTTGGCCATCGCCGCGCGCTGCTCATCGGTCGTGCTGGTCGGGCGGCCTAGGGTCTTGCCCTCTGCCTTTGCCCTGGCCAGGCCTGACTGCGTGCGTTCGACCAGCAGGTCACGCTCCATTTCCGCGACTGCGGCCAGCATGGTCAGCATCAGCTTGCCGGCGGCGCTGGTCAAGTCCAGCTTACCGAGCTGTAGCACGACAACCTCGATCCGGCGCGCGGCCAGCGCTTTGATCGTGGCGCCAACATCCTGGGCATCGCGGCCGAGGCGATCCAGCTTGGTCACCACCAGCGTCTCGCCATCGCGTATCTGGCTGAGCATCGTGGCGAACTGCGGGCGCTGGGAGGCGGAAACCTTGCCCGATATGCCTTCGTCGGCATACCAGTACACGATGGCATAGCCGGCAGACTCGATCTCGCGGCGCTGGTTCTCCGTCGTTTGGTCTTTCGTGCTGACCCTGCCGTATCCAAAAATTGCCATAGTAATAATCTCCGCTGGCCGACAGCATCCAACGCTGTCCAATAACGTCCATTCTACATGTGAACACGTTCAAAAGTAAAATTGGTATTTTATGAACATGCGTAGCGCCGGCTGATGAGGCCTGTTCAAAACCGGTGGTTTCTAAACACCTGGAAAAGCTGTTGTTTAAGGAACTAATAGAATTGACAGTGAGGAAGAAATTGATAGGATGTAATGATCAAAAAAAAATCGGAGCAGTTCTAATGCACATGTCAACTAAACAACAACTTTTGTCAGAGACGAAACCGTTGCCCTCGAATCGCAACCTGGCACTTGTTTTAGCTTTTTTTGCCCTAGCCCTTGCCGTTGCGGACGCGATCAAACACAGCGTAGGCTATCTCAATATGCAGGTCCTGTTGGTGCTTCCTTCGCATCCCCAAGCGTTCTTGGGGTACGTTGCAGAAGGTCTCGGTGCTAGTCTGGCTCCTGCTGCGATTCACATTGCGGTGGCGTCGTGCTTTAAGACACAGCGGACCAGTCGCAAGCGGTGGAACATTTTGCTTGGGTGGTCAATTGCTACAGCAGTCCTAGCTGTGATGCGCCTGCTGGGATAACTAATGCCTTTCGATATCTGAAGGACTAATACCGCGACTGTGCCTTTGCAACGTTCACCGAATTATCTATTCTGCGTTACGACAACGCCATTCTGGCACCGTACTGATGAAAAGCGATAATTAAGCTTCTAGAAATGATGAACCACGTTACCCCCGCCAACTGAATTTGATCGATTTTATTGACCACGGCCTCTCATGTTCATAACACGTGTGTCCAAGCGGCAAATCAACTTCATCAGCTAGACTGCAGGCTTGCTATTCATCGCTACGCTAACAGTCTGGGTGCCAGCCGGCAAACCATGATTTAAAGATTAAATTGCGAATGAGAAAATATCTAAATATATTACAAGATTTAGAGAAGTCAATCTTAGCGGGTGATAAGGACCTCATTCGTTTTGTTGCATGCGCTAATGACAAACATCTCTACAGCCAAGATCTGGAAACATCGAATGAATTATTAAGACGTTGTGCGGAAGTCGGTGTATGTGAAGCTCATCGGGAACTTTCTCGTCGGCACTGCGTCGGCGAACTACTTCCTTTAGATAAAGCGAAAGCGCTCGCATACGTGCACTCGGAAGCTGAATTAGGATCTGCGTCAGCTATGTATATTCTAGGAGGGATGTATAGCACCGGTCAGTCGAATTATGCAACGCATCTACCGACTGATCTAGTTCCTATGGATATAGATAAAGCGATCATTTGGTACCGGAAGGCAGCGGATCTATGGTTCAGCGACGCACCGGAAAAGTTGGCGGACATTCTTCGTCGAAATCGAATGGCGCGTGACTGCTCGCCGGACGAGTTGAGGGAAATAACAAAACGGTATGAACAGTCAGATAGCTACTTCAAGTTAGGCAATATGTACTGTGTAGACAGGGAATGCTCAAGTCCAGAGGAAATTCAGAAAGCAACGCGCTACTATAACATTGGTCTATCATCCAAGAACAGGACCGTGGTTACTCAATGCACCGAGATACTTGCAAGCTGGGGCGAAAATATATCTGAAACAAAAGGCAAACCTGATGGCGTTACGGCTACTGAGGTCATTATCGCCCCAATTGCTTTATATGTTTGGTTTATCGTAGGAACGGGACTTTTGGGTGTCTTTATCGCAATTAGCGCAGTTACCATTCCACTGTTAATTGGCGGAGGAATAATATATCTTATTTGGCAACTACTCAAAAAAAATCGGTGATGTTTTGGAACCTCGGGTGCCCTATCTGCAGCGTGGCAAACAGGGCATCTTGTAGTTAGACGCTTCAAGCAATCATAAAAACAAAAAGCCCGCTTTAGCGGGCTTTCATTATCAAGTCAATGAAGCGGCGACCTTCCTAAAGCAGCAGTTTGAATTTTTTCCAAGTATTCCGACATTCTTCTCGGGTCTTCGAACTGATATACCTCAGCATTTGCCTTCAGTAAGTTGAGGGCAGATTCGGAATTTCTCCCACCACCAGCAACGATGACGTATTTTTTAGTACTAGCCCCACAAATTTCCGACGCCGCTTTAAGAACTAAACATTTAGCTTGCGCCTCGTACTTCTTAGCAGTATATGCCTGTTGAGACATAGTAAAATCAACAGTTTCAGTAACATGCATCACTGAGTTCTTCAAAGCAAAATCGGCATATAGTCCTTGCTTAGCCTCAATTGGGTATCGCTGAACAATTTTATGATCATTTATATCCGAGGGATCACTTGCAAGAATCCCTAACGAAGAGAACTGCTTCTTTAGACTGGCGCGCAGTTTTGAGCGCTCCCTCTTGATACCTTGCACAATTTTTTTAGGAGGATTTACAGACTCACTCATTATACGATTCATCTGCTCCAAATATTCTTCACGATCCGAAAATGCAAAAACGCCTTCAAATGGATCGAGATGAAAAAAACTCCCCATCAACTTCATCATTACTCCAAGTTGAGTAAGATTTGTGCAAGTCGACGCAATTTGTTTAACTCTCATTCCTACTTCAGGAAGTGAGTCAACAGGGTAATTAGGATTGATCGCAGTTATTTTTCCAGTGTCGTCACTGAAGGACACATCCCATCCAAGATCACTGAAAGCAACGACGCCAACAACAAGACAGTCTATCCGCTCTGGATTTGGCGTAATTTTTACTAGACTATATTTTGCAATATTCATTATAACTCCTGCTCGACGGCCGCGATCCTATTTGAACGTTCAGTTCTCCACCAGGTGTCAAGCAAATCTACATCTGGAGGGGCCAGCCACTCTGTCGGCATACTCGCACAGGTATCACTCATCCAGTCTTGAGGTAACGTGCGGATGCGTTGCGCTATCGTCAGTCCTCTTGACTTCTCGTACGGATGAAACTGCTCCCAGTATGGCTTACAGATCAGTGTCTTGCTGCCAGGATCCATTGGGAGTAAAGGGATAGGTATTGAATGATATATAAAGGCTCGACTGGCGTCGATGAGTTTCGCAACGATGTCTCCGGCAAGGTCAAGGTAGAGGTAGTTAGCGAGGTGACGATCGACGTTATGTACTGTGAGATCGAACGCAAAAGTGTCTGAAAATATGCCACCATTAGTTACCTGAGGAAGTGCAGTAAAAACGTCCTTCTGCCCCCCACCTTCCCATACCGAGCCAAACATCCGTTCAGACTGTCCTTGAACCTCGACAACTACCCAGTCAGCCACAGGTATCCCAACAGCTCTGGCAAGCGACGCGCAGATCCATTCAGTAGCTGGCAACATTGGATGCCGCTTTACGCTCTTGCAGAGGTAGCGCTTTTCCGTTGAACTCTCGATGGCAATGCAGTCGGCGTCAGCAGTTTGGGGAGGTGGCTTGGTTCGGTCACAAACAACCGTGAGGAAGCTGGTCTGAGACATAAGGCAGGTGTTGTAGTTATAGACAACGCTTTGTAGCTGCACCTTCTACATGAAAGCGTTTTTTCAGGTATGGCAGAGGACGCCCGAGTATATGCTCGTTGCTACTCGACAAAAGTCACCAAATGTTGCCAGCACAAGAGAACCGGTCATCACTATGGCTAATGTTGCTTTTATTTAACGAATTAGTAGACTGACATTGATTTTAACCGAATCTTAGCAGCGCCTGCCTACTGTGCAGCACATTTTGTTGGTATTTTTGATGGTATCAATCCATCGATTTCGTGAATTTTCATAGACGAATGTGATTCCGGCCGGAGGCACCACTGCAGCGATTGTCGTACCTGCTTGAAGCCCGCATCCATCAGGAACTGCGGGCTTTTTGCTATCTGCCGCCATCAAATCTTCCTGCCATGACGGCTCAGGTAAATTCCTCACCTGCATATTGCCTTGGCGCGCCGCGCCAGGCGCACCTGACCGGCGTCCGATGGAACGGAATGGTCGCTCAGGCGCTACAAAACATCGCTTAAAATCGGCAGATCCAGCAATCGCCTGTATTTCCAATTGGGAAGATGCGATACTCGCAGTCAAGTCTCATTGGTCTACCTCAGCCTGCCAACCGATTTCATGCTTCAACTATTCAACGCCCCCACCGACCCCACCATGCTGGCCTATGGCGTGTATGAGCCGCGCCTGGTCGTGCTGTCGCTGCTGGTGGCGATTTTTTCCTCGTGGATGGGTCTGCAGATCACGGGCCGCGCCAGCAGCAGTGCGGCGCACCGCGCCATCGTGCTCGGCGCCGGCAGCCTGGCGCTGGGCGCCGGCGTGTGGTCGATGCACTTCATCGGCATGCTCGCCTTCAACCTGTGTACGCCGGTGCACTACGACCACGGGATCACGCTGCTGTCGGCCCTGCCCAGCATCGGCGCGTCGTGGGTCGCGCTGAACCTGATCTCCCGCCCGCAGCTGCGCCTGTCCCACCTGCTGGTGGGCGGGGTGCTGGTCGGCGCAGGGATCGGCGCCATGCACTACGCCGGCATGGCCGGCATGCGCATGCGCCTCGACCTCTATTACGACCCGGCCATGTTCGCGCTGTCGATCGTGGTGGCGGTGGTGCTGGCCACGCTGGCCCTGGGCGTGCGCCACGGCCTGTCGCGCTGGAAGTCGATGACCGAGTCGCGCCGCCTGCTGGTCGCGGCGGTGGTGATGGGCTGCGCCATCGCCGGCATGCACTATACCGGCATGGCGGCTGCCCGCTTCGCCGGCGAAGTCGACCCGCAAGGCCTGTCCGGTTCGAACAGCGACTTCCTGGCGCTGTCGATCACGCTCATCACGGTGGCGCTGTCGCTGGGCGTGGTAGCCGCCAATGGCCTGCTGCGCTACCGCGACATGTACCTCGAGCTGTCGCGCAGCGAAGCCTGGATGCGCGCCCTGCTCACCACCACCGTCGATGGCGTGATCACGGTCGGACGCGACGGCACCATCACCGAGTTCAACGCCTCGGCCGAGCGCATTTTCGGCTGGCGCCGCGCCGAGATCGTGGGCCGCAACATCGGCCTGCTGCTCAATGAACGGGACCGCGGCGCCGGGCGCGGCCTGCTGCACGTGCTGGGCAAGGGCAGCCTGGAAGGCGTCAATACCAGCATGGAGACCTTCGGCGTGCGCAAGGACGGCAGCCTGGTGCCGGTGCGCGGCGCGCTCGGCCACGCCAAGCTGGGCCAGCAAGACCTGTTTGTCTGCTTCGTTACCGACATCAGCGAACGGCGCGCCATGGAACAGGCGCTGCGCGACAGCGAGCAGCAGTTCCGCTCCCTGATCGGCAACATCCCCGGTATCTCCTACCGCAGCAAGCTCAGTGGCGACTGGCCGATGGTCTTCATGAGCGACGCGGTCGAGCGCGTCACTGGCTACCCGGCCGCCGACTTCCTGGGCGAGCCGCCGCGCCGCGTGTTCGGCGCCCTGATCCACGCCGAAGACCGCATCCGGGTGGCCAGGCAGACCGGCGCCGCGCTGCGCGAAGGGCGCCCCTACCTGGTGGAATACCGCCTGCTGCACGCCGATGGCGGCGTGCGCTGGCTGTGGGAAAACGGCACCGCGGTGCGCGACGATGCCGGCGAGGTGCAGTGGCTGGACGGCGTCATCCTCGACATCACCGAGCGCCGCCAGATGGAAGAAGCGCTGCGCGCCGCCAAGGAAACGGCCGAACAGGCCGCGGCCGCGCGCGCGACCTTCGTGGCCAACATGAGCCACGAGATCCGCACCCCGATGAACTCGATCCTCGGTTTCACCGACGTGCTGCTGGACGGCGAATTGAACGTGGAGCAGCGGCGCCACCTGGACACGGTCCGCAGCGCCGGCCGCGCCCTGCTGCGCCTGCTCAACGAGATCCTCGACACCGCCAAGCTCGAAAAAGGCGCGGTCGAGCTGGAACAGGACGACTACAACCTGTTGTCCCTGATCGACGAACTGTCCTCGACCCTGGCCGCGAACGCACGCGCCAAGGGCCTGCACCTGGACATCCAGTATGATCCGGCACTGCCGACCGGCCTGCGCGGCGACGAGCTGCGCATGCGCCAGGTGCTGACCAACCTGCTGGACAATGCGATCAAGTTCACGAGCAAGGGCAGTGTCACCCTCAAGGTGGGCGCCGAGGGCGACCAGCTGTGCATCGCGGTCAGCGATACCGGCATCGGCATCGCGCCCGAGCGCCTGCTCGCCATCTTCGATCCATTCACCCAGGCCGACGCCTCGATGACGCGCCGCTTCGGCGGCACGGGCCTGGGCACCACGATCAGCAAGCAGCTGGTCGAGCTGATGGGCGGACGGATCTGGGCCGAGAGCACGCTGGGACAGGGCACCACCTTCCATGTGCGGGCGCCGCTGGTGCTGGCGCGCTTCGCCAACCAGGCGCCGCGCGTGCGCAGCGCCGCCGTGCTGCCGCCGCTGCGCGTGCTGGTGGCCGACGACGTGCCGCAGAACCTGGAGCTGATGCAGCTACTGATGACCCGCCGCGGCCACACCATGACCGCGGTGCGCGACGGCGCGGCCGTGGTCGAACTGGCCGCCAGCGGCGCGTTCGACATCGTGCTGATGGACTTCCAGATGCCGACCATGGACGGCCTGGCCGCCACCCGCGCCATCAGGTCCCAGGAACAGGCAAGCGGGCGTCCACGCCTGCCGGTGATCGCAATGACGGCCAGCGTGCTGCAGGAACACCGCAGCGCCAGCGTCGACGCCGGCATGGACGGTTTCGCCAGCAAGCCGGTCGACTGGTTTGCGCTGTCGCACGAGATCGCGCGCGTGCTCGGCCTGTCGAACAGCGCGCCCGACAGCGCCGGCATGCCCGGTGCGCCGCGCGAGGTGCTGAACCGGCGCGCCGGCCTGCACCGCTGGAGCAACCGCGAAGACGCCTATGCCGAGGCGCTCGAGCATTTCGGCCGCCAGTACGCCGACCTGGGCCAGACGCTGCGCCTGCACGCCGCCGCCGGCGATCACCAGCAGCTGCGCATGCTGGCGCACAAGGTGCGCGGCGCAGCCGCCAACGTCGGGCTCGAACTGCTGGCGGACGCCCTGGCCGCGCTGGAGCAGGCCACCAATGCGGTGCCGACCGACGCGCGCCAGGTCGCCAATACCCTGGTGGTGGCGAACCACGCGCTGGATGCGGCGCTGAAGGCGCTGAACGCCGTGGCGGCGGCGCCCGCGCCGGTGGCGCAAGGCGGCGCGGTCGACCTGGGGCGTGCACGGCGCGCCGGCGGCGTGCTGCTCGAGGCACTGCGCCGCGGCGCCCTGAACGACGGCGCCATGGCCAGCCTGGCCGCGGCGCTGGCGGCGCATCCCGCTGCCACCCGTGTCACCCAGGTCCAGTCGGCGATCGCCGACTTCGACTTCGACCTCGCCCTCGGGCACCTGGAGGCCGTGATCGGCCTGCTGGGTGATGGGGCACTTGACGACGTTTTCGAAGATTTTCCAGCATGAGCCAACCGAATACCCGACCATTGATCCTCGCGGTCGACGATGAAGCCAGCAATCTGCAGTTGCTGCGCCAGATCCTGCAAGACCACTACCGCCTGCTGTTCGCCAAGGACGGCGCGCGCGCGCTCGAACTGGCGCGCCAGGAGCAGCCCGACCTGGTGCTGCTCGACGTGATGATGCCCGGAATGTCCGGCTACGAGGTGTGCGCCGCCCTGAAGGCGCACCCGAGCACCGCCTCGGTGCCGGTGATCTTCGTTACCGCCCTGACCGAGACCGCCGACGAAGTCGAAGGCTTCGAGGCCGGCGCGGTCGACTACATCACCAAGCCGGTCAGCCCGCCGGTGGTGCGCGCGCGCGTGCGCACCCACCTGTCGCTGGTGCGCATGGAAGAGCTGCGCGCGAGCCGCCTCGAGATCGTGCAGCGCCTGGGCCTGGCGGCCGAGTACAAGGACAACGAGACCGGCCTGCACGTGATCCGCATGAGCCACTTCTCGCGCATCCTCGGCATCGCCGCCGGCATGACCGAACCCGAGGCCGACGACCTGCTGCACGCGGCGCCGATGCACGACGTCGGCAAGATCGGGATACCCGACCGCATCCTGCAGAAACCGGGACCGCTCGACCCCGACGAATGGAAGATCATGCAGGGCCACGTGACGATCGGCGCCGAGATCATCGGCGAGCACGAAGGCGGCATGCTGGCGCTGGCGCGCCAGATCGCGCTGACCCACCACGAGAAATACGACGGCAGCGGCTATCCGAACGCCCTGGCGGGAGAGGATATCCCGCTGGTGGGCAGGATCGTGGCGATCGCCGACGTGTTCGACGCCCTGACCTCGGTGCGGCCGTACAAGAAGGCCTGGACCGAGGAAGAGGCGGTCAATTTCCTGCGCGAGCAGAAGGGCCGCCATTTCGATCCGCAGCTGGTGGACCTGTTCGCCGACCAGATGCCGGCGATTCGCGAGATCAGGTTGAGGTGGGCCGAGAAAGCGTGAACGGTCATTTCGGTTAGCGCTCAGACCGTCGTTCCCGCGCAGGCGGGAACGCGAGGCGTGCATGCGCCGCGGTGAGCTTGGCCGTACTACAGCGCCCGCTTACCTGGGTTTGGACTGCGCGGGGACGACGTGCCGGCGTCAGCGAATGAACTCGGATCCTGGCTGTTCGACCACTGCATCGACGGCCTTGGGCGCACGCCTTGCCGCCAGCTCTTGATACAGCGCCGTATAGTTGGCCGCCATCTGTTCCGACGTAAACAGCTCTTCGAAGCGCTGCTCCGCGCGCCGCCCCATGGCGCGCGCCAGCTCGGGGTTGTCCCACAAGGTGCGCATCGCCGCGCGCAGCGCCTCGGCGTCGGACGGCGGCACCACCAGGCCGGTGTCGCCATCGATATTGATATACGTGGTGCCGGTGCCGATCTCGCTCGAGATCATCGGTTTGCCGTACATCGCGCCTTCGAGCAGCGAGATGCCGAAGGCTTCCGAGCGCAGGTGCGACGGGAAGGCGACGGCGTAGCTCAGTGTCAGCAGCGCCGCCTTGTCGGGCTCATCGATCGCGCCGACGAACATCACGTTCGACAGGCCCAGGCGCGCGGCCTGTTCCTTGAGCTCTTGCTCGATCGGCCCGGCGCCGACGATCACGATCGGATAGTCGGTGCCCGCCGCCGCCTCGAGCAGGATGTGCAGCCCCTTGTAGTAGCGCAGCACGCCCACGAACAGGAAGAACTTCGGCCCCACGCGCTCGCGCCAGTAGGCCAGGCGGTCGGGATCGGGCTGGGGATAGGTGCCGCGGTCAAGGCCGAAGGGAATCACTGTCGTTTTTCCCCTGTACCGCGCCAGCACGGTCGACGAACCCAGGTAATTGGGTGAGGTCGCGACGATCGCATCGACGCTTTTGAGGAAGCGGTGCTTGAGCGGCTGGTACAGGCGCAGCAGGTTGCGCTGGCGCACGATGTCGGAGTGGTAGGTGACGACCGTCGGCTTGTCGACCCGGGCCATGAAGTGGGCCAGGTCCATGAACGGCCACGGAAAGTGGTAGTGCACCACGTCGGCCTGTTTCGCCAGGCGCGCCAGCGCGCCGATCGACTGCACCGAGATCGCGTTGGAGGCGATTTCGGCATTGAGCGGCACGCGGTGCACCATATGGCCTTCGAACTCGAACGGGACCAGGTTGTCCTGGCGCGACAGCGACAGCACGGTATTGGTCACACCGAGGCGGCCGGTGCCCACGCACATCTGGCGGATCACCTGTTCGACCCCACCCACCGAATCCGGGTGATAGGTCTTGTAGAAATGAAGGACACGCATAATCATCTCAGCTTACTGCGAAAGGACGGCACGGTACACCGCCGCCGTCAGGCGTGCGGTGTTTTGCCATGTCAGTTGTTCGGCACGGGCGCGTCCAGCGGCGATACAGCGCGTGCGCGCAACACTGTCCGTGGCCAGTATGCGCATGGCGTCGCCAATGTCGCCGATTGACAACGGATCGACCAGCAGCGCCGCATCGCCCGCCACCTCGGGCAGCGACGTCTTGTTGGCGGCCACCACCGGGACATTCGAGGCGAACGCTTCCAGGACCGGAATGCCATAGCCCTCGTACAGCGAAGGAAAGACGAACACGCCGGCGCCGGCGTACAGGTGGCGCAATTGCCCATGATCGGTCAGGCGATCCAGCCAGACCAGGTTCTCGCCCGCGCCCTGCGCCGCCTTCAGCGCCGCCACCAGGGCCTCGCTGCGGGCGCCGGGGGCGCCGACGATCACCAGGCCGCGTTCACGACGCAAGGGCGCCGGCAGCGCGAGCCACGCTTCCAGCAGGCGCTCGACGTTCTTGCGCGGCTGCAGGGTGCCAACAAACAAGAAATAGCCTGGTTGCAGGCCATAGGAAGCCAGCGTCGCCTCGACCCCCTGCGGCGCGGCGGCCGTGAGCCATTCCTCGTCGACGCCGCAAGGCACCACCGAGACGCGCCGTTCGTCGATGCCGAAGCACTCGACCAGTTCGGCGATGGCGAAATGCGACAGCGCGATCACATGGTCGGCCTTGCGCGCCGCCTTGGCCTGCAGCCAGTTTTTCAGCTTGCGCAGGCGCGGATTGCACCATTCGGGGTGCTTGATCGGCAGCGCATCGTGCAGGCTGGCCACTACCGGGCAATCCATGCGCACCACGCGGTAATCGGTAACGTGGAAAATATCCGCCGGCATATGGACCCGGTGCGCACCCGGCGTCACCAGGTCCAGCAAGGTCGCTGCCTCGAAGGATTGAGGGAAAGCCCGGCCAATGGTGATACCCGTGCTGCCCTTGCGCGGACGCGGCCACGAAAACGGCGCCACCTCGCAGCCCGTTGCGGGCAGGTGCTGCATCAAGGCCCGGGTATAGACGCCGATGCCGTCCAGCCGGCCGCCCGTCAGGCCGGGCTCGACCATGGTAGTCCCCAGCCCGACCTTGAAGACTGCGGGTTTCACGCCCTGTACATCCAATCCAGGGTGTCGTGCAGCGGGGTCGGCGCCAGCTCGCCGATCACGGCGCTCAGCTTGCGATTGCTGCCAGTCAGTTGTAGCACGTCGTTGGCGCGCACGAAGGCGGGGTTCACCTGCACGTCGATACGGTACCCGGCGATCTCGCCCATCATCTCGATCACGCTCGACAGCGAGTGCGGGGTGCCGGAACAGACATTGAAGGCTTCGCCGGCGGGCGCCGCCGCCAGCAGGCGGCGATAGCTGCGCGCCACCATGCGCACGTCGGAGAAATCGCGGGCGATGGCAAGGTTGCCCAATTCGATGCGGGCTTCGTTGCGGCGGAAGTGGTTGACGATCTTGGGCAGCAAGAAATTCTCTGCCTGGCCGACGCCCGTGTAGTTAAATGGACGCACGATCGTGATCGGCAGCTTGTCCATCCACAGGCGCGCCATGTATTCCATTGCCAGCTTGCTGACGGCGTAGTCGTTGGCCGGCGCCGGCGGCACGCTTTCGTCGATCACCGGCACATCGGCATTGCCATAGATATTGGCCGACGAGGCCAGCAGCACGCTGGTCGGGCGCTGCTGGGAGGCAGCGAGCGCTTCGAGCAGGTTGCGCGTGCCGACCACGTTGACGCGGTAGATGGCCTCGACATTGGCATGGCCGACGAAGGCGATGCCGGCCAGGTGGGCCACGACGTCGGGCCTGGCCTCGGCGACCATGGCGGCCACCGCATCGCGGTCGCACAGGTCGACCGCGAACATATCTGAATGCGTATCGGGTCCGGTGTCCTGGCCCGGCATCACGGTGCCGAACACGCGGTAGCCCGCGGCCGTCAGCTCCTGCGCCAGGTAATGCCCGGTGAAGCCGCGCAGGCCCGTGATCAGGGCGCGGCGGCCCTCCCCTTCACGTTCCGTCGCGCGATGCGCCAGAGCGGAAACGTCCTCCGTGGCCAGGCGCGTCATATCAGAACGAGAAACCCTGTTCGTTGCGACGCAGGTCGGCGTCGACCATCATCTGGCACAGCTCTTCGAGCGTGGTCTTGGGTTCCCAGCCCAGCTCGCGCTTGGCTTTCTCGGGGTCGCCGATGAGCAGGTCGACTTCGGCCGGACGGTAGAACTTGGGCGACACGCCCACCAGCTGCTTGCCGCTCTTGCTGCAATGGGCGACTTCCTGCTCGCCGCTGCCGCTCCAGTCGAGGGTGACGTCGGCGGCCTTGAAGGCCATGGTGACGAAGTCGCGCACGGTCTCGGTGCGGTTGGTCGCCAGCACATAGGTGTCAGGCTTGTCGGCCTGCAGCATGCGCCACATGCCTTCGACGTATTCCTTGGCGAAGCCCCAGTCGCGCTTGGCGTCCATATTGCCCAGCTCGAGCAGCTCCAGCTTGCCCTGCACGATCTTGGCCACCGAATCGGTGATCTTGCGCGTCACGAACTCGCGGCCGCGCAACGGCGACTCGTGGTTGAACAGGATGCCCGAGGAACCGAAGATGTCATACGACTCGCGGTAGTTGATGGTCATCCAGTGCGCGTACAGCTTGGCCACGCCATACGGGCTGCGCGGGTAGAACGGCGTGTCTTCTTTTTGTGGGATGGCCTGCACCTTGCCGAACATTTCCGAGGTCGACGCCTGGTAGAAGCGGATCTTCGGATTGACGATGCGGATGGCTTCCAGCAGGTTGACGGCCCCCAGGCCGGTAATCGAGGCGGTGGTCAGCGGCTGGTCGAAGGACACGCCGACGAAACTCTGGGCCGCCAGGTTGTACACCTCGCCAGGCTGCGCGGTTTCGATCAGGCGCAGGCTGGAGGCCAGGTCGGTCAGGTCGTATTCGACCAGCGACAGGTTCGGATGCGAAGTGATGCCGAGTTCATCGATGCGCCAGAAATTGACCGAGCTTGAGCGACGGTAGGTGCCGGTGACGTGATAGCCTTTTTCCAGGAGCAACTGCGCCAAATAGGCGCCATCCTGGCCGGTGATACCGGTAATGAGGGCTCGTTTGTTTTGCATGTTCTTGGATGGATAAGAAGGTGGTCTTGCGGGCGCCACGACGTAGCTGACGAGCCCGGCCAAGCAAGGATTGTAACAGAGGAGGTCGGTTTGCCAGATTGCACTTGAGCATAAGACAAGCCCAGTCGTGCAATAACAGCAACACTTATCTGGACATTATGACCCGAAAATGACGCGTTGCGACTCTCGCTTACGGATTGTTACCAGTGTCTTTGCGAGATGACAAACGACGACATTCCAGCACAGCTGGTGACAAAAACGCCTGACGCAGCGCAGGAGCGCTGGGTCAGGCGTAGCGTACCAACAGGTTAAATTACCGCTGGGAAACCGCATCCACGACGGCAAGGGCCGTCATATTGACGATCCGGCGCACCGTGGCCGACGGGGTCAGGATGTGCACGGCGCGCGCGCAGCCGAGCAGGACCGGACCGATGGCGATGCCGTTGCCGGCCGCCGTCTTGACCAGGTTGTACGAGATATTGGCGGCGTCGATATTCGGCAACACCAGCAGGTTGGCGTCGCCCTGGAGGGTCGATTCCGGCATGATCTTGGCGCGCATCTTGGCGTCGAGCGCGGCGTCGCCGTGCATCTCGCCGTCGATTTCGAGCTCGGGCTTCTTCTGCTGCACCAGGGCCAGGGCGGCGCGCATCTTTTGCGCCGATTCCGAATTGGCGCTGCCGAAGTTCGAGTGCGACAGCAGGGCCGCGCGCGGCGCGATGCCGAAGCGCTCCATTTCCTCGGCCGCCATGATCGTGATCTCGGCCAGCTGCTCGGCGTTCGGGTTCTCGTTGACGTGGGTATCGACCATGGCCAGCTGGCGTTCCGGCGTGATGATGAAGTTCATCGCCGCGTAAACATTGGCGCCGGCGCGCTTGCCCAGCACCTGGTCGATGAATTCCAGGTGGTTCTGGGTGGTGCCGTAGGTGCCGCAGATCATGCCGTCGGCTTCGCCCTTGTGGATCATCATGGCGCCGATCAGCGTATGACGGCGGCGCATCTTGAGCCGGGCCAGGTCCGGCGTCACGCCCTTGCGCATCGTCATCTGGTGATAGGTGGTCCAGTAGTCGCGGTAGCGCTCGTCGAAATCGGGGTTGATCACGTCGAAGTGCTCGCCCAGCTTGAGGCGCAGGCCGAACTTCTCGATGCGCTGCTCCAGCACCGCCGGACGGCCGACCAGGATCGGGCGCGCCAGCTTCTCGTCGACCACCACCTGCACCGCGCGCAGCACGCGCTCGTCCTCGCCCTCGGCGTAGACGATGCGTTTCAGTTCCGCGGGCGCCGCCTTGGCCACCGTGAACAGCGGCTTCATGAAGGTGCCGCTGCGGTACACGAACTGCTGCAGGGTTTCGGCGTAGGCTTCCAGGTCGTCGATCGGACGGGTGGCGACGCCGCCATCCATCGCGGCCTTGGCCACGGCCGGCGCGATATGGGTCAGGAGGCGCGGGTCGAACGGCATCGGGATCAGGTATTCCGGACCGAACGACAGGTTCGAGATGCCGTAGGCCGAGGCCACGATGTCCGACTGCTCGGCATGGGCCAGGTCGGCGATCGCATGCACCACGGCGATTTCCATTTCGCGCGTGATGGTGGTCGCGCCGCAGTCCAGGGCGCCGCGGAACATATAAGGGAAGCACAGGACGTTGTTGACCTGGTTCGGATAGTCCGAACGGCCGGTGGCGATGATGGCGTCGCCGCGCACCGCCTTGGCGTCTTCAGGAAGGATTTCCGGATTCGGATTGGCCAGCGCCAGGATCAGCGGGTTCGGCCCCATCTTGGCGACCATGTCCTGTTTCAGCACGCCGCCGGCGGACAGGCCCAGGAAGATGTCGGCGCCGGGAATGACGTCGGCCAGCGAGCGGTGCTCGGTATCTTGCGCGAAGCGTTCCTTGTCCGGGTCCATCAGCTCGACGCGGCCTTTATAGACCACGCCGGCCAGGTCGGTCACGAAGATGTTTTCGATCGGGAATCCCAGGTCGACGATCAGGTCGAGGCAGGCCAGCGCGGCCGCGCCGGCGCCGGAGACTACCAGTTTGCATTCCTTGAGATTCTTGCCGACGACCTTCAGGCCATTCAGGATGGCGGCGCCGACGATGATCGCGGTGCCGTGCTGGTCGTCGTGGAAGACCGGGATCTTCATCCGCTCGCGCAGTTTGCGCTCGATGTAGAAGCACTCGGGCGCCTTGATGTCTTCGAGGTTCACGCCGCCGAAAGTCGGCTCGAGCGCGGCGATGATATCGACCAGTTTATCGGGATCGGTCTCGTTGATCTCGATGTCGAACACGTCGATCGCGGCGAACTTCTTGAACAGCACGCCCTTGCCTTCCATGACCGGCTTCGACGCCAGCGGGCCGATATTGCCCAGGCCCAGCACGGCAGTGCCGTTCGAGATCACGGCGACCAGGTTGCCGCGGGCAGTGTATTTGTAGGCGTTGGCCGGGTCCTTGACGATCTCTTCGCAAGGCGCGGCCACACCCGGCGAATAGGCCAGCGCGAGGTCGCGCTGGTTCAGCAGGCCCTTCGTGGGCGCCACGCTGATCTTGCCGGGACGGGGAAACTGGTGATACTCGAGCGCTGCTTGACGCAGTTGCTGACGTAATTCTTCTTTTTTGTCAGATGACGAATCCATGCTGGGCAGCCTTCCTGAAGCAAATCGGGGTCTCTGATTCTATCAGACAGCAAGTTGTCAATGGCTACGTATTTTTACCATTCTGCCTGCCAGTTATGTGCAGGTGCAGCATTTCCTGGGGCTGTACAATCGCCGCATGCTTTCCGAATTCGACCTCATCAAGCGCTACTTCAAGCGCGAACGCCCTGGACGCGCAACCCTGGGCATCGGCGACGACTGCGCCCTGCTCACGCCCATGCCTGGCCGCCAGATCGCCATTTCGTCCGACATGCTGGTCGAAGACCGTCACTTTTTCGCCGGCGCCGATCCAGTCATGCTGGGCCACAAGGCCTTGGCCGTGAACCTGTCCGACCTGGCGGCGATGGGCGCCCGGCCGGTTGCTTTTACCTTGGCCCTGGCGCTGCCGCTGGCCGATCCGGCATGGCTGGAAGGCTTTTCGCGTGGCCTGTTCGCGCTGGCCGACGCGCATGACTGCGAATTGATCGGCGGTGATACCACCAAGGGGCCGCTCAATATCTGCATCACCGTGTTCGGCGAACTGGCGCCGGGTCACGCGCTGCGGCGGTCGGCGGCGCGGCCGGGCGACGATATCTGGATCTCGGGCACGCTGGGCGATGCGCGCCTGGCGCTGGCCGGCTATTGGAAAGAGGTCGACCTCGATCCCCGTGAGCATGCGCAGGCGGCGCTGCGCTTGCACATGCCCACCCCGCGCGTGGCCCTGGGCCTGGCGCTGGCCGCGGCCCCCTGCGCGCACGCCGCGCTCGATATCTCGGACGGCCTGGTGGGCGATCTCGGCCACATCCTCGCGGCGTCCGGTGTCGGCGCCACGCTCGACGTCGACGCCCTGCCGGCCGGGCCCGTGCTGGCGCGGCAAGACCAGCAGCTGCGGCGCCGCTTCACGGCGGCAGGCGGCGACGACTACGAACTCTGTTTCACGGCCCCAGGCGAGCAGCGCGCAGCGGTGATCGCAGCAGCGGCGCTGGCCGCCACCCCGGTCACCCGGGTCGGCACGATCGAGGCCGCACCCGGCCTGCGCCTGGTCGACGCGCACGGCGCGCCGCTCGACCTGGGCTTGACGGGCTGGGACCATTTCAGCGTGGACTGATGAGCGCGGCTTGTCAATGTCACCACATGGGCGCTAGATGATCTTCGGTTGGACGACTGTCGTCAATCTCATGCTGCGCCATGGTGTTCTTGCTCAGCATCATCCGACCCTTGGTAGGAATCAACTCTCCCGACCACAGCCCACAGCGTTGCAAAAATGTAACTTGTTGTAAATAAGTTATGTCAGTACACTTCTCTCTTAATGCCTGAGTAATGGCGTTGTAGCAAATGGCGTACCTGCGACAGGTGTGCGTTTTTCCTCCTGTTGGCGCAGACAAGATCAACGGCAGTTGTTCGGACCAGCCTGAACTACAGAGGGAGGTAACTGTGCATCACACAGATACGCCAGGTAATGATCATTTGCTAAGCGGTCAGCAGTTGGACTACCTGGACGGGTGGCGGGGCGTCGCGATATCTTTACTTTTGATCGGGCATTTTGTTCCGTATTGGCGAATCGAATTTGCCGGAACGCTGGGTGTGCATTTCTTTTTTGTATTGTCAGGATTTCTAATGGCAAAACAACTTTTTCTGCATAAAGTCTCCCTTTCCACATTCTACAAGCGCCGCATTTCAAGGATCTTCCCGGCTCTGTATGTGTTTATCGCAGTGACGATCCTGCTTCACTTGATGTTGGAACTTCGTGTATCTTGGGAAGCGGCATTGGGCGCGACAGCGCTCATCAGGAATTATTACCCTGATGGATTCGAGGACACACTCCCTTTTGATCATATCTGGTCCCTGTCAGTGGAGGAACACAGCTATATTCTGCTCTCGGCAGTTGTCGTTCTATTTCGGAGTAAAATCGACAAGCAGCTGATCGTACTGGGGGTTCTGTCGTGCTGCTGCATTTTCATGGCTGCCTTGTATGAAGCGAAGTTCGACGGGCCGTTCGTCTATGGCCAAAAATTCGTACATACGGAAGTTGCTGCATTTGGCATATTCTTTTCCGGATTTCTTCTTCTGTGCCTGCGAAATATCAACAGAGCGATTCCGCCATATGTCTTTTACGCCTTGCCGGTAGTTGTCGTTGTCACTTATAACGTCAGTGCGCCCTACTCGGTAAAGATGCTGGTCGGCCTGGGAGCGCTCGCCTTGACTGTCAACATTCTTCATAAGGCACCTGGCTGGATGTTGCGTGCGCTTTCCTCGACAGGACTCCGCAAGCTGGGACTATGGTCCTATTCGCTGTATTTGTGGCAGCAGCCATTTTTCGCTCTCAAGAATAAAGAAATAATCTCGGCGCCAACGGCCTTTGTCCTGGCATTAACTGCCGGAATAGTGTCGTATTATCTAATCGAGGCGCCTGCCAGGAATTATCTGAATAAAACTTGGGCAAAGAAGAAACCACAGCCAACTGCATTGAGTACTTCGGATGCAGCGACTGTCGTTTAGCGCAACAACCGGGGCGATGCCTCATGTTGTACTGTTTCGGAACACGCCTTGATTTTTCGAGGAAACACGAGGGAAGCAGTCTGCTTTTCCATTTTCTGGTTCGACCGCTCGACATATGGCTGTTTCAGCCGGCTTGCCTTTGACACTCGGCATCAGCCTGCTCAGTGCGGCACCTTCCGTGAGAAGAAATTCAGGAAAGCTGGGCTATCTCACCCTGTGCGTTTTCTTCGCGCGGCGCCTTGCGGTCGTCATACGGCCCATACGTCATCCAGTAGTGCCGGAACGCGAGGCGGATATTGTCGCGCAGCTGCTGGTCGTCCCACGGCTTGGTGTAGAAGCGGTAGATCGCGCCGCGGTTGATCGAATCGAGCACCGACTCCACGCCGGTGTAGCCCGACAGGATGATGCGGATGGTCTCGGGGTACATCTCCTTGACCTTGCTGAGGAATTCGGTCCCGCTCATCACCGGCATGCGCTGGTCGCACAGGATCACGTGCACCCGGTACAGCGCCAGCAGATCGAAACCCTCGGCCGGCGAGGACGCCGTCAGCACGCGGTAGCCGTCGCGCCGGAACAGGCGGTGCAGCGCGGTGAGCACGTTCGGGTCGTCGTCGACGATCAGCAGGGTCTGCACCTTGTCGTCGGCGGGCTGCTTGTCTTCAGGCTTGGCGCGGTTGGAGACGACCATCTCGGCCAGCTGGTCGGCCGGCAACGCGCGCGAAAAGTAGAAGCCCTGGATCTGGTCGCAGCGGTGGCGCCGCAGGTAGGCCATCTGGGCCCGGGTCTCGACGCCTTCGGCGATCACCTGCATGTGCAGGCTGTGCGCCATGCTGATGATGGCCAGCGCGATCGCGGCGTCGTCCGGGTTGTTGACGATGTCGCGCACGAAGGCGATGTCGATCTTGAGCTTGTCGATCGGGAAGCGCTTCAGGTAGGCCAGGCTCGAGTAGCCGGTGCCGAAATCGTCGATCGCGATCCGGATCCCCAAGGCCTTGAGGCGCGTGAGGATTTCGGTGGTGTGCTCGGCGTTCTGCATCAGCGCGCTCTCGGTCAGCTCCAGCTCGAGCAGCCCGGCCTCGACGCCGTGGCGCGCCAGCGCGTCCTTGACCACGCCCTCGAGGTCGCCCTCGACGAACTGACGGCTCGACACGTTCACCGCGACCCGCACGTCGCGCACCCCGGCCGCGTTCCAGGCCGCGATCTGGCGGCAAGCCTCGTCGATGATCCAGTCGCCGACCCGCACCACCAGGCCCGTCTCTTCCATCACCGGCACGAATTCGGCCGGATACACGAGGCCGTAGCCGGGACGGTGCCAGCGCAGCAACGCCTCGGTGCCGGCGATGCGGCCGGTGTTCAATTCCATCTTGGGCTGGTAGTGCAGCACGAACTGGGAATCTTCGAGCGCGCCGCGCAGCGCCAGTTCCAGGTCCAGGCGCGCCAGCACCTGCACGTTCATGCCGGCGGTGAAGAAGCGGTAGCCGTCGCGGCCGGCCTCCTTGGCGCGCACCATGGCGGTGTCGGCATACTTGACCAGCGCGCCGGCGTCGACCGTGTCGTCCGGGTACATCGCGATGCCGATGCTGGCCGTGAGCGCGGCCTGCTGGCCGTGCAGGTCGAACGGCAGGCGCAGGGCGTCGCGCACGTCGTTGGCCATGTTTACCGCGTCCTGCTGTTCGCGCGGCATGCTGAGGATCAGCGCGAACTCGTCGCCGCCCAGGCGCCCCACCGCATCGCGTACCTTCACGCAGCGCACCAGGCGCGTGCTGAACTGCCGCAGCAGCTCGTCGCCGCCGCGCGTGCCGAGGGTGTCGTTGATCACCTTGAAGCGGTCGAGCGTGATGCACAGCACCGCCACGCGCCAGTTCTTGTCCTGGGCCAGCTCGATGGAGTCGCGCAGGTTTTCGAAGAACAGGGTGCGGTTGGGCAGGCCGGTCAGGGCGTCGTAGCTGGCTGCGTGGCGCAGGTTTTCCTGGGCCTGCAGGCGCTCGCTGATGTCGCGCGCCACCGCGATCAGCATGCGCTGGGCGCTCTGGCGCGCGTCCGGTTCCTGGAGCTTCCAGCTGATCTCGACCGCCACCGAGCCTTCGCCGCCGGCGCGCAACAGCTCGGTCTCGACGATGTCGGCCTCGGATTCGCCGTCGTGCGCGGCGCCGCCGCCCAGGAGGCGCTCGAGCTGGGTGCGCGTGGCCAGGCCCAGCGCGACCGGATCGATGCGCAGCAGCGCCTCGCGCGAAAAGCCCAGCATGCGGCAGGCGCCTTCCGAGACGTCGACCATCGCCATGCTGGCGGTGTCGATCAGGAACAGGGCGTCCGGGGTGGCATCCATCGCGCCGCGAAAGCGCGCCAGTTCGGCGGTGCGCTCGCGCACCTGGCGCTCCAGCTGGCTGCCGTAGTCGAGCGACTCGCGGTGCAGCAGGCGCACCTCGAGCAGGTTGCGGATGCGGGTCATCACCTCGACCGTGTCGAAGGGCTTGCCGATGAAGTCGCGCGCGCCCGCCTCGAGCGCCGCCAGTTTCTTGTCCGGCTCTGCCGTCACCACCAGCACCGGTAGCCAGGAATCGCGTTCCAGCGGTTTCAGGGCCTCCATCACGTCGAAGCCGTTCATGCCCGGCATGTGCAGGTCGAGGATGATCAGGTCGAAGCGGTGCTTGAGGTGCAGCGCCACCACCTGGCGCGGGTCGTGGGTCGAGCTGACGTTTTCGTAGCCGGTGGTCTTGAGGAGGTATTCGAGCAGTTGCACGTTCACCGGCTCGTCGTCGACGACGAGGATGCGCGCGCGCCGGATGTCGGGCAGGGAAATCATTGGTCCTTCCCTTCCTTCGGCGCGCCTATCGCGGGCTGCTGGGCCAGCGTACTCAACGTACTGTTGATCGCTTCAGTGAATTTCTCGATGTCGATCGGCTTGGTGAGATAGCGGTGGAAGCCTGCCGCCATCCCGCGCTCGATGTCGCGCGGCATGGCGTTGGCGGTCAGCGCGACCACCGGGATCCAGGTCGTCTCGGGATCGGCGCGCAGCTGGCGCAACACCTCGTAGCCGCTCATGCCGGGCAGGTTCAGGTCCATCAGGATGACCTCGGGACGATGCGCCTTGGCCAGCTGCAGGCCGAGGTGGCCATCGGGGGCCGACAGCAGGCGCAGGTCGCGCCGGAAGGCCACGATCTCTTCGACCAGGCGCAGGTTGGCCGGATTGTCCTCGACATACAGCAGCAGGTGCGGCTCGCATTCCTCGGGCACGGCCGCGGGTGCGCGCTCGGCCTCTGGGCCGCGCTCGGGCAGCGCCGACGCCAGCGGCGCGGTGCTGTCCAGTTCGATCCAGAACACGCTGCCGACGCCGGGGCTGCTGCTGACGCCGATCTCGCCGCCCATCAGTTCCACCAGGCGCTTGGTCACCACCAGGCCGATGCCGGTGCCTTCCTGGGCGCCGGCTTCCTGGCCCAGGCGATTGAACGGCTGGAACAGGCTGGCCACCTGTTCCGGATTCAGGCCGTGGCCGGTGTCCTGCACCGACAGCCGCAGGCGCCCCAGGGACGGCTGCTCGCAGGTGACCACCACCGCGCCTTCTTCGCGGTTGTACTTGATGGCGTTCGACAGCAGGTTGAGCAGCACCTGTTTCAGGCGCGTGCGGTCGGCCATCACCACCGCCCCGTCCACCGCCGGAAACAGCGCGCGCACCTTGCGGGTAGCGGCGATCGGCTCGATCATGGTACGCACCTCGAGCAGGATGTCGGCGAGTGCCACCGGCTCCATCGACAGCGTGACGGTGCCCGATTCGACCTTGGCCAGGTCGAGGATCTCGTTGATCAGGGTGAGCAGGTGGCGGCCCGACTTGAGGATGTGGTGCGCGAATTCCTTTTTCTGCTCCAGGGTCGAGGGCAGCGTATCGGAAGTCAGGATCTGGGCGAAGCCGAGGATCGCGTTGAGCGGCGTGCGCAGCTCGTGGCTCATCGAGGACAGGAAGGCCGACTTGGCCTGGTTGGCGCTCTTGGCCTCCTCGTTGGCGTTGGCCAGTTCGGCGTTGGCCAGCGCCAGCTGCAGGGTGCGCTCGTCGACCCGCTGCTCGAGCTGCTCGTTCAGGCGCATCACTTCCTGCTGCGCGCGCGAACGCTGCTGGGCCTCGCGCAGGATGGTGCTGTGGGTGTCTTCAAGCTCGCGGGTGCGGCCCTCGATCTCGGTCAGCATGGCGTTGAACGAATCGGCCAGTTCGGCCGCCTCGTCGTCGCCGATACGCGGCGCGCGGCGCGAATAATCGCGCGTGGCCACCACTTCGCGCGCGATTTCCGTGATCGCCACGATCGGGGCCGTGATCACGCGGCCCAGGCGCCGCATCAACAGGTAGGCGATGGCCATCGCCAGCAGGGTCACTCCGGCGGCGATCGCGAGATAGTCGAGGGTGCGCGCCAGCAGGCGGTTCTCGGCGCGCAGTATGACGGTGCCGACGGTGTCGCCATTCTCGACGATCGGCTGGCGCACCACCAGGTCGTTGTCGCCGCCCTGGGGCAGGCTGGCGGCGTCCAGGCGCTCGGGAATCTGGCGGGGTTCGCCGGCGGCGGCATAGGACGCGAACAGCTTGCCTTGCGCGTCATAGATGGCGGCAGCGCGCACCCGGGGGCTGGTGCGCAGCAGCGCCAGATTTTCGTTGGCCAGGCGCGGGTCGTCGAAGCTCAGGGCGGCGGACGTCATATGGCCAACCAGTTCGGCCTGCGTCGAGAGATCGTTTACCAGGGCGCGGTGGTAGCTGCGCAGGTCATAGGCGATCACGATGGCGATCGAGACCAGCAGAGCGACGAAGGTCGTCGTCATCACCACCGCCACCAGCTTCTTGCGGATCGAGCGCTGGCGGCTCATGCTTCCTCCACGGACCGCTCACGCATGCGCGGCATGTAAAAATTCTAACAAAATCGAGAAATCGGGCATTGCCAGCATAGCAGCACGCTTGTGTCGCATGTCGCACGGAACATTTCCGGTTCCAGGCAGGGAGCTGTCACGACGACAATGCGGCTGGCACTGTAAACGTTCCCCTGTCGTTTGGGTAGCCATTTTTGGATGTTTGCCATGTCGTGCGCCGACACGGCGCGCTAGAATGATCCGTACGCGGACAAGCCCGGCCGGTTTCCCGACGTGGCACTCGCCACGGCCGGCGGCTTGCAAAGGAGACCCACGTGACGAACGAACTTACCGACCTTGCCCAGAAAGTCAGCGACACCCTAGGGCCAAAGAACCTGATGCTGGCCACCGCCGAATCCTGCACCGGCGGCGGCATCGCGTACGCGCTCACCGAGATCCCCGGCTCGGGCGACTGGTTCGACTGCGGCTTCGTGACTTACTCGAACACCGCCAAGAACGAGATGCTGGACGTGCCCGACGCCGTGATCGCGCAATTCGGCGCGGTCAGCGAAGAGGTGGCGGCGGCCATGGCCTCGGGCGCCGTGGCCAACAGCAATGCCGACATCGGCGTCTCGACCACCGGCATCGCCGGCCCGACCGGCGCCGTGCCCGGCAAGCCGATCGGCACCGTGTGCTTCGGCTGGGCGCGCGGCGACCATGTCCATACCGAACGCCTGGTTTTCCAGGGCGACCGCCACGCGGTGCGCGAGCAATCCATCGCCCACGCGCTACGCGGCATCCTGCGCCTGGTGGAATAAGGCGGGCGATGGCGCCAGCATCCGGCCCGGTCGCGGGCGCCATCCTGCTGTCGCTGGCCCTGTGCCCGCCCGCCGCACGGGCGGATGCACCCACGGCGCATACCGCGGTGCATACCGCTGTGCATACCATCTATGCGGCCGGCGACATCGCGCGCTGCAAGCATCCCGACCCGCGCTGGTCGGGCGCCGCCGCCACCGCAACCCTGGTCGAATGGGCGCTGCGCGCCGACCCGCGCGCCGTCGTGCTGACCCTGGGCGACCATACCTATCCGAACGGCACGGCGCGCGAATTCGCCGACTGCTACGGCCCGACCTGGGGACGCTTGCGCGCCCGCACCTGGCCGACGCCCGGCAACCATGAGTACAACACGAAGGATGCGCTACCCTATTTCGATTACTTCGGCGACCGTGCGCGCGGCGTCGACGGCCACGGCTACTACGGCCTGCGGCTGGGCGCCTGGCACATCGTCTCGCTCAACAGCAACCTGAAGGGCGAACGGCACGCGGCCCAGCTGGCGTGGCTGCGCGCCGAGCTGGCAAGCAGCACCGCCTCTTGTACGCTCGCCTTCTGGCACCACCCCGGCTTCAGTTCCGGCGGCCACCGGGGTCCGGGCCACCTGCACGACGCCTGGGATATCCTCTACCGGGCCGGCGCCGAGCTGGTGCTGTCCGGGCACGACCACGACTATGAGCGTTTCGCGCCCCAGGACGCCCACGGCCGGCCAGACCCCGCGCGCGGCCTGCGCCAGTTCGTGGTCGGCACCGGCGGCGCCTACGCCACGCCTTTCCTGCGTATCCGGGATAATAGCGAGGTGCGCGAAGCCAGCTTCGACGGCGTGCTGCGGTTGCGGCTGCTGGCGAACGGCTATGAGTGGCAATTCCTGGCCGCCGACCCCGAACGGGTGCCGGCCGGCGCGACGCTCGACCGCGGCACCGGCAGTTGTCATTGAATTACGGAGAATATTTGAACATCCCCACCCTGATGGTCCCGCTGATGCTGGCCGCTGCGTCAGCAGCCGGCCAGGCCCAGGACCAGCCTCGCGCCCCGGCATCGGCGCCGGTCCCGTCGATCGCTTTCGAGAAAACCGTGCTGCCCAACGGCCTGCAGCTGATCCTGGTCGAGGACAAGCGCCTGCCGATCGTGGCCGTCAACCTGTGGTACCACGTGGGCCCGGCCAACGAGGCGCCCGGCCTGACGGGCTTCGCCCACCTGTTCGAGCACATGATGTTCGCCGCCACCCGCCACATCCCGCGCGGCGAGGCCGACCGCCTGCTCGAAGGCGCGGGCGCGACCGACAGCAACGGCGGTACCGGCTTCGACAGCACCAGCTACTACGACACGGTGCCGAGCAACCAGCTCGAGCTGGCGCTGTGGGTCCATGCCGACCGCATGGGCTTCCTGCTGGACGTGCTCGACCAGCAGGCCCTGACCAACCAGCAGGACGTGGTGCGCAACGAGCGGCGCCAGACGGTCGAGGGCGAACCATACGGCATCGTCGAGGAAGCGCTGCTGCAGACCCTGTTCCCCAAGGGCCATCCATATGCGGCCTCGATCATCGGTTCGCACGCCGACATCCAGGGCGCGCGGCTCGAAGACGTGCGCACCTTCTTCACCGACTACTATGGCCCCAATAATGCCAGCCTGGTGATCGCCGGCGATATCGACAAGGCCAGGACACGCGAACTGGTCACGCGTTATTTCGGCGGCCTGCGCCGTGGGCCGGACGTGGTGCGTCCCAGGATCGTGACGCCGCCGATCACGGCCGAGCGCCGGGTCGTGGTGCGCGACCGGGTCGAGCTGCCGCGCGTGTTCATGGGCTGGCTGACGCCGGCCGCCTACCAGCCGGACGACGCCGAGCTGGCGGTGGCCGCGACCATCCTCGGCGGCGGCAAGTCGAGCCGCCTCTATCAATCGCTGGTGTACGAACGCCAGATCGCGCAGGACGTGTCGAGCACCCAGACCTCGCTCGGCCTGGCCTCGACCTTCGTGGTCGACGTCACCGCGCGCGCCGGCCACACGCCGCAGGAACTGGAAGCGGCGATCGACGCCGAGCTGGAACGGCTGCGCAAGGAAGGTCCGTTCGAGCACGAAGTCGAACGCGCCCGCAACAGCCTCGAGACCGCCCTGCTGGCGTCGCTCGAAAAACTCGGCGGCGACGGCCTGGCCGAGCAGCTCAACCACTACAACCTGTACACGGGCGACCCGGGCTACCTGGAACAAGACCTGGCGCGGCTGCGGCGCATCGATGCCGCCGCCGTCCAGCGCGCCGTGCAGGCCTGGCTCAAGCCAGATGCGCGCGCCGTGGTGACCGGCGTTCCCGGCAAGCCGAGGATCGACGATCCACGCACGCCCAGGCAAGCCAAGCCGGCGCCGGCGGCCGCCGCGCACACCGCGCACATCGCGCTCAACGAGCCCGAACCGTGGCGCGCGACGCCGCCCGTGGCCGGCCCCACGCCGCAAGTCGTGCTGCCGCGCGGGGACACATTCAGGCTCGCGAACGGCCTGACCGTGATCCACCACCACAATCCGGCGCTGCCGCTGGTCTCGAGCCAGTTGGTGGTCAAGAGCGGCGGCGCGGCGAATCCGGCCAGCCTGCCTGGCCTGGCCGGATTCACCGCCCAGATGCTGGAAGAAGGCACGGCCACGCGCAGCGCGCCGCAGATCGCGGACGAGATCGCGCAGCTGGGCGCCTTCATGGATACCGGCAGCAGCGATGACGTCTCGACGGTCTCGCTGCTGGCGCTGCGTTCGACCTTCGCCCGCGCGCTCGAGGTGGTGGCCGACATCGTCCAGCACCCCTCGTTCCCGGCGGCCGAGATCGAGCGCCAGCGGGCGGATCGCCTGGGTTCCCTGACCCAGCAGCGCGACGATCCGGAAACGGTGGCGGCGCTGGCGGCGGCGGGCGCCCTGTTCGGCAGCGCGCATCCGAAGGCCTATGGCCAGCTGGGCCTGGCGCCGGCGATCCGCGCCACCACGCGTGACGACATCGCCGGCTTCTGGCGCCGGCACTACGTCCCATCGAATGCGGCGCTGGTGGTGACCGGCGACATCACGCGCGCCGAGCTGGAAGCGCTGGCCCAGGCGCAGTTCGGCGCCTGGCCGGCGTCTGACGCGCCAACGCTCGCTCCGATCGAGACACGCCCCACGCAGGCGCGCCTGGTCATCGTCGACCAGCCCGACGCAACGCAGACCGCGCTGCAGGTGGCCTGCATGGGCCCCAGCCGCGACACGCCCGACTTCCCGGCCCTGCAGGTGATGAACGGCGCGCTGGGCGGCATGTTCTCGAGCCGCCTGAACCACAACCTGCGCGAGACCAAGGGGTACACCTACGGCATCTACTCGCACTTCGACTACGACCGCGCGCCGGCGCCGTTCTCGGTCGAGGCCAGCGTGCAGCAGGACGCCACCGGCGCATCGGTGCGCGAGATCCTGCGCGAGATCGCCGCCATGCGCGAGCAGCCCTTGTCCAGCGCCGAATTGACGGCGGCGCGCAACGCCCAGCTGCTGTCGCTGCCGGGCCAGTTCGAGACCAATGCCGACATCGGCGCCAGCCTGACCGAGTTGTTCGTCTACGGACTGGCGCCTGATTATTACGACAAGCTGGCGCGGGGGCTGGCCGAAGTCGGCGTGGAAGACGTGCAGGACGTGGCGCGGCGTTACCTCGACCCCGACAAGATGATCGTGGTGGCCGTCGGCGAGCGGCGCAAGATCCTGCCGCAGCTGCACAAGCTCGGCCTGGGCCAGCCGGAGCTGCGCGACGCTGACGGCCAGCTGGCGCCGGTGACCGCGAAAAAGAAGAAGCGCTAGGCGAACGGGCGGGCCAGCCGCTCGTCCTCGCCGGCCATGTCCATCGCGCCGGGATGCGCGTAGCACACGAAATCGCGGCCGCGCGCAAAGGCCAGCAAGGTCATGCCGGCCTGCTCGGCCAGGGCGATCGCGGCCGTCGTCGGCGCCGACATGCCGACCAGCGCCGGCACGCCGGCCATGATCGCTTTTTGCGCCATCTCGAAGCTGACCCGGCTCGTGATGAGCAGGAAGCCCTCGGCGGGCCGCTCCCCTGCCTGCGCCATCGCGCCGATCACCTTGTCCAGCGCATTATGGCGGCCGATGTCTTCGCGCACCAGGCGCAGGCTGCCGTCCATCCCGCACCAGGCGGCGGCATGGGCGGCGCCGGTCAGGTGGGTCAGTTGCTGCCGGGCGCCGATGGCGGCCAGCGCGCGGCGCACGCCGCCGGCATGCAGGCCGCGCGCCGGCGCCAGGGTGGGCAAGGGGCGGCGCACCTGGCGCAGGCTGTCCACGCCGCACAGTCCGCAGCCGGTGCGGCCGGCCATGCTGCGCCGGCGTTCCTTGAGCGCCATGAAGGCGGCGCCGGCGATCTCGAGCTGCACGGTAATGCCCTCCGCGCCGTCTTCGACCTCGATGCCGTAGCAGTCGGCGGCGCGGGCGATGATGCCCTCGCTCAGTGAAAAGCCGAGCGCGAATTCTTCGAGCTCGGCCGGCGTCGCCATCATCACCGCATGCGAGATGCCGTTGTAGACCAGGGCGACCGGCGTTTCGTCGGCCACCATGTCCTCGACCCGGGTGAGGACGTCGGCGCGCATGCGCACGACCGGGCAGGATCGCGCGGTCGTCGTCGTGCCTGCGCCCGGCTCGGCGCCGTACCGTCCGACTCCTGGTATGTCTTTCCCTGTCATCTCCGCTCCCTTGGCTCGGGACTATTCTAGGACGATTATCGAAATCGGCGATTTCGGCAGGCCGTGCTTGCCCGGCGCAGATTTTTGACCTAACATATGAACACCTATTCATATGTTAGATTTTAAGCCGACCTTGAAGCCAACCATCGAACACGCCCGCGTGCATCCGGCAGCCCAAGCCATCGCCCCGCCGCCCGAGGAAGCGATCGGCCAGCTGGCCGATCTGTTCCACCTGCTGGGTGATCCCACCCGGCTGCGCATCGTGCTGGCCTGCCTGGCCCAGCCGACGGCGGTGGGCGAGATCGCAACCGGCCTGGCGCTGTCGAGTTCCCTGGTCAGCCACCACCTGCGCCTGTTGCGCGCGGCCCGCATCGTCAAGGCCGAGCGCCAGGGCAAGCAAGTCTTCTATTCGGCCGCCGACGCCCACATCAGCAGCCTGCTCTCCACCATGTTCGAGCACATCGCCGAACCCGCCAACGGAATGGACGCATGAGCCAAGACCACGCACACGACCACAAGCATGCGCACGATCATGGTCACGATCATCACGACCATGGCCATTCGCATGGCTTCGGCCACCACCACCATCACCACCTGCCCTCGCCCGATGGCCATGGCCGCGCCTTCGCGCTGGCCATCGGCCTGAACCTGGCCTTCGTCATCGTCGAGTTCACCTACGGCTTTATCGCGCACTCCACCGCGCTGATGGCCGACGCCGGCCACAACCTGTCCGATGTGCTGGGCCTGGTGCTCGCCTGGGGCGCGGCCGTGCTGGCCAAGAGCGTCCCCAAGGGCCGCTATACCTACGGCTTGCGCGGTTCGTCGATTCTGGCGGCGCTCGGCAATGGCCTGCTCCTGATGGTGGCCTGTGGCGCCATCGCCTGGGAAGCGGTGCAGCGCATCGCCGAACCGGCGCCCGTCGCCGGCGCCACGGTGTCGATCGTGGCCGCCATCGGGGTCGTGATCAACGGCTTCTCGGCCTGGCTGTTCCTGGCCGGCAGCAAGGGCGACCTGAATATCCGCGGCGCCTACCTGCACATGGCGGCCGACGCGGCGCTATCGCTGGGCGTGGTGATATCGGGCCTGGCGATCATGTACTCGGGCTGGACCTGGATCGATCCGATCGTGAGCCTGGTGATCGTGGTGGTGATCGTGATCGGCACCTGGTCGCTGCTGCGCGAATCGGTGCAACTGTCGATGGCGGCGGTGCCGCCGAACGTGGACGCGGACAAGGTCAAGTCCTTCCTGGCCAGCCGGCCCGGCGTGACCGAAGTCCATGACCTGCACATCTGGGCCATGAGCACGACCGAGACCGCGCTCACCGCCCACCTGGTGATCCCGGGCGGTTACCCTGGAGATGCGACGCTCGACGCGATCGAGCACACGCTGCGCGACGAGTATGCGATCCACCACTGCACGCTGCAGGTGGAACAGGGGACGATCCATCACCATTGCACGCTGCAGGGACATGCGCAGTAAGCGCCTGCCCCGGTAGCTCCAAGGCAAATCAGCCGGCCAGGTTGGCGTACAAGGCCGTGCTGAGATAACGCTCGCCGAACGAAGGAATGATGGTGACGATCAGCTTGCCCGCATTCTCGGGCCGGCGCGCCACCTGGATCGCGGCCCACAGCGCCGCGCCGGAAGAGATGCCGACCAGCAGCCCCTCCTCGCGCGCGGCGGCGCGCGCCGTCTCGAAGGCATCCTCGTTCTTCACGCAGATGACTTCGTCGTAGGACGAGGTATTGAGCACCTGCGGTACGAAGCCGGCGCCGATGCCCTGGATCGGGTGCGGCCCCTTGCTCCCTGCCGACAGCATCGGCGAAGCCTCGGGCTCCACGGCGATCACCTGGAAACCGGGCCGGCGCGGCTTGATGACCTCGCTGACGCCGGTAATCGTGCCGCCGGTGCCCACGCCCGCGACCAGGATGTCGATCTTGCCGTCGGTGTCGCGCCAGATTTCCTCGGCCGTGGTGCGGCGGTGCACCTCGGGGTTGGCGGGATTGTTGAATTGCTGCGGCATGAAGGCGCGCGGGTCGTTCGCCACGATCTCTTCGGCGCGGCGGATCGCGCCGACCATGCCTTCGCTGCCGGGCGTGAGCACCAGTTCGGCGCCGTAGGCGCGCAACAGCATGCGCCGCTCGCTGCTCATGGTCTCGGGCATCACCAGCTTGCAGCGGTAGCCGCGCGCCGCGCACACCATCGCCAGCGCGATGCCGGTATTGCCGCTGGTGGGTTCGACGATGGTGGCATCGGAATCGATCAGGCCGGCCGCCTCGGCGGCCTCGATCATGGCCAGGCCGATGCGGTCCTTGACACTGTGCGCGGGGTTGTGAAATTCCAGCTTGCCGACCAGATCGGCGCCGGAGTGTGCTCCACCCGCCGCCGCCAGCTTGCGAATGCGCACCAGCGGGGTATTGCCGATCAGTTCAGTGACATCGTTCGCGATTCTCATACCGCCTCCCGTTGTCGAACAAACAGCGTTATTTGACGTCCAATAGTTCCACGTCGAAGATCAGGTCGGAATCGGGCGGGATCATGCCGCCGCCCGCGCCGCGCTTGCCATAGGCCAACGCGCTCGGGATGATCAGGGTACGCTTGCCGCCCACCTTCATGCCGGCCACGCCCTGCTCCCAGCCCTTGATCACGCGGCCCGCGCCGAGCTGGAACTCGAGCGGATCACGGCCGGCGTCGAGCGACGAGTCGAACTTGCGTCCGCGCTGCTGCTTGGCCAGCGGCTTGTGGAACCAACCGGTGTAGTTGACCACGACATTGCTGCCGAGGGATGCCTCCTTGCCCTTGCCGACCACGCGGTCGACGATCTCGACCTGGGGCGCGGGCGCCTCGGCCACCGGCGCCGGGACCTGATTGTCCGGCGGCGCGACCGGTGGCGTGCTTGACTGCTGCACGTCCGGCGGCGGCTGGGTGGTCGGCTTGCTGGCGTCCTGGGCGCCTTCCTGCGCCTGGACGCTCGCGGCGGCCAACAGCAGGGCAATGAATGCGGATCGACGAATCATGTGTGCTCTTCCATCAAAGGGCAACCGTGGGTTGCAACAATCTTATGATAACAAGGCCGCTTCGGCTTGCACAGTTTGCCCGACCGGGACGGCGGCCTCGGCGGCGACCTCCGTGGCCTCGGCGGCGGCCGCGGCTTCCGCCAGGCGGCGCAACACCTGCCCCGCCGTCACCATGCCGAAGGTGGCGGTGACCACCATGCTGGAACCGAAGCCGGCGCAATTCAGGCCGGTGATGCTGTTCGGATCGACCGCGCAGGCGTCGCCCGCGTCGGGATAACGCAGCGGTTCCATCGAGAATACGGCGTCGATGTGGTATTTCTGCTTCTCGCCGCGCGAGAATCCGTATTGCGCACGGAGGATCTTGCGCACTTTCTTGAGCAGCGGCTCTTGCTCGGTACGGGCAAGATCGCGGATCTCGACCTTGGTCGGATCGATCTGGCCGCCCGCGCCGCCCACCACCACCAGCGGCATCTTGTTGGCGCTGCACCAGGCGATCAGGGCCGCCTTCGGCTTCACGCTGTCGATGGCGTCGACGACGTAGTCGATATTCTTGTCCGCGATCATTGCCGGGATATTCTCGACATCGATAAAATCCTCGACCAGCGTGACCTGGCAGAAGGGATTGATCTGGGCGATACGTTGTTTCAATGCCTCGATCTTGGCCATGCCGACGGTCGACGACAGCGCCTGGATCTGGCGATTGATATTGGACTCCGCCACATTGTCGAGATCGATCAGGGTCAGGTGGCCGATCGCGCTGCGCGCCAGCGCCTCCACGACCCACGAGCCGACGCCGCCAACGCCGATCACGCAGACGTGCGCCCCACGGAAACGTTCGAGCGCACGCTCGCCATAGAGGCGCGCGATGCCGCCAAAACGGCGCGCGAAGTCGACTTCTTCTTCCAAAGTTGCCGAAAAGAGCTGAGTATTGATCTGGTTCATCCCGATATTGTAGCGGACAGGCCTTTCGCATCTGCACTAAAATACCTCTTAGATAATCAAATATTTTTGCGTGTCGCCAACACATTACGAGAAACGCCATGAGCTCCCTCCTGCCCGACACCGCCCCCGATTTCGACCAGCCTATCGCCGTGCTGAAGCACTGCCACGGACGTATCCGCAAGCAGCTCGCGACCCTCGAAAAACTGCTCGCCCACCTGCCGCAACACGGCGCCGACGAGCAGGCGCGCCAGGCGGCCAGCGCCGTGCTGCGCTATTTCGACAAGGCGGCCCACCTGCACCACGACGACGAGGAGCAGGACCTGATCCCGATGCTGTACGCCACCGCCCAGGGCGAGGACGCCGTCACCCTGCGCGCGCTGGCGCCGACCATCCTGCAGGATCACAAGGATATGGATGCGTTGTGGCAAGACCTGCACGAGCAGCTGACCGCGATTGCCGAAGGCACGGGGACGGCATTGTCCGACAGCCAGGTGCGGCGCTTCGTGGCCAGCTACACCTCGCACATGGAACGCGAGGAAGGCACGGTGGCGCCGATGGCGATGCGCCTGTTCTCGCCAGAACAGATGGCGCGCCTGGGCCAGGCCATGCAACTGCGGCGCGGCATCGCGGCGCCGACCACCCCGTTGTCGCCGGCGCTGGGCCAGGCCGTGGCCGACCTGCGCAAGGATTACGGCCAGGCCAGCCTGGACGAGGCCGACGTGCTCGATGATCCGATCGACCAGTTCACGGCCTGGTTCGAGCAGGCCCTGAAGGCCGAGGTGAACGAGCCCAATGCGATGTCGTTGTCCACCGTCGCCGCCGATGGCCGGCCGAGCTCGCGCATCGTGCTGGTCAAGCAATTCGACCCGCGCGGCTTTACCTGGTACACGAACTACGACAGCAAGAAGGGGTCGGATTTGCGCGACAACAGCTATGCTGCCTTGTTGTTCTTCTGGAGCGAACTCGAACGTCAGGTGCGCATCGAAGGACGTGTGGAGCGCGCCGGGCCGGATGAGAGCGACCGCTATTTCCGCAGCCGTCCCCTCAAGAGCCGGCTGTCGGCGATCGCCTCGCAGCAGAGCGCGCCGATCGCCAGCCGCGCGCAACTCGAACAGAACTACGACGTCGTGGCGCAGGGGGCCGGCGAGGATCCGGCGCGTCCCGACAACTGGGGCGGCTATCGCCTGATCCCCGATCGCATCGAATTCTGGCAAGGCCGGCGCTCGCGCTTCCATGACCGCATCGTCTACGAGCGGCAGGAAGACGGCAGCTGGACGCGCCGGCGTTTGCAACCGTGAGCGGCGAAGGATAGGTCCGCGGGCGGCTGCACCTTCATGGAGGGTGGACCGTGTTCGATCAGATCAAGCTGTCGGCCTCGCAGGCTGGCCTGCGCGGCAAATTGCTGCCGTCGAAGTTGTCAGTACCACTGCGCGTGGAGCTGTGGAACGGGGAGCGCATCGATTTCTCCCCCGACCCGCCCCGGGTCACGATCCGCATTCCCGGCCCCGCAGCCCTGCGCTACCTGCGCTCCCCCTCCCTGTACAGCCTCGGCCGCGCCTATGTCGAGGGCGCGATCGAGGTGATGGGCCGCGCGGCCGACATCATCGCGGTCGGCAACGCCCTGGCGGCCTCCGGCGCGACCGACGGCGCCGGCAACAAGCGCAGCCGGCTGGCGGATGCGCTGCGCTTTCGCGCGAACCACACGCGCGAAACCGACCGCGACGCGATCCGCTACCACTACGACGTCTCCAACGCCTTCTACGCCGCCTGGCTCGATCCCGGCATGGTGTATTCCTGCGCCTATTTCGAGCGGGGTGACGAAGACCTGGCCACCGCGCAAACGCAGAAGATCGACCACATCCTGCGCAAGATCGACCTGCGGCCCGGCCAGACCCTGCTCGACATCGGCTGCGGCTGGGGCGCGCTGGTGCTGCGGGCGGCGGAGAAGTTCGGCGCGCGCTGCGTGGGCGTCACGCTGTCCGAGAACCAGGCCGCACTGGCGCGCGAACGGGTGATGAAGGCCGGGCTGCAGGACCGGATCGAGATCCGCCTGCAGGATTACCGCGACGTCGACGGCCGCTTCGAACGCATCACCAGCGTCGGCATGTTCGAGCACGTCGGCGTGCAGCACCTCAAGGACTATTTCGCGCAGGTGGCGCGCCTGCTGGCCCCTGGCGGCGTAGTAATGAACCACGGGATCACCACCACCGACGTCGACAATGGCGCAACGCCCTACGGCGGCGGCCAGTTCATCGACGAATACGTGTTCCCGCAGGGAGAGCTGGCGCACCTGGCGACCGTGGTGCGGGCGATGCAGGAAGGCGGCCTCGAAGTGCGCGACGTGGAAAACCTGCGCCGGCACTACGCCCATACTTGCGCGCTATGGACCGACAATTTCGAGAACAATGCCGCCCATATCCGCACCTTGACCGACCCCAGGCGCTTCCGCATCTGGCATGTGTATCTGGCCGGCTGCGCCTATGCCTTTGCCCATGACCGGATCAGCCTGTACCAGATCGTGTGTGGCAAGGCGGGGAGCGACCTGGATCAATTGCCATGGTCGCGTAAATATATGTATGCCTGATGGCATGCGGTGGGCGGCCGCGCCGTCCACCGTGTCGTCCTACGCCTTCAGGCGATCCGTGAAAGTCTCGCGAAACTTGCTCACCTTCGGCGCCACCACGAAGGCGCAATACCCCTGCAGGGGGTGCTGGGCAAAGTAATTCTGGTGATAGTCCTCGGCCTTGTACCAGGTTTCCTGCGGCTTGACCTCGGTGACGAGCGGCGCGTTCCACACCAGGCCCATCTCGCCGATCACCTTGTGCGCGACCTCGGCCTGCTCGGGCGAGGTCGTGAAGATCACCGAGCGGTATTGCGTGCCGACATCGTTGCCCTGGCGGTTCAGGGTTGTCGGGTCGTGGATGGTGAAGAAGATCTCGAGGATGTCGCGGTAGCCGATCACGGCGGGATCGAATTCGAGGCGCACCACCTCGGCGTGGCCGGTCGTTCCGCTGCACACCGCCTCATAGCTCGGATGGTCGACCTGGCCCCCCATATAACCCGATTCCACGCGGGAGACGCCGCGCGCCTCGAGGTACACCGCTTCGAGGCACCAGAAGCATCCACCGCCGAGGATGGCCACTTGGGTTGCTGTTTGCTCACTCATAGTTCACCTTGGCATCAAGAAGATTGGCTAATCTTTAATGTAGCGCAAAGCGCCCCGTTCTGCATTGAACCGTTAACGTTGGCACAATGTCATGAGCTGCCGCGGCAAGGACCCGCCCGACGATGGCATAATGAGCGCCAACGCTCAGGAACCGCATGAATACACTATCCGCCCGCGCCACGACGCGCGGCTTTGACGCCACACATTTCCGCCACGCGCTGTCGCAATTTGCGACCGGCGTGACCGTCATTACCACGCGCCTTGCCGACGGCAGCTTCCGCGGCCTCACCGCCAGCTCCTTCAATTCGGTGTCGCTCGATCCACCCCTGGTCTTGTGGAGCCTGGGCGCCGGCGCCAACAGCCTGCCTATCTTCAGCGGCAACTCGCACTACGTCATCAATGTGTTGTCGGCCGGCCAGGAAGACCTGGCCCTGCGCTTTTCGCGCCGCACCGAGAATCCGTTCGCCGATGTCGACTACGAATTGTCGCGCACTGGCCTGCCGATCCTGAAAGGCGTGTCGGCGTGGTTCGAATGCCACAACCGCAGCCGCTATCCCGAGGGCGACCACGTCATCTTCGTCGGCGAGGTCGAGCAATGCCAGGTCCATCCACAGCCGGCCCTGATCTTCCATGGCGGCAAGTTCGGCAGCACGGCCGGCCAAAAATAGAAATTCCTGTCGCAGTTTCAAAAGATACGGCTGCGGCACGTTTCTATAATGTCCAGGCGCCGCACCGCGGCACCTATCGAACTAGAATCCAGAGACAGGAATGACCATGACCCGTACCGACTCGTCCAAAAAAGCCTCGTTCCACTGGGATGACCCGCTGCTGCTGAACAGCCAGCTGCTGGATGACGAACGCATGGTGCGCGACGCGGCTGCCGCCTATTGCCAGGACAAGCTGCAGCCGCGCATCCTCGAGGCCTTCCGCCACGAGTCGATGGATGTCTCGATCTTCCGCGAAATGGGCGACCTCGGCCTGTTGGGCCCGACCATCCCCGAGCAGTACGGCGGCCCCGGCCTCAACTACGTCGCCTACGGCCTGATCGCGCGCGAAGTCGAGCGCGTCGACTCCGGCTACCGCTCGATGATGAGCGTGCAATCGTCGCTGGTGATGGTGCCGATTTACGAATTCGGCACCGAAGAGACGCGCCAGAAATACCTGCCCAAGCTGGCCACCGGCGAGTGGATCGGCTGCTTCGGCCTGACCGAACCGAACCACGGTTCCGACCCGGCCTCGATGGTCACCCGCGCACGCAAGGTGGACGGCGGTTACAGCCTGACCGGCAGCAAGATGTGGATCACCAACTCGCCGGTTGCCGACGTGTTCGTGGTGTGGGCCAAGGACGACGAAGGCGCGATCCGCGGCTTCGTGCTCGAAAAAGACTGGAAGGGTCTGTCGGCTCCGGCGATCCACGGCAAGTTCGGCCTGCGCGCCTCGGTCACCGGCGAAATCGTCATGGACAATGTGTTCTGCCCCGAAGAAAACGCTTTCCCGGAAGTGCGCGGCCTGAAAGGTCCGTTCACTTGCCTCAACTCGGCGCGCTACGGCATCGCCTGGGGTGCGCTGGGCGCGGCCGAGGACTGCTGGCATACCGCGCGCCAGTACACCATGGACCGGACCCAGTTCGGCAAACCCCTGGCGGCGAACCAGCTGGTGCAAAAGAAGCTGGCCGACATGCAGACCGAGATCACCCTCGGCCTGCAGGGCTGCCTGCGCCTGGGCCGCATGAAGGACGAAGGCACGGCGGCGGTCGAGATCACCTCGATCATGAAGCGCAACTCCTGCGGCAAGGCGCTGGACATCGCCCGCGTCGCGCGCGACATGCTGGGCGGTAACGGCATCTCGGACGAGTTCGGCATTATCCGCCACATGGTCAACCTCGAGGTCGTCAACACCTATGAAGGCACGCATGACATCCACGCCCTGATCCTGGGCCGCGCCCAGACCGGCATCGCCGCGTTCTGATCAAGAACGGGCGACGCGCCGCGCGGCCTGGGCCCGCGGTGTATCGCCCAGCGGCACCAGCACGGCGCCCCGCGCCAGCGTGCGCACCAGCGCCGCTTCGCCGAAGCGCAGGCCACGCCCGCGCAGCTGCGGCAGGGACCGTACCGGCTCGGGCGTGATCTCCACCGCGGCGCGCACCAGCAGCCGCTGCAATGGCCGCAGCGGCGCCGGCACAATCGGCGCCTCGCCCATGATCCGCATGAAGTCCGCCAGGATGTTCGACCCCTCCAGAGCGGGCGCGGTATGCAACAGCATCGCTTCCCATTCGCGCCATGAACGCGGCGCCCCGCTCGCGCCATACAGGCGCGCGGCCGGTTCGGCTTCGGCGAAGGCCGCGTCTTTCTCGAGGGAGGAAAGGGGCCGGACGTAGCGGTGATAGGCCTCGGTGAAGCCGAACGAGGCGGTCGCCTGCACCCAGTCGAGCAGGCGTGGATCGTTCGCGTGGTAGGCGACGCCGTCGGGCGTGCTGCCCTTGACGCGGTCATGCATGCGCACCACGTGCGCGATCATCTTCTCGGCCGCGGAGCGCGGCCCATAGACCGTCATCATCGCCGCCGCACCGGTGCGGCGCAGGCGCGTGCCCGGATCGCGCTTGAAACTGCTGTGGTCCCATACGCCGGAGCGCACGGACGGCTCGGCCAGTTCGAGCAGCACCGCCGTCACCCCGCCGATGAACAGGCCGACCGGATTGGCGAATACCTGCCAGGAGATGCCGTCGTGCGGCGCCAGCGCCGCTTCGCCCGCGGGCTGGCTGAAATCGAAGGCCATCCCTGGCGGGGGACGCATCAGGTCGCGTAATGCGGCGAGCATCGCGGTCCCGCGGTCGGTCAGGTCGGCTTATTCGTCGAAGTCCTCGGCCAGGTTCTTCCAGCCGCGGCTCTTGGCGAAGGCCGCGAATTCCTCGGGCGCTTCGAGCACGATCAGGCGGCTTTCTTGCAGGCCGGGATCGCTATGGCTGAAATCGGGCCCCTTGTAGCCGACCGCGCGTAGGCGCTCGATGATCTGGCGCACCAGGACCGTGTCCTTGTAGGCGCCCGGATCGAGCTTGGCCGCGAAGTTCACGTACACGTCGATGATCCCGTAGCCCTCGTCGAAGATGGTGATGTTCTTCACCTCGAGGGTACGGCCTTGTGCGTCCCTGGCCTGGAAAGCGCCGGACAGTTCAATATCGGAATCGGTAGTCATGGCGCCAGCATAACACCGGCGCGCCGGGCGCGGCGTCAGCGATCGGCGCCGGGCATGCGCGTCAGGCGCTTGCGTCGGTTTTCGCCGTGATCAGCCCGCGCAGGACCTCGGCGCTGCGCTGCGCCAGCCTGGCCTGGGCGCTGTAGTCGAGCGAGGCCGCGATATGCTTGTTGCGCAACGCGTCATCGGCCATCCGGCGCAGCAGCATCTCCTTTTCCTGGAGCGCGCGCACCGCGCTCCAGATCGAACCCTCCACCAACTCGCCTTGCAGCGCGACGAGATTGCGCTCCGAGTAGGCATGGCCGGTATGGCAGCGGAAGCGCCGGGGTTGCTGGTCGTTCAGCTCCCACAAGGTGCCATGACACTCGGGGCAGGTAAAAGTCGAAGGCTTCGCGAGTTCTTCCAGACGATGCATTTCCACTCCTTCCATGCCAAATCTGTTTTCCGCCGCCACCCAGGCCGGTATCGGCGGCGCCGCGTCGGCGGCCCGGCCGCCCTGCGCATCCGCTTCGGCCAGGCGCAGCAAAGCCCGCGGGATTTCGTCGAGCCTGAGCACATGGTCGACGGCGACGTTGTCGATGGCGCTCGACGGCATCGACGGCGCCAGCGCCTCGGAAGGGTCCTGCACCACGGCGATGCCGCCACAGGCCTTGATCGCGGCCAGGCCGGCCGTGCCGTCATCCATGGCGCCGGTCAGGATCACGCCGATGGCGCGTGCGCCAAATGCTGCCGCGGCGGCGCGGAACAGGGGATCGATCGCCGGCCGGGTATGGTTTTCTTTCGTGGTCCTGGCCAGCACCACGCTGCACCGCGCGCCGTCACGCACCATGGTCAGGTGCAAGTCGGGCGGGGCCACCAGGACCCGTCCGGCCTCCACCAGGTCGCCGTGACGGGCCTCTCGCACCGGCAGCACCGAGGTGTGCGCCAGCAGCGAAGGCAGGATGCTGTCGTGCGCTCCGATGTGCATGACGATGAGCACCGCGGGCTTGAAGCCGGACGTCAGCCCGGCAATGACCTGGCGCAGCGCGTCCACTCCGCCGGTGGAAGTACCGATGACGACGATGTCGCGGGCGGGAATCGGGGGCGTTTTCATGCCCTCACAATGATCCGTGTCGAGGCTGAAGTCGGTGCGCTGGCGCACAGGCGCGCCGGTCGCCGCCACGTCACTCCTGGCGGCGGCCGGCGTCCTGGCACAGCGTGTGGATCGTCTCGCTCAACACCTCGACCGGCACCGGCTTGGTCAGCCAGGCGGAGAAACCCGCGCTGGCGGCGCGCTGTCCGTGCTTGTCCTGGCCCAGGCCGCTGGTGGCGATCACGGGCAACCCCGCCAGGTCGGGCCTATTCCGGATGGCCTTGATGAAGGCGTAGCCGTCCATGTCCGGCATCGAGATGTCCGAGATGACGGCGTCGAACTGTCGCTGTGCGAGCACCGCGAGCCCCTGGCGGCCGGTCATCGCCACCTCGACCTCGGCGCCCTCGAGTTCGAGCAGCATCTTGACCACCGATGCGGTGTCGTCCGAATCGTCCACCAGCAGCAGCCGGCGCCCGCCGAGATTCGGCATGTCGGGGCTGGCGCCGTCGCCGTGGGTATCCTGCGCCAGCGCCAGCGCCAGGGGCAGGCTCAAGGTGAAGGTGGTGCCCTGGCCGATGCCGGGCGAACGGACGTCGACCGCGCCGCCATGCAGCACCGTAATCTGGCGCACCAGCGCCAGGCCGATGCCCAGTCCCGGCTTGTTGCGCACGGCGGTCGCCGTCCCCTGCCCGAACATCTCGAACACGCGCGGCAGGGCTTCTTCCGAAATGCCGGCCCCGGTGTCGCTCACCTCCAGGTGCGCCTGCCCATCCTCGACGCCCAGGACCACGCGCACCACGCCGCCGGCCGGCGTGAACTTGACCGCATTGCTCAGCAGGTTGAGGATGACCTGCTCGATACGCACCGGATCGGCCGCCACGATCACGGGTGCTTGGCAAGGGATGAATTCGAGCTGCAGGTTGTGCACCGCCGGGTCGGTGCGCATCACGTCCACCAGCTTGCCGGCGATGGCGACCAGGTCGACGTCCTGGATCGCCAGCGCCAGCTTGCCGGTAGCGACGCGCGAGATATCCATCAGGTCTTCGATGATCTTGGCCTGGGCCGTCACCGACTCGCGGATGATCGTGGCCGAGCGCAGGGCCGGCTGCGATTGCCGCACCTCGGGCAGGCGCCCGAGCAGCTCGGCGTTGATGTAGATGATGTTCAGCGGATGGCGCAGCTCATGCGACATCACGGCCAGGAACTCGTCCTTCATCGCGTTGGCCGACTCGGCCTGCGAGCGGCTGGCCTGCTCGCGCGACAGCACCACTTCGCGCTGCTCGTCGTGGTGGACGCGCGAGGTCTGGTCGCGCATGATCTTGGCATAGCCCTCGAAGTCGCCCTTGTGCAGGATCGTGGTGACGCCGATGCAGAAGAAGCGGCTGCCGTCCTTGCGCAGGTACCAGCGCTCGTCCTCGGCACGGCCATTCGCACGCACCCCGCGCCGCTCGGCGTCGGGCACGCCGGCCAGCCGGTCTTCCGGCAGGTAGAGCCGGTCGACGCTGGCGCCCAGCATGTCCTGCTCGGCATAGCCGAAATTGCGTTCTGCGCCCTTGTTCCAGGCGGTGACCAGGCCCTGCCGGTCGGTGGTGATGATCGCGTAGTCGTCGGTGCTGGCGGCCACCAGTCGCATCCACTCCTCGCCGATGCGGGCCTTGGCCTCGGCCTCGCGCCGGCGGCTGATGTCGATGAAGGTCATCACCGCGCCTTCGATCTTGTCTTCGGTCGTGCGGTAAGGCAGCAGGCGCATGAGGTAGTAGCGCCCGTCGTTGCTGCGCACTTCGCGCTCGACCGGATGCAGGGTGTCGAAGGTCGACGCCACGTCGTCGGCCAGCTGGCCATACTCGAGCCGGTGCGTGATGTCGAACAGCGAGCGCCCGATATCGGTCGCGATGATCGAGAAAATATCGGCCGCGCGCGGCGTGAAGCGCTTGATGCACACCGCCCGGTCGACGAAGATCGTGGCGATGTCGGTGGATGCGATCAGGTTGTTCAGGTCGTCGTTCGCCTTGCCGGTCTCTTCGACCTTCACTTTCAGCTCGTAGTTGACGGTGACCAGCTCTTCGTTCACCGACTGCAGCTCTTCCTTGCTGGTCTCGAGCTCTTCGGTGGCCGAACGCAGCTCTTCGTTGATGGCCTGCAATTCCTCGTTGGAAGCGCGATGCTCCTTGTTCGAGATCTCGGCATGTTCGATGGTTTCCTGCAGTTTTTGCTTGTTGCGTTGCAACTCCGCTTCGAGCTGGTTCAACACCAGGTCCTTCGGCTCGATCGCATTCTCGCCCGGTGGCGGGTTCATCGTCCTTTCGATTTCCTCGAACAGGATCAGGACGAAGCCGGTGGCGGCGATCTCATCGGTGAAAGGCCGGACGATCATGTTGACGAAAAAGGTCGAGCCGTCGCGCTTGGTCATGACCTGGTGCGCTTCGACGCTGTTTCCGGTCTGAAGCGCCTGGTACAGGGCCATGCGCAGCTCGAGCCGCAGCTCCGGCAGCACCAGCGCCATCACGTTGCGCGACGGCTCGCCGCCGACATGGCGCAGGAAGCGGCCCGCGGTTTCGGACATGTGGACGATGTCCGAGTCGCGGTCGACGATCAGGCTCGGTGGCGCGAACTGCGTGAGCGCGCGCTGGTGTACCTCGCCATACGAAAACTGGGGCCGCAGCGGCACGCCGGCAAGCGCCGGCTCCGGCATGCGGTGCGGCAATGGGCTGGCCAGCACAGGCAGGTAGCGCGCCGTGCGGGACAGGGTGCGGGCGCGGTAGATGCGGTTCTTCTTGTCGAACGGCACAAACAATTCCGACGCCACATCGGCCGACTCCGACGCGCCGAGGAACAGGAAACCATCCGGGTTCAGGGCCGTATGGAATTTCTCCAGCACGCGCAGCTGGGCTTCCCGGTTCAGGTAGATCAGCACGTTACGGCAAGAGATCATGTCCAGCCGCGAGAATGGCGGATCGCGCAGCAGGTTGTGCGAAGCAAACAGGATGCGGTCGCGCACCGACTTGCGGATCCGGTAGCGCCCTTCTTCCTTGGTGAAGAACTGGCGCAGCTTGGTCGAGGGCACGTCCATGGCGATCGCGGTCGGATAGGTGCCGGCGCGCGCCAGCGAGATCGCGTGCTCGTCGATATCCGACGCGAACAATTGCACCTCGGAAGACTTGGGCAGGGTCGTCCCGAACTCGGACAGCATCATCGCGAGCGAATACGCCTCCTGGCCGGTGGCGCAGGCAGCGACCCAGACACGGATCTGCTGGCCCGGCTGTTTGTTGCGGAACAGCTCGGGGACGACCGTGTTTTCCACTGCCTCCAACGCGTCCCGGTCGCGAAAGAACGCCGTTACGCTGATCAGGAGGTCTTTCAGCAGCAGCTCGAATTCCAGTGGTTCGCGTTCCAGCAGCTCGGCATAGGCAGGCAACGACACCACTCCCTTGACCAGCAGGCGGCGCTCGATGCGGCGCAGCACCGTAGCGCGCTTGTAATGGTGGAAGTCGTGCCCGGTGTCGGCGCACAGCATCATGATGATGCGCTGCAGCGCTTCCTCGTCCCGCGCGTTGGCGCTGCCGCCGTTCCCGCCCTCGGCGGCGTCCGGCTCGGCTTCGATCGCCGCCGAGGGCAGCTGTATGGTGCGTGAAGTCCGCCACAGGTCGGTTAGTTTCGCAGCCATCTCGTGGGCCGGCAGCACGAAGTCGACCACACCGGTGCCGATCGCGGCAACCGGCATGCCTTCGTACTCGCTATCGGCCGGTTCTTGCGCCAGCGTCACGCCACCGAGCTCCTTCACCCGCGCCAGGCCGACTGCGCCGTCCGACCCCGTACCGGACAGGACGACAGCGACGGCGCAGCGCTGGTGCGCCTCGGCCAGCGTGCGGAAGAACAGGTCGATCGCGGTGTGCTTGCCGCGCGACCGCTCGAGCGCCGCGACCACCAGGTGGCCGTCATCCATCGACAACTGCTGGTTGGGCGCGATCACGTACACGTGGCGCGGCTGGATGGGCAAGCGCTCGTTCACCTGGTGCACCGGCATCGGCGTCACTTTTTGCAGGATGGCGCCGGCCGCGCTCTCATGCTCGGGCGACAGGTGCAGGATCACGACGAAGGCCATGCCATGGTCGGCCGGCAAGGCGCTGAACAGGCGCAGCAATGCAGGCAAGCCGCCGGCCGAGGCCCCGATCCCCACCACGAGAAAATCCAGGCCGCTGCGGGCCGGCAATTCCGGCGTATCGTTGGCTGCGACGGCCGATGGCTTGCCTGTATTCATTTTTTCCGGGATTCGAGGATGACAGTGCAGTCTAGCTGATGAATGTTATCGAAGTAAGCCTTTATGCAGGGACATCGCGCTTGCTGGATGCCGACATGTGCGCAGGTGCCACAAGCGCGGCGTGTAATATTTCTAGGCAGCTACACTTCCCATTGCAGCTTGAACGTCAACGACCTGCTGCGCTCGTCGACCAGCGGCAGCTTGTCGTCGACGACGCCGAACGATACCGTGCGTCCGACCCGCCACTGGTAGCGATACAGCAGAGAGCGGTGGACCTGGCGGTCGTTCCAGGCCTCGAGCTGGGTCACGCCATCGTCGCGCCTTGCGGCCCAGGTATTCTGGGCCAGCAGGCGCAGCGAATCGCGCGCGCTGAAATGCAGCATCGCCAGCCAGCGCCAGGCGGTGTCCGAAAACGCCGGCTGGCCCAGCGTGCCCTGTACCCAGGCCCGGTTCACGTGATGGTCCAGCTCCAGCGACCAGCCGCGGCGCAACGGAAAACGCAATCCCACGTCCAGGATGACGTTCCCACCCGGCCCCACGCGGTCGGCATCGGCGTCGAGCTGGCGCCCAAGCGCGGCCTCGAGCGCGATCTTCGATATCCATGGCCCCGGAGTGGTCTCGACGCCGAAGTTGAGCACCCGGGTATCGTGCAGGCGCCCGCCCGGCCGCGCGCGCCGGCGGTCGAATCCCAGTTCGGCCCAGACGCCGGTCTGCAGCGGCGCCGCCATCCATATGCCGGGCCGAAGCTTGCGCTCGACGGTCTCGCCGCCGCGCTGGCCGGCGCCCCGGCCACCCCTGTCGGCCAGCGTGCGCATCTCGTGCACGAGAAAATAGGTCTCGAACTCGTACAGGTCCAGTCCGCCCAGCGATTGCGGGCCCAGGATGCGGTTCATCGATCCCGTGATACGGGCGATGCCGGCCTGCGGCACGAAGCCGTTGTCGTTGACGAAGCCGGGCGCGATCGCTTCCACCTCGGCCTCATGCCACCAGCGCGCCGTCTTGTGCAGGTACTTGCCCCACAGGTAGCCGCCCGAGTCGCCCTCCGCCTTCGCGGGCACGTCGTCTTCGGTGAAGCCGGCCGTGGTGCGCGAGGCCATCGCCACGCCGGACAGCTGGTGCTGGACGCCGTCGCCGGTCTCGCCGCGCCATTGCGCATCGACGCCCAGCACGTCGTTGGTCCCGAAGCGGTGGTAGTCGCGCTGCGAGGCGAAGGCGCCCAGCAGCAGGCCGTCCTGGTGCCAGCGCGCCCGCGCCAGGCTGGCGACGGTACGTCTGGTCTGCGCATATTCCAGCGTGCCATACGGCCGCCCGCGCAGCACCAGGCCGCCCGGCTCGTCGCGCAGGCTCATCGCGGTGGCGTCCATGTGCGCGCCGCGCCAGGTCGCGCGCAGGCCGTATTCCGGGTCGTTCACGGTGCGCGAATAAAAGGCCGGCAGCGGCAGGCCCAGCACGTCGGCGCTCTCCAGGAAGAAGCCGCGCTTCTCGGGCAGGCTGAGCGCGACGTTGCTGGCGCCCTGCGACAGCGGCTCGTCGATCTCGACCTGCGAGAAGTCGGGATTGATGGTGGCGTTGAACACCCAGTCGGCGCGCGGGCGGGCGTTGATTTCCAGTCCAAGTTCGGCCTGCCGGCCGCGCAGGCGCTGGCCCGGCGTCACCGCGCGCTCGCTGCGCACCGTCAGCTCGGGACGCAACTCGACGAAGCGGCGGTCGCGCACCGCTTTTACGGTGGCGTCCATGCCCGCGATCTCCTGCAGGAAGCTCAGGTGGCTCAGCGCATCGATCCGGAACGGCGCCGTCACCAGCAGGGCGCCGTCGGCGTGCGGCACGCTGCGCTCGACCATCATGCGCCAGTTGCGGCCGTCCGCGTACGGGAAGCGCAGGTTCGACAAGGGCCAGCGCACTTCCATGCTGTAGCCGTCGGGCAGGATCTTGACGGCCGTCTCGACCGGGAAGTCCGGGCCCAGGTCGGATTCGTCGTCATCGGCGCGGTGCATGCCGTCGCTGACCACGCCGAGGGTATTGATGCGCACGAACTGGGCCGAGCGGCCGTGGCCGGCCGGGTCGATCCAGATGCCGATGAAGTCCTGGTCGTTCGCGACCTTGTCGCGCCGCGCCAGCAGGCCGCGGCGCCGCTCGGGCGCCGGATCCCAGGCGCGGATGCCGAACACCAGCGCGCCATCGTCGACCAGCAGCTGCACGCTGGTGCGCAAGCCGCCCTCGGTCGGCTGGCCGTCGCGCGGCACGTGCTTGTGGAAATCGTCGTATGGCAGCGCGCGCTGCCAGAGCGCCTCGTCGAGCACGCCGTCGATGCGTGGCGTGTCGTTCGAGTCGATGCGCAGCGCGCGCAAGCCGTCGCGCTCGCCCGAAGCATGCGCGGCGCCGGCGGCAAGGAGAACGGCGAACGGGAAGGAAAATCGGCGCAGGCTCACGGGATGGGCATTGCTCGGGAAAAGGGCCGGGCAGTCTAGCATGCAGGTTGTCAAGATGAAAATTTAACTGACATTCGATGCATCGAGGGTTGCAACCGTGAAACTGACTGAAAAATATGTCACATTCCGTGGTATGGCGTTCTCATTTGACAATCTTTAGCGCTACCAGTCTCGCCGTCATCCTGTGCGCGCAGGTATTTACGCTACCATCGATGCACGATGCATGAAGATCGTATCCACCTCCACTTGATGAGAGTGAGAACAGATGAGTGCGACGCTGCCCATGCTGGATCCATCCCTGCCCGAGCAGGCCGGGACATTGTCGCTCAAGCTGCTGCTCAGTAACCTGCCGGGCGCCGTCTATCGCTGCCATTACGACCGCGACTGGACGATCGAATTTATCAGCGATGGGGTCGAGAAACTGACCGGCTATTCGCCGGCGGCGTTCACCGCGCGACCGGGCATGGCCTTTGGCTCGATCATCTTTCCCGAAGACCGCGTGCTGGTGGACAGCGCCGTCGCGCTGGCGCTGGCCCAGGGCCGCGCCTACCAGGTGACCTACCGGATCCGCACCGCGAGCGGCGAGGTGCGCTGGATCTGCGAGCAGGGTTCGCTCAACCTGTCGAATGGCCCGCCCGGCATGCTCGAAGGCTTCCTGTCCGACTTCACGCGCCTCAAGGTGGCCGATTTCAAGATGCAAGAGCAAGCCTCGTTCCTGCAGCGTGCACGCGACGCCATCATCGCGATGGACATGCATTCGGCCATCACCTACTGGAACCATGGCGCCGAGCGCCTGTACGGCTGGAGCGCCCAGGAAGCGCTCGGCAAGCGCTTCTGCGATCTGTTGTGCGACCAGCCCGCGCTCTACGAAGAAGCATTCAGGCACACGCTCCAGGCCGGGGAATGGTCGGGCGAACTGGCCCACGTGCGGCGCGACGGCTCGACGGTCGACACCGACACCAGCTGGACCCTGCTGGGGCCGAACAGCACGCTCGGCGCCTGCCAGAAGATCCTGGTGATCGGCACCGACATCAGCGAACGCAAGCTGAACGAATCGAGGATCTTCCGGCTCGCCTACTTCGACCACCTGACCGAGCTGCCGAACCGCGCCAACCTGCTCGACCACCTGCGCCGCGCCCTGCTCGGCAGCGCGCGCACACGCAAGTATGGCGCGCTGATGTTCTGCGACCTCGACAATTTTAAATTCCTCAACGACAGCCGGGGCCATGCCGCCGGCGACGAGCTGCTGCAGGCGGTGGCGCGCCGCCTCGAGCATTGCGTGCGCGAGGCCGACATGGTGGCGCGCCTGGGCGGCGACGAGTTCGTGGTGCTGATCCAGCCGGTCGAGGACACGCGTGAACTGGCCGCGAGCCAGGCCGAGATCGTGGCCGCCAAGGTGGTCGCCGCGCTGGCCGCGCCGTTCCAGCTGGGCGACCTGAGCTACTCGGTCTCGGTCAGCATCGGGGTGGTGACCTTGTGCGGTATCCACGACACGGTCGAATCGACCCTGCGCCAGGCCGACGCCGCGATGTACCAGGCCAAGGCCGCGGGCCGCAACACCTTCCGCTTCCACGACCCGGCGGCGCAGGCCGCCTGGTCGGCGCGCGCCGAGCTCGAAGGCGGCCTGCGGCGCGCCCTGCAGAACGACGAGTTCGTGCTGCACTACCAGCCCCAGCTCGACCGCGCGGGCCGCGTGATCGGCGCCGAGGCCCTGCTGCGCTGGCGCCTGCCCAATGGCCGGGTGCTGTATCCGGGTGAGTTCATCCACGCCGCCGAAGAGAGCGGGATCATCATCGATATCGGCAGCTGGGTGCTGCGCACCGCCTGCGCCGAGCTGGCGCGCTGGCAGCGCGTGCCCGAAACGGCCGGCCTGACCCTGTCGGTGAACGTCAGCGCGCGCCAGTTCACCGAGCCCGATTTCGTGCCCATGCTGCAGGCGATCTTCGAGTACAGCGGGGTGCAGCCGTCGGGCCTCAAACTGGAACTGACCGAGGGCCTGGTGGTCACCGATTTCACGCAAACGGCGCACACGATGGCCACGCTCAAGCGGCGCGGGCTGAGTTTTTCGCTGGACGATTTCGGGACCGGATATTCGTCGCTGGCCTACCTGCGCAAGCTGCCGCTCGACCAATTGAAGATCGACCATTCCTTCATGCGCGACGTCCTGACCGACCAGAACGACGCCTCGATCGTGCGCTCGATCATCGCGCTGGGCGACAGCCTGGGCCTGCAGGTGATCGCGGAAGGGGTGGAGACGCCGGGACAGCGCCAGTTTCTATCGGATGCCGGCTGCTACATCTACCAGGGTTTCCTGTACCAGCGCGCGCTCAGCGCGGAGCTTTTCGCGCAATACGCGCGTGGGATGCATTAAGCGCCTACCCCGGCAGGTGCGGGTCGCCAAGTAAAAAAGCCCGCGCGCGGCGTCATGCCGGTAGGGTGGGCGGATTTCCGCCCACGCGTCCAATTATCGTACGCATTGCCGCGACGCGCCCATGATCTGAATTACCGTATGCATTGCCGCGGCGCGCCCGTGATCTGAACGCGTGGGCGGCATAGCCGCCCACCCTACCGGCATCAACGCGCGTGGCGAGCTTCTGTCACGTGGCAAACGCCGCGCTCAGACTTGTAACCCACCGCCAGCACGATCGCCACCGGAGCGCGCGCGGCGTCATGCCGGTAGGGTGGGCGGATTTCCGCCCACGCGTCCAAGTATCGTATGCATCGCCGCGACGCGTCTGTGATCTGAACGCGTGGGCGGCATCAACGCGCGTGGCGAGCTTCTGTCACGTAGCAAACGCCGCGCTCAGAACTTGTAACCCACCGCAAGAACGATCGCCACCGGAGCCCGCGCGGCGTCATGCCGGTAGGGTGGGCGGATTTCCGCCCACGCGTCCAATTACCGTACGCATTGCCGCGACGCGCCCGTGATCTGAACGCGCGTGGCGAGCTTCTGTCACGTGGCAAACGCCGCGCTCAGAACTTGTAACCCACCGCCAGCACGATCGCCACCGGATCCAGCTTCATGAACTGGGTCTGGCCGGTCGAGAAGTGCACGTCGGTGCGCAGGCGGGTCTTGATGATGGTGGCGTCGGCGAACCAGCGCTCGTCGAAGTTCATCGCCACGCCGACTTGCGCGCTGTAGGTCAGCTTGTTGTCGATCTTGAAGGTGGTCGGCACGTCGCTGCCCGGATTGGTGATTGCGGTCATCTTGCCCGAACCGCGTTCCTTCATGAAGTAGGCATAGGTCGGGCCCACGCCCACGAACGGACGGAAGGCCGACGTTGGCGAACCAAAGCGGTATTGCACGAAAGCGGTTGGCGGCAATGCCTCGACCTCGCCCAGCTTGCCGGTGCCGTCGATCGCGCCGGCGCCGTAGATGCTGTGCTTGTACGGCGTGCCGAGCGCGCCTTCGAGCGAGATATTGTCGGTCAGGCTGTACGACAGGATCAGCACCGGCTGCATGTCGGCGCCGACGTCGGCCTTGGTGCCCGGCAGCGCCGGCGCGCTGATGTCGCCGCTCTCGACCTTCGGCATCAAGCGGTTGAAACCGATCTTGGCCGTGATCTGGCCGGCCGATTGCGCGTATGCGCCGGACGCGAATGCCAGCCCGGCAGCCACACCCAGCACCTTGATCATGCTGTTGAAACGAACTTTCATAATTTCTCCTGATGTGTGTGAGTAGGCCCGCCATCGAGGCAGGCCCGCCGCTGTTCGGCCCTTACAGCCAGCCCTTGGTTGCCATGTCCCTGAAGACGTAGCGGGCGATGAGGTCGTTCTCGAACGGGGTCGGGTGGATCCCGTCGGCGAACATGTAGCGGCTCACATCACCGGCGACCGTGTTGTTCGCGGTGCAGATCAGCGAGGTCGTGCCCAGGGCGTTTTCGGCGCAGGCCGGCGTGCTGGTATTGGTCAGGCCATAGGGGCCGGGGTTCTTCACCTGGTCGTTGCTGACGCTGTACAGGTCGGTGTACAGGACGCGCGCATCATCGGCGCCCAGGCCGGCTTTCAGCTGGGTGTTGAAGGCGTTGACCATGGCGGTGACCAGTTGCTGGATCGCGACCGGACGCGACTTGGCGGTCGGGGTGCTGGCGACGTCCGGCAGGTTGGCGACGATGACGTACTTGGCGCCCTTGGCCAGCAGTTCGTTCTTGACCAGGCCGGCCATCTGCGCGCCGGCGGTGCCGAGGGCGGTGACCATCGCGGTCGCGTTGGCGCTGGCGTAGGCGGTAGCGGCGGTGTTGCCGGCCGCGGTGCCGTCGGCCTGGGCCGCCGCCACGATCGGGCCGTATACGGCCGGCTGGGCCATGGCCTGGTTGCCCGGCTGGGTCGCGGCTGCGCGCACGGCAGCCTGCACCACGGTCTGGTCGGTCTTGCCCGGACGCGCGTTTTCGGTGGCGATCGCCAGGCCAATGGCTTGCGCCGCGGCTTGCGGATTGGTCGCGCCGGCCGCCAGGCGGGTGGCCAGGGCGGTGGCGAAGGCTTGCGCGCCGGCGGCGGTGCCGGCGCTGGTGACTGCGGCCAGCTGCATCAGCACGTCATTGCCGCCCGACAGCACGGTCACCAGCTCGGTGCCGGTAAACTTGTTGCCGGTCTTGGTCAGGTGATTGGCGATCTGGGTGACCATCGGGGTCGTCATTTCGCCGATCGGCGAGCCGGTGGCGATATTGCCCGGGCCGACCGGATTGACGACGCGCGAACCCCCCTGCGCGTAGTTGAAGCAATTCGGGTGGTTTACGATCGGCACGTTGAAGCCGAGCGATGCATCGCCCTGCAGGCCGGTCTGGGCGGCGCACGGCGCCGGCAGCTTGAGCTGCGCGGCCATGAAATCGAGCCAGATCTTGCCGGTCAGGTCGACGTTCCTGGCGGTGCTGTCGCCATTGATGGTGAACTTGCCACCGCCGGCGGCCGCGACCGCGCCGACGCGGTAGGTGCCGACGTCCGACAGGCTGTCGCCGAAGGACACCATATTGGTGAAGGCGAGCTTGGTGGTCTGGTCGCCGCCGGCCGGGCTGGTGCCACCGCCGCATGCGGTCAGTACGGCTGCCGTCAGAACGGCGAGCGCGATCTTGGTATGACGCATTGTGTCTCCTGAATAGAAATTATTATGAAACGAACGTCCGTGCTATTCGCATCGTGCTTACTATGCCAGCGTTCAAATCGCTTGTATAGCAAATTCCATTGCGTGTAGGCATTCTGCTACCCCATCTCCCAAAAGGGATGGGCTAGCCTGAGGGAAGGGATTATAACCACCGTTTTCTGGACAGAAAGAGGCGAATTTGTAACGAAGCAGGGCTAAAGACGGGGCGTTTGAGCCCCGCCATGCGCTTTTATTGATACAAGTTAAATTTTAGCTTGGGTGTTGAGCAAACCATGCACGATACCCGTCGAACCGTGTGCGGCGCGGCGCAGGCGGTCATTGACGCCCAGCCAGTCGCCGCCTTGCGGCGGCGCCTCGACCAGGATCACATCGGCGCCCTGCCCGTCCATCGCGCGCAGCGCGGCGTAGAGGGCATGGGCAAAGCCGTCGGGCGCGGCCGGCAGGCGCAGGGCGGCCAGGGTCGCCGGCATGTCGCTGGTGTGGATCAGCGCGACCTTGCGGCCGGCGCCATGCAGCGCGGCCAGGGTCTCCAGCAGCGTCGCACGCTCCTGCATCGCCACCGGCGTGTGCGGGGCGTAATGCGATTCGAGCGTGCCCGAGGCGCGCGGGGCGGCAGCATCCGGCGCGCTTGGCAGGCGGTCGATCACGGCGGCGATTGCGGAGGCAGAGATATGGCCGGGCCGCAGCAGCACCGGGCCGTGGGTGGCCAGGCGCGACAGGTCGACGATGGTCGATTCGATGCCGACCTGCGAAGCGCCGCCGTCGAGCACCACGGCAACGCTGCCGTCCGCGCCGAATTCGTCCCGGACATGCTGGGCCAGGGTCGGGCTGACGTGGCCGAACTTGTTGGCCGACGGCGCGGCGACGCCGCCCTTGCCGCCCTTGAAGGCGCGCAGCAGCGCCAGCGCCACCGGGTGCGACGGGCAGCGCAGGCCGACCGTGTCCTGGCCGCCGCTGACGGCGTCGGGGATATTCGGCGCGCGCTTGAGGATCATGGTCAGCGGGCCGGGCCAGAAGGCATCGGCCAGCGCCTGTGCCTCCGAAGGGATATCGCAGGCCCAGTAGTCGAGCGGGGCTTCCGGCGCCAGGTGCACGATCACCGGGTGGTCTTGCGGGCGTCCCTTGGCGGCGTAGATGGCGGCCACCGCCGCCGGGTTCTCGGCGTCGGCGCCCAGGCCATACACGGTCTCGGTCGGGAAGGCGACCAGCGCGCCCGCCTCGAGCGCGCGCGCGGCGGCGGCGATGGCCGCCGGGTCGATGTGCTGCTCGTCCATCTTATTGTCCGATGCCGAGGATGGCGCAGGCGGCGCGCAGGCTGTCCTGCGCCTCGGCCAGCGTCGGCGCCACGAAGGTCACGTGGCCCATCTTGCGGCCGCGGCGCGGGTCGTTCTTGCCGTACAGGTGCAGGTTGGCGCCGGGCAGCGCCAGGACCTGGTCCCAGGCCGGTTCGCGCGCGTTTTCAGGCACGCCTTCGCCATCGTTTTCAAACCACACATCGCCCAGGATATTGAGCATGACGGCCGGCGAATGCTGGCGCACGTCACCCAGCGGCAGGCGCGCCATCGCGCGCACCTGCTGCGCGAACTGGCTGGTGATGCAGGCGTCCATGGTGTAGTGGCCGCTGTTGTGCGGCCGCGGCGCCATCTCGTTGACGACCAGGGTGCCGTCTTCGAGCACGAAGAACTCGATGCACAGCACGCCCACGTAACCCAGTTGGGCGACGATGGCGCGCGCCGCGTCCTGCGCCTGTTTCGCACAGGCTTCGGACACGTTCGGTCCCGGCACGGTGGTGGTAAACAGGATGCCGTCGCGGTGGACGTTCTCGGCGATCGGGTACACGACCGATGCGCCGTCGTGGCCGCGCGCGGTGAGGACCGACACTTCGTAGGCCAGCGGCAGCATCTTCTCCAGCAGGCAGGTCACGCCACCCATGGTGTCGAAGGCCGTGCGCACGTTCTCGCGCGAACGCACGCGGACCTGGCCCTTGCCGTCATAACCCATGCGCACCGTCTTGAGGATGCCCGGCAGCAGGCTGTCATCGATGGCGTCGATGTCAGCCTGCGAGGCAATGGTCTTGTGCGGGGCCGGCATCACTTTCGACGCCGGCGCGCAGTCGACGAAGAATTTCTTCTCGAGGATGCGGTCTTGCGCGACCTGCACGCAGGCGCTTGCCGGCGCCACGAAACTGTCGGCGGCCAGCAAGGCCAGGCTGTCGGCCGGGACGTTCTCGAATTCGGTGGTGACGGCCGAGCACAGGGCCGCCAGCTCGGCCAGCGCGCCACCATTGGTGTAGCCGCCTTCGACGGTGCGGTCGGCCACCTGGCCGGCCGGGCAATCGGCGCTCGGCTCGAGCACGGCGACCTTGTAGCCCATCGCCTGGGCGGCGTGGGCGAACATGCGGCCGAGCTGGCCGCCGCCCATCACGCCGAGCCAGGTCGATGGATCGGCGGACGGGAGAAGTGGGGACGATGCGGGTTGAGTCATTGACTTACAGAGGAAGAGTCATGGCCTGGGCAGCGGCGGTCTGGTCGCGGCGGAACTGCTCCAGCTTGTCGGCCAGCGCGTCGTCGCCCGCGGCGATGATCGCCACCGCGGTCAGGGCCGCGTTGGCGGCGCCGGCTTCGCCGATGGCGAAGGTCGACACCGGCACGCCTTTCGGCATCTGCACGATCGACAGCAGCGAATCCTCGCCGCGCAGGTATTTCGACGGCACCGGCACGCCCAGCACCGGCACGATGGTCTTGGCGGCCACCATGCCAGGCAGGTGGGCCGCGCCGCCGGCGCCGGCGATGATGGCGCGCAGGCCGCGCGAACGGGCTTGTTCGGCGTAGGTGAACATCTCGTCCGGCATGCGGTGGGCCGAGATCACCGAGGCCTCGAACGGCACCCCGAATTGCTTGAGGATGTCGACCGCGTTCTTCATCACGTCCCAGTCGGACGAGGAACCCATGATCACGCCGACCAGGGGCTTTGCTTGATCCGTCATCTGCTTACGCCTTCAGCTTCTCGCCGGTCAGGCGTTCGATGGCTTCGAAATACTTGGCCTGGGTTTTTTCGATCACGTCCGCCGGCAAGCTTGGGGCCGGTGCGGTCTTGCCCCAGTCGGTCAGGGTTTCCAGGTAGTCGCGCACGAACTGCTTGTCGAACGACGGCGGCGACATGCCCGGCGCGTACGAGTCGGCCGGCCAGAAGCGCGACGAATCGGCGGTCAGGACTTCGTCCATCAGGTGCATCACGCCGTCTTCATCGAGGCCGAACTCGAACTTGGTGTCGGCGATGATGATGCCGCGGGTGGCGGCGTATTCGGCGGCGGCGGTATACAGCTTGATACTGATGTCACGCATCTTGGCGGCCAGTTCGGCGCCGATTTTTTCTTCCATCTGGGCGAACGAGATGTTTTCGTCGTGCTCGCCGATATCGGCCTTGGCGGCCGGGGTGAACAGCGGCTCGGGCAGCTTGTCGGCCTGGCGCAGGCCGCTTGGCAGCTGGATGCCGCAGATCGCGCCGCTTTGCTGGTAGTCCTTCCAGCCCGAACCGATGATGTAGCCACGCACGACGGCTTCGACCATGATCGGCTTCAGGCGCTTGGCCACGACAGCGCGGCCGCGTACCTGCTCCACCTCGTTCTCGGCGACCACGCTTTCCGGCGCCACGCCGGTCAGGTGGTTCGGCACGATGTGGCCGAGCTTCTCGAACCAGAAATCGCTCATCTGGTTCAGCACCATGCCCTTGCCCGGGATCGGCTCGTTCATGACCACGTCGAAGGCCGACAGGCGGTCGGTGGTGACGATCAGGATCTTGTCGTCGCCGACGGCGTAGTTATCGCGCACCTTGCCGTGACCGAGCAGTGGCAGGGACTGGATGGAGGATTGGTAGAGGCTGTTCATAGATGGGCTATCAGGAAAGCGGAAACCGGCGGACAGGTCCGCCGGTTGAGAAAGTCAGGCCGTACGAGCCTGTGCAATGCGATATTTTACGTCAAATTGTGCTGCGGCCGGTCAAACTGGCGGCAGAACACGTGGGGTGGATGGCTGCGCCGTCCACGCGTCCAAGCAGCGCATGCTTTGCCACGAGGCATGCTTGGTTTGAACGCGTGGACGGGAAACCCGTCCACCCCACATGTGATCGCGGTCCGTATTTACACGCGATCGAGATCCGTATTACATGTGATCGCAATCCATATTACATGTGATCGCGATCCGTATTACATATGATCGCGATCCGTATTACATGTGGTCGCGATCCATATTACATGTGGTCGCGATCCGTATACATGTGGTTGCGATCCATATTACATGTGATCGCAATCCGTATTTACTGGACGATCTGCGCCAGTTCACCCGCCTTGTAGCGCTCGGCCATCTTGTCCAGCGGGATTGGCTTGATCTTGCTTGCCTGGCCTTCGCAGCCGAACGACAGGAAGCGCGCCTTGCATACTTCCATCGCCGCTTCGCGCGCCGGCTTCAGGTAGTCGCGCGGGTCGAACTTGGACGGGTTCTGGAACATGTATTTGCGGATCGCGGCCGTCATCGCCAGGCGAATGTCGGTGTCGATATTGATCTTGCGGACACCGTGCTTGATGCCCTCTTGAATCTCTTCGACCGGCACGCCATAGGTTTCCTTCATGTCGCCGCCGAATTCGCGGATGATCGCCAGCAGCTCTTGCGGCACCGACGACGAGCCGTGCATCACCAGGTGGGTGTTCGGGATGCGGGCGTGGATTTCCTTGATGCGGTCGATCGCCAGGATGTCGCCGGTCGGCTTGCGCGTGAATTTATAGGCGCCGTGCGAGGTCCCGATGGCGATGGCCAGGGCGTCGCACTGGGTGCGCTTGACGAAGTCGGCCGCCTGGTCGACGTCGGTCAGCAGCTGTTCGCGGGTCATGGTGCCGTCCGCGCCGTGGCCGTCTTCCTTGTCGCCCTTCATCGTCTCGAGCGAGCCCAGCACGCCCAGCTCGGCTTCGACGGTGACGCCGATCGAGTGGGCGAACTTGACGACCTCTTTCGAGACTTCGACGTTGTATTCGTAGCTGGCGACGCTCTTGCCGTCGGCTTCCAGCGAACCGTCCATCATCACCGAGGAAAAGCCCGAGCGGATCGCGGCCATGCAGACCGCCGGCGACTGCCCGTGATCCTGGTGCATGACGACCGGGATGTGCGGGTAGGCTTCGACGGCTGCGTCGATCAGGTGGCGCAGGAATGCCTCGCCGGCGTACTTGCGCGCGCCGGCCGAGGCTTGCATGATGACCGGGCTGTTGGCGGCGTCGGCGGCGGCCATGATGGCCTGCACCTGCTCCAGGTTGTTGACGTTAAATGCGGGCAAGCCGTAGCCGTTTTCCGCAGCGTGGTCCAGCAATTGACGCAGTGATACGAGTGCCATGGTTGTACTCCAAAACAATAAAGAAACTTGTCCGGGACTCCCGAATGCCGAGCGCGGCGCCATCCGTCCTGGACGGCGCCAGGCAGATGCCGCTGTCGCGTCTCAGGCTACTCGTGAAGTCGCTTTAATCATATTCGGGGCCGCGGTCGCCGGCGCGCACGATCTTGAGTGCATTGGTGCCACCGGCCTCGCCCATCGGCGAACCCCAGGTGACGATGATCAGGTCGCCCTTGCGGATGAAGCCTTCGCTGATCAACAATTCCTCTGCCTTGCGCAGCACGGCATTGCTGCCGCCGCCCTGCGGCAGGTTGAATGCTCGCACATTCCGGTACAGCGACGCCTTGCGCTGCGTCGTCTGCAGCGGGGTCAGGGCGAAGATCGGGGTGTCGATGCTGTAGCGGCTCATCCACAGGGCGGTCGAACCCGACTCGGTCAGCGCCACGATCGCCTTCACGCTCAGGTGGTGGGCGGTAAACAGCGTGCCGTAGGCGATGGTCTGGTCGATGCGGGTGAACTGCTGGTTCAGGAAATCGACGTCGATCTTGTTGTATTCGGACTGCTCGGCTTCGACGCAGATCGCGGCCATCATCTCGACGGTCTCGATCGGGTACTTGCCCGACGCGGTCTCGGCCGAGGTCATGACGGCGTCGGTGCCATCCAGCACGGCGTTGGCGACGTCCGACACTTCGGCGCGGGTCGGCACGGCGTTGACGATCATCGACTCCATCATCTGGGTCGCGGTGATCGCCAGCTTGTTCGACGCGCGCGCCATGCGGATCATGCGCTTTTGCAGCGCCGGCACGGCGGCGTTGCCGACTTCGACCGCCAGGTCGCCGCGGGCGACCATGATGCCGTCGGATGCGTCCAGGATCTCTTGCAGCACCGGAATCGCTTCGGCACGCTCGATCTTGGCGATCATCATCGGCTTGTGGGCATACGGCTCGCCGGCGATATTGGCCAGCTGGCGCGCCATTTCCATGTCGGTCGCGCTTTTCGGGAACGAGATGGCGAGGTAGTCGGCCTGGAAGCTCATCGCGGTCTTGATGTCTTCCATGTCCTTCGAGGTCAATGCCGGTGCGGTCAGGCCGCCGCCCTGGCGGTTGATGCCCTTGTTGTTTGACAATTCACCGCCAACCTTGACCGTGGTATAGATCTCGTGGCCGACGACGCGGTCGACGATCAGCACGATCAGGCCGTCGTTGAGCAGCAGCCGGTCGCCCGGCTTGACGTCGCGCGGCAGCGCCTTGTAGTCGAGGCCGACGCGTTCCTGGTTGCCCAGCTCACCGTTATCGCCCCATTTGGCGTCCAGGATGAAGCGGTCGCCGTTCTCCAGGAAGATCTTGCCTTCTTCAAACTTGCCGACGCGGATCTTGGGACCCTGCATATCGGCCATGATGGCCACTTCACGGCCGCATTCAGCAGCGGCGCGGCGTACCAGGGCAGCCCGATCGATATGGTCCTGCGCCTTCCCGTGCGAGAAATTCAGGCGCACGACGTCGACGCCGGCGCGGATCATTTTGACGAGAATATCGAAGTCGGTCGAAGCAGGGCCGATGGTTGCGACGATCTTGGTGCCACGGTACATGGATTGTCCTTGTATAAAAACAAAGCGCAGCAGGGCTGCGCTGGGGTCTCTCTTTAAGCGCTGCGTTGCAGCAGGATGTCGACAGCTGGCAGGGTTTTGCCTTCGAGGAATTCGAGGAAGGCGCCGCCGCCGGTCGAAATATAGCCGATCTGGTCGGCAATCTTATATTTTGCGATCGCGGCCAGGGTGTCGCCGCCGCCGGCGATCGAGAAGCCCTGGGAGCTGGCGATGGCCAGCGCCAGGGTCTTGGTACCCTCGGCGAACTGGTCGAATTCGAAGACACCGACCGGACCGTTCCAGACGATGGTGCCAGCCTTGGCGACCTGCTCGGCCAGCATGGCGGCGGTTTTAGGGCCGATATCGAGGATCATGTCGTCATCGCTCACGTCGGCGACATCCTTGACGGTGGCGGCGGCGGTCGGGGCGAACTCTTTCGCGCACACGACATCGACCGGAATCGGCACCTGTGCACCGCGCTGCGACATTTTCTCGATGATGGCCCGGGCTTCATCGACCAGGTCGTTCTCGACCAGCGACTTGCCGATATTGAGACCCACGGCCTTCATGAAGGTATTGGCGATGCCGCCGCCGACGACCAGGTTGTCGACCTTGTCGGCCAGGCTTTGCAGGATGGTCAGCTTCGACGAGACTTTCGAGCCGGCGACGATGGCCAGCAGCGGACGCTGCGGCTGGCCCAGGGCCTTGCCCAGGGCGTCGAGTTCAGCCGCCAGCAGCGGGCCGGCAGCGACGACGGGCGCGAACTTGGCGATGCCGTGGGTGGTCGCTTCGGCGCGGTGGGCGGTGCCGAAGGCGTCGTTGACGTAGACGTCGCACAGCTTGGCCATCTTCTGGGCCAGTTCGTCGCTGTTTTTCTTTTCGCCCTTGTTGACGCGACAATTTTCCAGCAACACGACCGAGCCAGGGGCGACGTCGACGCCGTCCACCCAGTCCTGCTTCAGTTCGACCGGTTGGCCCAGCAGCTCGGACAGGCGCTTGGCGACCGGCGCCAGGCTGTCGTCCGGCTTGAACTCGCCCTCGGTCGGACGACCGAGGTGCGACGTCACCATCACCGCCGCGTCGGCCTTGACCGCGGCCTGGATCGCCGGCACCGAGGCGCGGATGCGCGTATCTTCGGTGATATTTCCAGCGTCATCTTGTGGAACGTTCAGGTCAGCGCGGATGAAGACGCGCTTGCCTTGCAGCGCTTGTTGGTCGATCAGGTCTTGCAGGCGGGTGAAACGGAGAGCGTCCATTTGGTCGGCGTGGCAATAGTGAAAAAACGCCATTGTACATTAGCGGGCCTCGAAAAATCGTCGCGGGCGGCAGCGGTGGCGGTCGGAAGCGCAGCTGTACGGATGCACAGCGAGCATCACAAACCGGTACCGCAACGCGCAGCGGATTGTGGAGGCGCGCTAGCCTGCGGCGCCGAAAACATGCAATACGCGCAACAAGGTAAATACCAGCATGCCGAACAAGATCGTCAGCAGCATGCTGCGGCGCCACAGGTAGAACAGGAAGGCGGCGCCGCCGGCCAGCAGCTTCGGGTTGGCCAGCGTGGGCTGGATGTCGCCATGCGTATCGATCAAAAAATCAGGTCCGATGATGGCGGCCAGTGCGCAGGCCGGGGCGTAGCGCAGCATTTCCTGCACCCGCGGCGGGATCGTCACGCGGTGGCCGATCATCCAGAACGCGCTGCGGGTGGCGGCGGTGGCCACGCACAGCACGCCGATCACGACCCAGATTTCCCAGTCAGCCACGGCGCACCTTCGCTTTCGCCAGCGTTTCTTCGATCACCATCGCGGTGACCATCCCCACCAGTACCGCCAGCAGCAGCCCCAGCTTGTACGGCAGATCGTAGGCGAGCACGGAGATCGCCCCCGCCACCAGCACGCCGCACAGGGCCGCGTTGTTGATCATCAGCGGCACCATGATGCACAGGATGGCCAGGGTGCCGGCAAAGCCAAGACCCCATTCGGCCGGCACCGCGCTGCCGAGGAAGATGCCGATGCAGGACCCGACCTGCCAGGCGAACCAGTTCGGAAACATCAAGCCTTTGAGGTAGGACAGCTTGCCGACCGCCGGCTCCTGGGTCGGATAGCGCTGCAGGAACAGCGCGACCGTCAGGTCGCCCGAAATATAGCCGAGATAGAAACGCTGCCGCCAGGGCAGGTGGGCAAAATGCGGCCCCAGCAGCGCGGAAAAGATCACGAAACGCAGGTTGACCACCAGGGCGGTGGCGAAGATGACCCAGATCGGGGCCTGGGCGGCGATCAGCGGCAGCGAGGCCAGTTGCGCCGAGCCGGCGAACACCAGCAGGGTCATGCCCAGCGCCTGCGGCACCGACAGGCCGCTCTTGACCATGGCGATGCCGACCACCAGGCCCCAGGCGGCGATACCGAACAGGGTCGGCAAGCCGGTCTTGAATCCTTCGTTCCAGGCGTCGCGGTTCGGCGCGTCGCCGATGGCGGCGGGATGCTGGCCCTGGCCGTCGGCCGCGCTCATGCGGCGGACCGTGGCAGGGCGGCGCGTATTACGACATGGGCTGTGGCATTCATGCAACGATACCCGGGGGTGACGGCGATAACGGCGGACGTGAAACGGTCGGGCATGAAGCGCATGTGAAGAGGTGGCACCAGTTGGACGCCCAATATAACAGGCCGCGTCCGTGCCCCTTATGTTGGGTGCATTATTTTACGGTCATTTCGGCAATAGAGCGAATCCGTTAAAATCCAGTCTTTGCCCAACTTGCCTGACGGAGAAACAGATGAACCAAAAGACGATGCCCGTGGTGGAGCTCAAGGCCGAGGACCTGCCGGCCTACTGCCCCAACCCGGCGATGCCGCTGTGGTCCTCGCACCCGCGCGTCTTCCTCGACTTCGACCACCACGGTCAAGCAAAGTGCCCGTACTGCGGCACCGGGTATCGCCTGGCGCCGGGCACCGTGCTCAAGCACCACTGATTTCTCCAGAGGCACGCATGTGCCTCTTTTTCATGCACTACCCCGCTCCTTCATGGCTGCCTGGCGGTCACTTGCAGACCATCTATCCGGCGACCTGCATCGCCAAGCCGCCCGTCGCCTACCGGCGCGAGCGCTGGCATAGCGCGGACGGCGACTTCGTCGACCTCGATTTCGTGGATGGCCAGCCCGGCCAGCCGCTGGTGGTGCTGTTCCATGGCCTGGAAGGCAGTTCGAACAGCCATTACGCCCGCGGCCTGATGGCTGCCCTTGGCGCGCGCGGCTGGTCGGGCGTGGTGCCGCATTTTCGCGGCTGTTCCGGCGAAGCGAACCTGGCGCCGCGCTTCTATCACTCGGGCGACGCCGGGGAAATCGACTGGATCCTGCGCACCCTGCGCGCGCGTTACCGGGGCGTGCTGTATGCGGCCGGTGTCTCGCTGGGCGGCAATGCGCTGCTGCGCTGGCTGGGAGAATCGGGCCACGGCGCCGGGTTCATCGATGCGGCCTGCGCCGTGTCGGCCCCGCTCGACCTGGCGCGCGGCGGCGAAGCGCTGTCGTCGGGCTTCAATATGCTGTACACCCGGATGTTCCTGCAGACGCTCAAGCCGAAGTGCCTGGCCAAGCTGGAGCAATTTCCCGGCCTGTTCGACCGCAGCGCCCTGCTGGCCGCGCGCGACCTGTACGCCTTCGACAATGTCGTCACCGCGCCGCTGCACGGTTACCGCGACACCGACGACTACTGGCACCGCGCCAGCGCGCGTCACGTACTGCGCGACATCACGGTGCCGACCCTGGTGCTCAATGCGCGCAACGACCCGTTCTTGCCGGGCATTCACCTGCCGGCGTCGGCGTCACCAACGGTGACGCTCGAGTATCCCGCACAGGGCGGGCACGTCGGCTTTGCCGTCGGCCCTTTCCCGGGGCGGATCGACTGGCTGCCGCGGCGCATTCTTGACCATTTCGATACCGTTGCCGCGGCCGTGCAGGATAAGCGCGCGCTGGCGCCGGCCGAACCGTGCGATGCTGCGTAATACTATGGACGATATCGTAAAACAGGCAATGGCCAAATGGCCGAACGTACCCCACTGCTATGGCTGGCTCGCACTCGACGCGCGCGGCGGCTGGCGCATGCGCGACGAAGCGGCGCAGCGCGCCAATGCGCCAGGCGACCGGCTGAACAATGAAAAGCTGGTGGGTTTCATCAACCGCAATTACCTGCACGACGAGCGCGGCAACTGGTATTTCCAGAACGGGCCGCAGCGGGTGTACGTCAACCTGGAGGCGACGCCTTATATCGCGCGCACCGATCCGCAGCAGGGGCTGGTGCTGCAGACCGGGCAGGCGCTGGCCGGGGTCGAGCGGGTGGTGTTGAGCGACGCCGGGGCGCTGGTCTTCGTGGCGGGCAAGACGGTGGCGCAGCTGGACGACCGCGATATGGCCCAGGTACTGGGCTTGCTCGAGCTTGATGGCACTGCGGCGTCGGACGAGGCGGTGATGGGCTGGCTGGAGGATGGTTCGGGCCGTTTGATTCTGCCGTGGAATGGCAAGCGCCTTGCCGTGGAAAGGGTGGCCTCGGGCGAGGTGCCGCGCACGTTCGGATTCATCCAGACGCCGGCGCCATAGGACCGGTCAGCGTTCTTCGGCTTCTTCCTTTTCTTTCTTCTGACGCTCCTGCAGCTCGCGGACGCGCGCATCGATCACGGCCTGGTCGTAGAACGAGGCATCGCTGGACTTGCGCGCCAATTCCAGCTGGGCCATCGCCGCCGGCACGGCGCCGGCCAGGACATACGATTCGGCCAGCGCCATGTGCTGCAGCGCGAACTTGCCCTGCTTGGCATAGGTCTTGGCCAGCATGTCCTGCAGCTTGTATTCCTCGCGATATTGCTGGGCTTGCTCTCGCAGGAAGCGCGCCGCCTCGTCGAACCGGCTGGTCGCGATCAGCGCCTCGGCGTATTGGTGCGTCAGCGCGCGCGACAGCGGGAAGCGCTGGCGCGCCGCGTCGGCTTCCTTGACCGCTTCCTCGAGCACGGCGGCCGGCTGGCCCGGCGCCATCTTGATCTCGAGCGCCAGTCCGGCAAACATGGTGGCGCCATCGCCCACGTTCGTCGCCACCGACAGCACGCCTTCGCGCGGCTTCATCGTCTCGCGCGCCTTGTCGAGCCAGCGCTGCGCGCCGGCCAGGTCGTTCTGCTTGAGCGCCAGGTAGGCCAGTCCATATTGGGCGCCGGCCTGCTGCTGGCGGTGGGTCTGTTCCTTGAGCTGGGTCTCGAAGGCGGTGCGGGTGGCGCGCCGGCCCTGCTCGCTAGGGTCCTGCAGCACGCGGATGCGCGCGCGCACCAGATGAAAATCCAGGCTGTCGACGCGCTGCTTCTTGGGGATCTCGCGGATGCGCGCCTGCATGTCGGTGATCCGCTCCTGGGTCAGCGGGTGGCTGCTCAGGCTGGACAGGCCTGCCGGCAGGTCGCCATACAGTTTAGAAGCGTTCTGCAGGCGCCGGAAGAAGGCGACGATGCCGGTGGTGTCATAGCCGCCCGCCTCCATGATCTGGAAGCCGACACGGTCGGCCTCGCGCTCGGCGTCGCGGCTGAAGTTCAGCTGGCGCTGGACGGCCAGGCCCTGGCCGCCCATCAGCACGCCCATGGCGGCATCCGAGCTGGCCCGGGCCGCCAGCGCGGCCAGGATCATCGCCGCCAGTGGCAGCAGCACGTCCTGGCGCTGCTGGCCCAGCATGCGCGCGATGTGGCGCTGGGTGACGTGGCCGATCTCGTGCGCCATCACGCCGGCCAGTTCCGATTCGGCCTGGGCCGCGATGATCAGGCCCGAGTGGGCGCCGATGAAGCCGCCCGGCAGGGCGAACGCGTTCAGGGCCGGATCGCGCACGGCAAAGAAGTGAAAATCAGCATTGGTTTCGCCGCGCGAGCCGGGCACGGCGGCGACCAGGGCATTGCCGAAATTATTCAGGTATTCGGCGATCGGCTCGTCGTCGAGGTAATCGCGATCGCGCCGGATGTCGCGCATGATTTCTTCGCCCAGCTTGCGCTCGACGACGGGCGACAGGTCGACGCGCGCGGTATCGCCGAGCGTGGGCAGGCGCGTCGAATCGGGTCGCCTGAGCACCTCGGACTGCGCGGCAACGGGGAACGCGGTCGCCATGCACAAGGCCATGACGGACAAGGAAGCGCACCAGCGGCGCGCCATTGCTGGACGGACGACGGATTTCACGGTGCTATCATACCTGCATCCGGGCATGAACTGCTGTCCAGCGATCCATTTTGTAACCTGACCATATTTACCGCGTAATGACGAATCCTACCCCGACCGCAGACCATCTGACCCACTTCGACGCCACCGGCCAGGCCCATATGGTCGACGTCGGCGCGAAACAGGACACGCACCGCGTCGCGGTGGCGGCCGGGACCATCCGCATGAAGCCGGAGACGCTGGGGCTCATCACCTCGGGGAATGCGAAGAAAGGGGATGTGATCGGGATTGCGCGGATTGCGGCGATCATGGCGTCCAAGCGCACCGGCGACCTGGTGCCGCTATGCCATCCACTGCCGATCACGCGGGTGGCGGTGGATTTCGAGATCGACGAGGCGGCCAATAGCGTGCATTGCCGGGCGCAGGTGGAAACCATCGGCAAGACCGGGGTCGAGATGGAGGCGCTCACTGCGGTACAGGTCGGCCTGCTGACTGTCTATGACATGTGCAAGGCGGTCGACCGCGGGATGGTGATGACGAACATCCGGGTGCTGGAGAAGCACGGCGGCAAGAGCGGCGACTGGACGGCCGCTATCGACGCCTGATCGTCAGGCAGCCTGCGCAATATTGTAGACAGCGTCAATACTCGGCCTATACTGAGGGGCGACGCCTCCGTGCGTCTTTCCCCACTTCAACCTGCTTCTGCCCGAGAGGATGTGTCATGACGAACGCATACCCGCAGTTCACCGCAGCGACCGCCCTGCCCTACCAGGATACATTTTTGAAGATCGCCAATGTGTACGCGGACTCGACCCGCGCCAGCATGGAGCAACTCTGGATCAGCTCGGCCAAGATCATCATGGAAGAGACCATGAAGGCCTTCATCGCCGCCTCGCAATCATGCGCCGAAGCCCTGACCAGGAACGCCGTCTCGGTCCAGCAGCAGTCGTTCGGGCGGCTCATCAGCGCTAACCAGAAGGCGGTCGACATCATGGGCCAGAGCTTTGCCGACGGCATGGCGGCTGGCTGGAAACCCGCACGCTGAGCATGTCCATCCCGTTTCACAAGGAGTCCCGATGGCGCGCAGCATCACCCCTTTCTTGATGTTCGAAGGGTCGGCCGAGGAAGCAATGCGCTTTTACGTTTCCCTGTTCCCCCGCTCCTGCATCAAGCAGATCGCGCATTACGAGGCCGGCGAGATGGGGCCCGAAGGGACCGTCAAGCGGGCCGATTTTACCCTCGCGGGCCAGGACGTGATCTGCATCGACAGTCCGGCCAAGCACGCGTTTACCTTCACGCCATCGGTGTCGCTGTTCGTCGAATGCGAGGACGAGGCCGAATTCGATAGCGCTTTTTCACAGCTGGCGAACGGCGGCGCAATGCTGATGCCACCGGATAATTACGGATTCAGCCGCAAGTTCGGCTGGCTGAACGATCGCTTCGGCGTGTCCTGGCAACTCAACCTGACCTGAGCAGGCGTCTTATGAGCGTCTCGTCACGTTCAATCGGACGCAAGCAGTGACATTATGATACATCGCCGGGACAAGCTGCTGCTACCATGACTGCTTTTCTCTGTGGCAATGTCTGCCCGCTTGTTTTACCGATATGAGAAGTGCTCAAGCCCATGAGCTGAAGCCCCAGGAATTCGAGTTCGGCACCTTGACCATGCAGGTCGGTGTCCGTCTGCAATTGATCACCCACAGACGGGTCAAGCCGGTACCGCATTTTTCCAGCCTCATCGGCTACGTCAAGGACGCGTACCTGATCGTCAGGATTCCTTTCGAAGATGGCGTGCCGATCGGGCTGACCGAAGGCGAGCGGGTCACCATCCGGGAATTCTCGGGCGTGAACGTATGCTCGTTCGCCTGTTCAGTCGAGCGCGTCTTTTCCCGCCCCCTGTTCTACGTGCACCTGTCCTTTCCCACCTCGATCCAGGGCACCAGCCTGCGCGGCGCGATGCGCGTGCGGGCCGATTTGCCGGTGCAGGTGGCTGGGCTGAAGCATGGCGCGGCGCCGCTGGATTGCCTGCTGGCGAACGTGTCGGTTACGGGCGCGCGCATCGATTCGTCACAGCCCTTCCCACCGGAAGAAGACATCGTGGATCTGCAGTTCGCGCTGGTGGTCCAGCCCCGCAACCGGGAAACGCCCATCCGCACCCGGGCCAGCATCAAGAATCTCGCGATTGGCAAACCCACCGACGGCCGGGCCGGGATGTACAGCTATGGCATGCAATTCATCGACCTCGATCCGGTCCATTACACGCTGCTGCAGAACATGACCTACGAGGCGCTGCTGACCGATCGCGGCAGGATCGTCTGAACCCTCAAGCCCAGCCTTTCGGCAGGGGCAATCCTTCCTCGACCGCCAGCCGCTCCATGGCCGCTTCCAGCACGACCCGCGCGCGGCCCGAGGCCAACGCCAGCTCGGCGTGCAACGCGGCGTCTTCCGGATTGCGCGAGGCGCATTGCTGGCTGTAGCGCTCGAAACTTCCGACCATCAGCAGCAGTTCGGACAGATGGCGTGGGCATTCGCAGGTCAGCCAGTTGCCGGCCGCCGAGATATTGGCCAGGTCTTCGTCGGCAAAGCGCGGCGGCGCCACGGCCGCCGCGAGCGGCTCCTGCACCGGCGGGCGGTGGCCGGTCAGGGCCGACTGGCATAGCAGCGCCAGCTCGTTCAGGTCGGCGGGGATGCGCGCGACGAGGCAACCTTGCGCGCGCAGGGCGCGGATCGTGGCGCTCGAGCAGAAGCGATACAGCACGACCACCGCGGCGACGCCGGTGGCTTCGCGCGCGCTGGCGATGGCCGGCATCACCCGTTCGTCGAGCTCGGATTGCTCGATCACCAGCACGTCGGCGCCTGCGTCGCGCGGCAATTCCTCGGCCAGCGCCAGGCCGGCGCAGTGGCCGCGTACATCCAGGCCCAGGGCGCCCTGTCCCATGGCGACCACGCGCCGCGCCAGCATGGCGCCGACCAGCAGCACCCGAACGGGCGCCGACGCGACCGCCTTGGCCTGGCCATCCAGACCGAGCATCGATTGCAACTGGTCACGACTCAGGCCAGCGAGCACGCCGATCGAATGCCCCTGGTCGACCAGTTGCTTGAGCAGGCCAAGGCGCGCGACCTGTTCGGCCGAGTACAGGCGCTGACCGCGCTCGGAGCGCTGGGCGTCCGACAGGCTGTAGCGGCGCTCCCATACGCGCAGGGTTTCTACCGGCAGGCCGGCCAGCCGTGCGGCAGCGCCAGTGCGGTACATGATCCTTTCTTGTCCCGTTTTATAAGATTCTGTCATTACACGCCCCGAAGTTGAACCATTATTCTGAAACTGCATGGTGTCACATATTGGAGAAAAATGCAGTCCCGCCACTCAACAGTATCCAAAAATGATGAACCTTTGTTGAACCCATATTATCAAACATTATCGAGTCACACATTAGACTACAGGCTAAATCACAGGTAAATTTGTCTCAGATCGGTTCACCATGAACCATCAAAACCCACTTCTGGAGTCTACTATGAAAAAAATCCTGATCGCTCTGCCACTCGCGTTTGCTTTCAGTTCGGTACAGGCGGCCGATATCGTGGATACGGCCAAATCGGCCGGCACCTTCAATACGCTGGTTACCGCCGTCCAGGCCGCCGGCCTGACCGACACCCTGAAAGGGCCGGGTCCGTTTACCGTGTTCGCCCCGACCGATGCGGCATTTGCAAAAATTCCGAAAGTCAAACTCGACGCACTGCTGAACGACAAGGCGGCACTGGCCAAGGTGCTGACCTACCACGTGGTGCCTGGCAAGGTCATGGCCGCCGACGTCAAGCCCGGCGACGTCAAGACCGTCGAAGGCAGCGCGTTCGCGGTAAAGGTCGCGGGCGGCAAGGTCATGGTCGACAAGGCCACGGTGACCAAGACCGATATCGCTGCCGATAATGGTGTCATCCATGTGATCGATACGGTCATCATGCCTAAATAATTGCCTCTTCCTCGTACGGTAGCGTTTCCCCGCCTGGCGCCGCCGGCTGCGGGGAATGGTTCGGTTTCATGCCTGGTGACATCGTGGTAAATTGCCGGCTTGCCTGCGGCACCCGGCCGTGGCACTGATCGACGAGGATGGAATGACATTTCGCTTGCTGACGATGGCAGCGGCCCTGCTGGCCGCCACCACCGCGACGGCCGCGCCGCGCGGCTTTACCGTGGAAGACCTGGTCAACATGGAACGGGTCGGCAGCCCGGCCGTGTCGCCGGACGCCACGCGCGTGATCTATACCGTGCGCAGCACGGATATGGAAAAGAACCGTGGCAATACCCAATTGTGGATGGTCGACCTGCGCGCCGCCAAGCCGGTGCCGCAACGCCTGAGCCAGCATGCGTCCAGCAGCAGCGACCCGGAGTGGTCGCCCTCTGGCGACGCCGTGTATTTCCTGTCGGCGCGCTCGGGCTCGTCGCAGGTGTGGCGCCAGCCGGTCAACGGCGGCGAGCCGGTGCAGGTCACCAGCCTGCCGCTGGACATCGACAACTTCCGCCTGGCTCCCAGCGGCGACCGCCTGGCCTTCAGCCTGACCGTGTTCCGCGATTGCGCCGACCTGGCCTGCACCAGGTCGCGCCTCGACGCCAAGGAAAAGGACAAGGCCACCGGCAAGGTCTATGACCGCCTGTTCGTGCGCCACTGGGATACCTGGAACGACCACCGCAACGCGGTGCTGTTCTCGGCGCCGCTGGGCGCCGATGGCAAGGCCGGCGGCGAGCCGGTCAGCCTGTCCGGCTCGCTCGACGGGGACGTGCCGTCGAAGCCTTTCGGCGACCGGGAAGAGTACCGTTTCAGCCCGGACGGCAAGACCATCGTGTTTTCAAGCCGCATCGCCGGCAAGACCGAGGCCTGGTCGACCAACTTCGACCTGTACAGCGTCCCTGCCGCCGGCGGCGCCGCGCCGCGCAACCTGACCCAGGACAATCCGGCCTGGGATACCAAGGGCACCTTTTCGCCGGACGGCCGCACGCTGGCCTACCTGGCGATGGCGCGTCCCGGCTTCGAGGCCGACCGCTACCAGGTCATGCTGATGGACGTGGCCACTGGCCAGAAACGCAAGCTCGCGGCCGACTGGGACCGTTCGGCCGGCAACCTGATGTGGCGTGCGGATGGCAAGGCGCTGATCGTCGATGCCGAAGACATCGGCCAGCACCGCCTGTTCTCGATCGACGTCGCCAGCGGCAAGGTGACGCCGCTGACCGACAAGGGCGCGGTGGGCGCCTACGACCTGCGGCGCGACACCCTGGTCTATACCCACGCCAACCTGCAGTCGGGCGCGCAACTGTTCTCGATGAAGCTGGGCGGCAAGCCGAAGCAGCTGACCGACCTGAACACCGAGCGCTTGAAGGATGTGCGCTTCGGTGAATCCGAGCAGTTCTCGTTTGCCGGGGCCAATGGCGAGACCGTCCACGGGTATGTGATGAAGCCGTGGAACGCCCAGCCGGGCCAGAAGTACGCGGTTGCCTTCATCGTCCACGGCGGCCCGCAGGGCAGCTTCGGCAACAGCTGGAGCTATCGCTGGAATCCGCAGGTGTACGCGGGTGCGGGGTATGCGGCCGTGTTCATCGACTTCCACGGCTCGACCGGCTACGGCCAGAAGTTCACCGATGCGATCAGCAACGACTGGGGCGGCAAGCCGCTGGTCGACCTGCAGAAGGGCTACGACGCGGCGGTGCAGAAATTCCCTTGGCTCGACCGTTCACGCGACTGCGCGCTGGGGGCGTCGTACGGCGGCTACATGATGAACTGGATCGCGGGTAACTGGTCGGATGAGTTCAAGTGCATCGTCAACCATGACGGCGTGTTCGATACCCGCGGCATGGCGTACTCGACCGAGGAGCAGTGGTTCACGGATTGGGAAAGCGGCGGCCCTTACTTCAAGGTGCCGGAGAATCACGAGCGCTTCAACCCGGTTCATCACGTAAACAAGTGGAAGACGCCGATGCTGGTGATCCAGGGCGACCTCGATTTCAGGATCCCGACGGCGCAGGCGCTGGGGACGTTCACCGCGCTGCAGCGCATGGGTGTCGACAGCAAGCTGCTGGTGTTCCCGGATGAAAACCACTGGGTGCTCAAGCCAGCGAACTCGCTGCAGTGGCATCACACCGTGGTGGGGTGGCTGGATCAGTATTTGAAGACGCAGCCTGCTGTGAAGTAAGCTGGAAAGCAAAAAGCCCGCTGTGAAGCGGGCTTTTTGTTGGGGGTGAAGATTAGCCTGGGCCGTCTTCGCCTTCGCCTTCGCCTTCGCCACCACCGGTGCCGCCGCCTGCTGGGAGTTCAACGCTGTTCTTAAGGAGAGATTCCTTAACTGCGTTGTTCGTCACGGTCGTGGTCACGTTCCATGCAACAGCGCTAGCGGTCACGACTGGTTTGAAGATAACATCTTTTTCTGCGGTACCGTCACCGATATTCTTGAGGGTCATCGTGATCACGCCGGCATTGGTCACGGTCACATTGTCGACTTCAGCGGTTTCTGCGAACTCTGGGAAAGCGCCCGGGCTGGTCGTCGAGTTGCAGCTTGTGGCTGCGCCATTTTCTTGCACGCACATTGCTACTGCAGTTTTGTACGGATTGACGACGCTTAGCGCATTCGATGCTTTAGCACGTGCAGTGTAGTTGCTGTACTGTGGAATCGCAACAGCTGCCAGGATACCGATGATGGCAACGACGATCATCAGTTCGATCAGGGTAAAGCCGCCTTCGGCTTTCTTGCTTGGCATTTGCTTGAAGTTCATTTTTCTCTCCAGGGTGGTATGTCGAAAGTTGGGACTACGTGTCTTGTGCTGCTCTGCTGCTACGCTTTCCTATATGCAAGCGCTGTGCCAGCCCGAAAACAGCAGAAAACGGTCGATTTTATTAATATTGAGATAATAAAACCCTGTGCCACGACAAAAATTGGCGTCTCTACTGACAAATTTTGTCAGTGCCTTGGAGCAATTTTTGTCAGCTAACGATTATTGGCGACAAAAAATGGAACCCCAAACAAAACGGGGAGCCGAAGCTCCCCGTTTTGTTACCGATCAAGAGATCGTCAGAATTACAGCATCGCCTTCAGCAGACGCGCCATTTCCGATGGGTTCTTGGTGACGGTGATGCCGCAGGCTTCCATGATTTCCAGCTTGGCTTGCGCGGTGTCGGCGCCGCCCGAAATCAGCGCGCCGGCGTGGCCCATGCGCTTGCCTGGAGGCGCGGTGACGCCAGCGATGAAGCCGACCACTGGCTTCTTCATGTTGTCCTTGATCCAGTGAGCAGCGTTCGCTTCGTCAGGACCACCGATTTCGCCGATCATGATGACCGCGTCGGTATCAGGATCGTCGTTGAACATGCGCATCACGTCGATGTGCTTCAGGCCGTTGATCGGGTCGCCGCCGATGCCGACTGCCGACGATTGGCCCAGGCCCAGTGCGGTCAGCTGGCCGACTGCTTCATAGGTCAGGGTGCCCGAACGCGACACGACGCCGATACGGCCCTTCTTGTGGATGTGGCCCGGCATGATGCCGATCTTGATTTCGTCAGGGGTGATCAGGCCTGGGCAGTTCGGGCCCAGCAGCAGGGTCTTGGAACCGGCTTTGGCCATGCGATCCTTGATTTCCATCATGTCGCGGACAGGGATGCCTTCGGTGATGCAGATTGCCAGGTCCAGCTCGGCTTCGACGGCTTCCCAGATTGCGGCGGCTGCGCCTGCTGGTGGGACGTAGATGACCGACACGGTGGCGCCGGTTTCCGAGGCAGCTTCCTTGACGGTTGCGTAGATCGGGATGCCTTCGAAATCTTCACCGGCTTTCTTCGGGTTCACGCCTGCGACGAAGGCTTCCTTGCCGTTCGCGTAGTCGCGGCACATACGGGTGTGGAATTGGCCGGTCTTGCCGGTGATGCCCTGGGTGATGACTTTGGTGTCTTTATTGATCAGAATCGACATTTTTATTTCCTTAGCGAATTAGGCTTTACCAGCGGCGGCGGCAACGACCGATTTCGCTGCGTCTTCCATCGTATCGGCGGCGATGATCGGCAGACCCGAGTCAGCCAGCATCTTCTTGCCCAGGTCTTCGTTGGTGCCCTTCATGCGCACGACCAGCGGCACTTGCAGCGACACGGCTTTCGATGCGGTGATCACGCCTTCGGCGATGACGTCGCAACGCATGATGCCGCCGAAGATGTTGACCAGGATGGCCTTCAGTTCCGGGTTCTTCAGCATGATCTTGAAGGCTTCGGTCACTTTCTCGGCCGTGGCGCCACCGCCCACGTCCAGGAAGTTGGCCGGCTCGCCGCCGAACAGCTTGATGGTGTCCATGGTGGCCATGGCCAGGCCGGCGCCGTTGACCAGGCAGCCGATGTTGCCGTCGAGCGAAATGTAGGCCAGGTCGAACTTCGATGCTTCGACTTCGGCTGGATCTTCTTCGTCCAGGTCGCGGTAGGCGACGATCTCTGGATGACGGAACAGCGCGTTGGCGTCGAAGTTGAATTTCGCGTCCAGGGCGATGATCTTGCCGCTGCCGGTAACGATCAGCGGGTTGATTTCGGCCAGCGATGCGTCGGTATCCCAGTAGGCTTTGTACAGGCCTTGCAGGTTGGCGCGCGCGTCGGCGATCGAGCCTTCCGGCACGCCGATCTTGGCGGCGACGGCATCGGCGTCGGCGTCGGTCAGGCCGACGGCCGGGTCGATCACGACGTTGTGGATTTTTTCCGGGTTGCTGTGGGCGACTTCTTCGATGTCCATGCCGCCTTCCGACGAGGCCATCAGCACGACCTTCTGGGTGACGCGGTCGGTGACCAGCGAAACGTACAGTTCCTGCTTGATGTCGGCGCCTTCTTCGATCATCAGGCGACGCACTTTCTGGCCTTCAGGGCTGGTCTGGTGGGTCACCAGTTGCATGCCCATGATCTGCTCGGAGTATTCCTTGACTTGCTCGATCGACTTCGCGACCTTGACGCCACCGCCCTTGCCACGGCCACCAGCGTGGATCTGTGCCTTGACGACCCAGACCGGACCGCCCAGCTCTTCAGCGGCTTTGACAGCGTCTTCGACCGACATGCACGGAATGCCGCGCGGAACAGTCACTCCGAATTTTCGGAGGATCTCTTTGCCCTGGTACTCATGGATCTTCATGCTGGCTTCCCTTCTTCTATTACTGAATTAGAAATACGGTTGAACTACAAAATAAAAACGACGAACGCTAACCCGAGACGGCCTTGATCGACCAGCGTGGGTAGTATTTGGCCACGGCAGGGCCGTCGCTGCGCAGGGCATGGCAACGGTCGAGCTCAAATGGACGGTCGGTTGACGAGCCGCCGAGCCCACCTGGGGCATCGACATTGTCGTCAGCAAAGGCTTGCAGGGCTGCGGTCGGCAGTACCTGTGCCAATTCGGTCAGGTGGGTGCAGCCGAGCACGCCGGATAGGCGGTCTTTCAGATGCAACCGGAAATGGTTCACGAGCGAGAGCCCGATCAACTTCTTGTAGGCAGGGCCGATGGTATCGCAATAGCCCGGATACGGGACGGCGTCGGATGCGGCTTCGGCTTCGACGATGTTGAGCTCGCGGTCGATGGTCACGCGCAGCTTGAGGTCGTGCACCGGCGTGCCGCCGGGCCGTTCGCCGGAAGCGAGCGCGACAGTACGCGTCTTCACATCGCGGATATTGGCGTCCAGGTCCCACAAGCCATCGTCGCGCGCGAACGCTTCGACTGTGATGGCGCGCGTATGCCGGAGCGAGCGCGATACGGGAGGTGACAAAGGCATAAATACCAGTGCCGTCGAGACGGCGGTTAGTGATGCAGCCGGTGTGCTACGTGCACGTTGCCGCAGCTTCTGCGACAACAACCGCTCATGCGGCGCTGCTTAAACCCGCAAAGTTTAGCACAGCGTCCACAGCGGCGCATGGGAAAGAAAGGTCACTATGGGAAACTACGGGGAGTTGAACGCACTTGCAGGAAACATGACGGCACGTTTGCCGTTGATATTATTCACCTGTCTTTAGCGAGATAAAATACGCCATTCACAGCGTGAATGAAAGATATGTCGTTTGACCAGGATCAATCGACTACCAAGAATGAGCAGAAAACAAAAAAGCGCCAGCGTGCAGCGCCATCGCCCGTTGAGGAATATGCCCTAGGCATATCGGGGATGACGCTCCACGCTGGCGCCTGGCGTAGTCATATGGACAGATCGACAGCCATCAGTCGGCATCGAATTCATCGTCCGCTGGGCTGCCCTGCATGGCCACCTTGGCCGCGCGCTGGGAAAAGCCACGCTGCAATAAGAAACGCATTTGCTTGGCCCGCATCGCCGCATCGGTGGCGACGGTGCCGAACTTGCGCTGCCAGACTTCGATGGCGCGCGCGGTCTCGCTGTCGGACAGTCCCGCCTTGATCTCGACCAGCGCATCGCCGGTCACACCATGGCTTTGCAGCTCGGCCACCACACGGCTATTGCCGTAGCGGCTGGCCTTACGGTTGACCAGAGACTCGGCAAAACGTTCTTGCGACAGCCAGTTATTCTTTTCGAGGAAATCGAGGAGGGCGTCGACGTCTTCGTCCTCTTGCGCATATTTGGCCAGCTTGCGCCGCAACTCGAACCGGCTGTGTTCGCGCTGCGACAGGTAGCGCAGCGCGCGCGCCTTGAGGCTCAGTACGGGTGCGGGCATGAGGTCACCGTCGACAACGACTTGGTGCGGACATGCACGGCGCTACCCTGCCGTGCGGCCCGCACCAGGCGATTACTCACCGACAGCCTGCAGCTTCGGCTTGTCGCCGTCGCCTGGCGCTGCCGGCGGCAGTTCGCGCACACCCAGGGCGGCGCGGACCTTGTTCTCGATCTCACGCGCCAGGGCTGGGCGATCCACCAGGAACTGACGGGCGTTGTCTTTGCCTTGGCCGATGCGCTCGCCGTTATAGCTGTACCACGAGCCTGCCTTCTCGACGATCTTGTTGTCGGCGCCCAGGTCCAGGATTTCGCCTTCGCGCGAGGTGCCTGCTCCGTACAGGATGTCGAAGTGGGCTTCCTTGAACGGTGGCGCGATCTTGTTCTTGACGACCTTGACCTTGGTTTCGTTACCGATCACCTCGTCGCCCGACTTGATCGAACCGGTACGACGGATGTCCAGGCGCACGGAGGCGTAGAACTTCAGTGCGTTACCGCCGGTCGTGGTCTCCGGGCTGCCGAACATGACGCCGATCTTCATGCGGATCTGGTTAATGAAGATCACCAGGGTGTTGGTGCGGTTGATCGAACCGGTCAGCTTGCGCAGCGCTTGCGACATCAGGCGCGCCTGCAGGCCCGGCAGCGAGTCACCCATGTCGCCTTCGATCTCGGCGCGCGGCGTCAGTGCCGCCACCGAGTCGATGACCACGAGGTCGACGCTGCCCGAACGCACCAGGGCGTCGGTGATTTCGAGTGCCTGTTCGCCGGTGTCTGGCTGCGAGATCAGCAGGTCGCTCAGGTTGATGCCCAGTTTTTGGGCATAGGTCACGTCGAGCGCGTGCTCGGCGTCGATGAAGGCGCAGGTGCCACCCAGTTTTTGCATCTGGGCGATGGTCTGCAGCGTCAGGGTGGTCTTACCCGACGATTCAGGGCCGTAGATCTCGACGATACGGCCGCGCGGCAAGCCGCCGACGCCCAATGCGATGTCGAGGCCCAGCGAGCCGGTGGAAACAGTCTGCACTTCTTCGACCGGCGCATTGGCATCCATGCGCATGACCGAGCCCTTGCCGAACTGCTTTTCGATTTGCGCCAGGGCGGCTGCCAGCGCCTTGCCCTTTTCAGCGGCGTTCAATGCGGATTTTTTGTCGTCCATGGTGTACTTTCAATCGTGGAGTAGGCAAGGTGTGGGCGCGCACGCGCACTTCAAGAGCCAGTACTGTATAAAAATCCAGTGGTTTTTGCAAGCACTAATACGTGGTGGTTTTGTCAATAAAATGGTCGAGGCTCGCATTGTTGCGACAAATCAAACACAATACACGTCATCCCCGCGAAGGCGGGGTCCAGGTCCTGCGCCAACTACTGATGGCGCACGCCGTCACAATGCCAGAAAATGGGGTTCCCGCCTGCGCGGAAACGGCGTTTTCAACTGTCAACCGAGGTGCCACCATGCGAATTCTGCTCGCTGAAGATGATAGCGTACTTGCCGACGGCCTGACGCGCTCGCTGCGCCAGTCCGGCTACGCCATCGATTACGTCAAGAACGGCCAGGATGCCGACACCGCCCTCTCCACCCAGGAGTTCGATCTCCTCATCCTCGACCTCGGCCTGCCCAGGATGTCGGGTCTCGAGGTGCTGCGCCGCCTGCGCGCGCGCGCCTCGCTGCTGCCGGTCCTGATCCTGACCGCCGCCGATTCCGTCGAGCAGCGCGTCGAAGGCCTCGACCTTGGCGCCGACGACTACATGGCCAAGCCGTTCGCCCTGTCCGAACTCGAGGCGCGGGTGCGCGCCCTCACCCGGCGCGGCGCCGGCGGCGGCCCGACCATGGTGCGCCACGGCCCGCTGGTCTACGACCAGGTCGGCCGCAGCGCGTATATCAACGACCAGATGCTCGACCTGTCGGCGCGCGAACTCGGCCTGCTCGAAGTGCTGCTGGCGCGCACCGGCCGCCTGGTGTCCAAGGAGCAGCTGGTCGACCACCTGTGCGAATGGGGCGAGGAAGTCTCGAACAATGCGATCGAGGTCTATGTGCACCGGCTGCGCAAGAAGATCGAGGTCGGCGGCGTGCGTATCGCCACCGTGCGCGGCCTCGGCTACTGCCTCGAGAAATTCTCCGAGGCCGCCGCGGCTGCCTCCAATGAGCGCGCCGCATCGGCGGCGGCGGCCAGCGTCGCCGACAGGTGAACGAACGCGACGCCGGTTTCACGGGCGAGCCTGCGCACGGGCCTGCGTTCGTCCCGGCGCCGGCCGAGCCGACCTACGTCCCGCCCAATCCCGAGCCGGACGAGAACATCCGGCATTCGCTGTTCGGCGAGATCCTCGACTGGATGCTGGCCCCGCTGCTGCTGCTGTGGCCGATGAGCATCGCCATCACGTACCTGGTCGCCAAGTCGATCGCCAACCAGCCCTTCGATGACGCCCTGGAAGACCGGGTCACGGTGCTGGGCCAGCAGATCCGCAGCGTGGGCGGCAAGGCCGCAGGCCAGCTGCATCCTTCCGGGCGCGACATCCTGCGCGCCGACGACGTCGACAGCGTGTATTACCTGCTGGCCGGCCCCAACGGCGAGCTGCTGGACGGCGACCGCGACCTGCCGCAGCCGAGGCCGAACGCGGCCGACGAGCATGCGCGCAGCGGCGCGGTCGAGTTCCGCAACGACAGCATCCACGGCACGCCGATCCGGGTCGCCTACACCTATATCAATCTCGATCCGCTGCACGAGCGCTCGCTGCAGCAGCCACTCGAGGCGCCTCATTCCCCTCCCCTTGCCCTGGTGCAAGTCGCCGAGACACTCGATAAACGGGCGCACCTGGCCAACGAGATCATCAAGGGCGTGATCCTGCCCCAGTTCATCATCCTGCCGGTGATCCTGGCGCTGGTATGGTTCGCGCTGTCGCGCGGCCTGAGTCCACTGGCCGAGCTGCAGCAGCGCATCCGCGCGCGCGCGCAGGACGACCTGTCGCCGATCGACCCGCGCCAGGTGCCCGAAGAAATCTCGCCGCTGGTCGGCTCCTTCAACGACATGCTCGAGCGCCTGGGCGAATCGGTGGCGATGCAAAAGCGCTTCATCGCCGACGCCGCGCACCAGATGAAGACCCCGCTGGCCGGCATGCGCATGCAATCCGAACTGGCGCTGCGCCAGCTCGACCCGGCCGAGATCCACCGCTCGCTGGAACAGTTGGCCAAGAGTTCGGAATCGGCCACGCGCCTGGTGAACCAGCTGCTGGCGCTGGCGCGCGCCGAGAATCAGCCGCAGGCGGGCCTGGCGTTCGCCGGGATCGACTTGCCGGTGCTCGCGCGCGAGACCGTGCGGGACTGGGTGCAGGCCTCGTTCGCGGGCCAGATCGACCTGGGCTTCGAGCCGCCCGCGAACGACGAGCCGGTCGTCATCGCCGGCCAGCCCTTGATGCTGCGCGAGCTGCTGTCGAACCTGATCGACAATGCGCTGCGCTACACCCCGGCCGGGGGCAGCGTCACGGTGCGCGTGCGCTGCGACGCCGGGCGCGCCCTGCTCGAGGTCGAGGACACCGGCCCCGGGATCGCCCCCAACGAGCGCGAACGCGTGTTCGAGCGCTTCTACCGCATCCTGGGCAGCAATACCCAGGGCAGCGGCCTCGGCCTGGCGATCGTGCGCGAGATCGCGCAGCAGCACGGCGCCGAGATCGACATCTTCAACAATCCGCGCAGCCATTCCAAGCGCTTCCCGGGCTGCCTGTTCCGCCTGACCTTCCCGCCTCCGTTCCATGAACCCGACGACGCCGCCTGATCCCCTCGATGACAATGCGGTGCGCCAGCGCGCCGCCGCCCGCGCCGCGCACTGGGAGCGCAGCCGCAAGATGACCATGCTGCTGCTGGTGCTGTGGCTGGCGACCGGCTTCGGTACCGTGTTCTTCGCGCGCGAGCTGGCGCGCTTCGAGGTGTTCGGCTGGCCGCTGTCGTTCTACATGGCCGCGCAAGGCGCCTCGCTGGTGTCGCTGGCGATCATCGGCTTCTACGCCTGGCGCATGCGCCGGCTGGACCGCGACGCCAGGGCCGCGCGCGGGACCGGGGATGAAACACGATGAGCGGCAAGCCACCCTATTTCAGCAAGCTGGCGCGCTACTACCTGTGGTACACCGGCTGCTTCGCGCTGTTCCTGATCGCGCTCGCGCTGCTCGAGCAGGAAGGCATGCCGCGCCTGTGGATCGGCTACCTGTTCATGTTCGCCACCATCGCGCTGTACGCGATCATCGGCGTGATCTGCCGCACCTCGAGCGTCACCGAATACTATGTCGCCGGACGGCGGGTGCCGGCCATGTTCAACGGCATGGCCACCGCCGCCGACTGGATTTCGGCGGCCAGCTTCATCAGCCTGGCCGGAGGCCTGTACCTGCAGGGCTTCGACGGCCTGGCCTTCATCATGGGCTGGACCGGCGGCTTCGTGCTGGTGGCGCTACTGATCGCGCCCTACCTGCGCAAGTTTGCCCAGTACACCGTGCCCGATTTCCTGGCGGCGCGCTACGGCGGCGGCGCCGGCGGACGCGGCGCCGCGGTGCGCGCGCTGGCAGTGGGCGCCACCATCCTGGTCTCGTTCACCTATGTGGTGGCGCAGATCTATGCGGTCGGCCTGATCGCCTCGCGCTTCACCGGCGTCGACTTCTCGGTCGGGATCTTCCTGGGCCTGGCCAGCATCCTGGTGTGCTCGTTCCTGGGCGGGATGCGCGCCATCACCTGGACCCAGGTGGCGCAGTACATCATCCTGCTGGTCGCCTTCCTGATACCAACCATGTGGCTGTCGGCCAAGCATGCCGATAATCCGATTCCAGCGGTGGCCTACGGCTCGCTGCTGCCCAAGCTGACCGCGCGCGAGGCGGCGCTGGCGCAAGACCCGCGCGAAGAAGAAGTGCGCGCAGAATTTCGCCGCCGCGCCACCGAATACGCGGGGCGGGTGGCCCTGCTCCCCGAATCGTGGGAGGCCGGCAAGCTGGAAGCCCAGCGCCAGCTGGCGGCGGCGCGCGCGCGCAATGCCTCGCTCACCGAGGTGCGCCAGGCCGAGCGCGCACTGGCCACCTACCCCAACTCGGTCGACGAGGCGCGTTCGCAATGGAGCGAGCGGCGTGACGCCAATCTCGCGCGCGCCAGGCCGCCCGAGCCGCATGCCGAGCCCTTCCCCGGCGCCACCAAGGAGGAATCGGACAACCGCCGCAACAACTTCCTGGCGGTGGTGTTCTGCCTGATGTTCGGCACGGCCGCCCTGCCCCATATCCTGATGCGGGCCTATACCACGCCCTCGGTCAACGACACCCGGGTCTCGGTGTTCTGGACCCTGTTCTTCATCCTGCTGGTGTACCTGACGATTCCGGCGCTGGCAGTGCTGGCCAAGTACGATATCTATACCTCGCTGGTCGGCAGCGATTTCTCGGCGTTGCCCACCTGGATCTCGTACTGGGCCAATGTGGACAAGGCCAATCCGCTGGTGAGCGTGGCCGACATCAATGGCGACGGCATCGTGCAACTGGCCGAATTCGCGATCGACGCCGACGTGCTGGTCCTGGCCACGCCCGAGATCGGCGGCCTGCCTTATGTGATCGCGGGGCTCGTCGCGGCCGGCGGCCTGGCGGCGGCGCTGTCGACCGCCGATGGCCTGCTGCTGGCGATCTCCAATGCGCTGTCGCACGACGTCTACTACAAGATGGTCAACCCGAGCGCCTCGACCCAGAAGCGGGTGACGATCTCCAAGCTGCTGCTGCTGGGGGTGGCCTTCATCGCCGCCTACGTGGCTTCGCAAAAGCCGGCCGACATCCTGTCGCTGGTCGCCGCGGCGTTCTCGCTCGCTGGTTCCACCTTGTTCCCGGTGCTGGTGCTGGGTGTGTTCTGGAAGCGGGCCAACCACCAGGGCGCGATCGCCGGCATGCTCGCCGGCTTCGCGGTCTGCCTGTACTACATGCTGCGCGCCAGCCCGGCCCTGGGCGGCAACCTGGACGCGGCCTGGTTCGGCATCCTGCCGATGGCGGCCGGCGTGTACGGGGTGCCGGCCGGGATGCTGGCGGTAGTGGTGGTCAGCATGCTGACCGCGCCGCCCAGCCGCGGCAGCGAAGGCATGGTCGATTACATCCGCGCGCCGGAGTAAAGCCGGCGTGAGAATTGAGTAGATTCCGGCCCGGGTGTGAATGGTATCGTCATCCGCGCCGGTCGCCCTCGCTGCGATCGGTACGATAATAACGATCTCAGACGGAAAAACCATGACTGTATTGACCCGCGCACTGCGCGCGGCCTCGCTGGCCTCGCTGGCCGCGCTGGTGCTCTGTGGCGCGGCCCAAGCCCAGACCCCGCCGCCGGCCATCGCCACCACTGCGCCACCTCCCCTCTCCGCGTTCTTCGGCAACTCCCCATTCGGCGACGCCAAGCTATCGCCCACCGCCCGCTACCTCGCGGTGCGCGCCAGCGCCCCGGGCCAGCGCGATTTTTTGCTGGTAATCGATATCGACAGCAAGAGCGGCAAAATCATTGCCAACTACAACGATGCCGACATCAACGGCTTTTACTGGATCAACGACACGCGCCTGGTCTTCGACACCCACGAAAAAGGCGTAGGCCCCGGTGACCAGCGTTTCGCCCCCGGCCTGTATGCGGTCGACCACGATGGAGGACGCTTCGCCGAACTGGCCAGCCGTACCGGAAGGTCGACCTACGAAGGCTCGCGCACTGCACGCAAGCTGCTGCCGGTCCAAAGCCGGATCGCCGGCAATATGCCGTGGGAGGGTTCCGACTTCACCTATGTGCTGTCGCCGGTCGGCAATACCAGGAACGAACTGAGTTACGTGGACCTGCTGCGCGTGAATACCGTCAGCGGCCAGTACACGACCGTGCCGCGTCCGGGCAATACGGTCGGCTGGCTGCTCGACCACAAGGGCGAGCCGCGCCTGGCCATTACCGACAAGGACCTGACGAGGACGATCCAGTATCTCGACCCGGCCACCGGCAAATGGCGCGAACTGACCAGCTTCCCCATGTACCAGGAGACAGCAGCCACGGTCGAACCGGTAGGCTTCGGTCCGACCGGCACCCTGTTCGTCGTCGCCCGCGGCAAGACCGGCCTGAAGGCGCTGCACACTTTCGATGTCGCCAGCGGCAAACTCGATCCGCAGCCGCTGCTTTCCGCCCCCGGCTATGATTTCGACGGCGGCCTGGTCGTCAATAGCGACAAGGTGCTGGGCGTCCTGTTCCGCACCGACGCCACTTCGAACGAATGGTTCGATCCCGCCATGAAGCAGCGCCAGCAGGATGTCGACAAGCTGCTGCCAGCCACCGTCAACCTGATTTCAGTGCCGGCCCACGCCGCTTCATCGCTGAGCCTGGTTACCGCCTACTCCGATACGGTCGCCCCTCTGTATTTCCTGTACGACGGCAAAACCAAAGAACTGAGCAAGATCGGCGAAGCACGTCCCGGCCTGCAACCAGCGCAAATGGGGCGCCAGCAATTCTTCCGCTACAAAGCACGCGATGGCCTCGACATTCCGGCGCTGCTGACCCTGCCGCCCGGCGCACAACGCACCGGCCTGCCGCTGGTGGTCATGGTCCATGGCGGTCCCCATGTCCGCGGCAAGTCCTGGGGCTGGGCCTCCGATTCACAATTCCTGGCCTCGCGTGGCTATGCGGTACTGGAACCGGAATTTCGCGGCAGCCTGGGCTTTGGCGCCCGGCACGAGCGCGCCGGCTACAAGCAATGGGGCCTGGCGATGCAGAACGACATCGCCGACGGGGTGCGCTGGGCCATCGACAAAGGCATCGTCGATCCCCAGCGCATCTGCATCGCTGGCGGGAGCTATGGCGGATACGCCACCCTGATGGGCCTGGTCAACGACCCGGACTTGTACAAATGCGGAATCGACATTGTCGGCGTGACCGATATCGGCCTGCTGTTCGACAATGGCTGGAGCTTCAGCGACGATGTCTCGCGCGAAGCCAAGGAGCACAGCATGCCCGAGAAAATCGGCGATCCGGTCAAGGACGCGGCCAAGTTCAAGGCCACCTCGCCAATCCAGCAGGCGGCGCGCATCACGCAGCCATTGATGCTGGCCTATGGCGGCGTCGACCGGCGCGTGCCGATCAACCATGGTACGGCCTTCCGCGACGCCGTCATGCGCACCAACAAGAACGTCGAATGGATCGAATATCCGGAAGAAGGCCACGGCTGGTCTCTGGAGCGCAACCGCCTCGACTTCTGGGGCAGGGTCGAGAAATTCCTCGACAAGCACATCGGCAGGGGCGCGGCGCGTTGAGCGACCGCACATGAAAACGGGCGCCCGCGGGCGCCCGTTCTTTATGCGACAGCGGCAGGCTTACAGGACGACCGTCTGCGCCTGGCCTTCTGCGCGCGTACGGATCTCGCCGATGCGGTACACGGTCTCGCCGGCCGCTTCGAGCTGGGCCACGGCCGCATCGGCGTTCTCTTTCGCGACGATCACGGTCATGCCGATGCCGCAGTTGAACACGCGGTGCATTTCGGCATCCGCTACGCCGCCGTGCTGCTGCAGCCACTGGAACAGCGGCGGCATGGTCCACGACTTGCTGTCGAGCACCGCGGTCAGCTTGTCTTGCAGCACGCGCGGGATGTTCTCGACCAGGCCGCCGCCGGTGATGTGCACCAGGCCCTTGACTTCCATCGCGGCCATCAGGGCCAGCAGCGGCTTGACGTACAGGCGGGTCGGCGCCATCAGCACGTCGGCCAGCTTGCGGCCGTGGAAATCGGCGTCGAGGTCGGGATTGGCCACTTGAATGATCTTGCGCACCAGCGAGTAGCCGTTCGAGTGGATGCCCGACGAGGCCAGGCCCAGCACCACGTCGCCCGGGACGATCTTGCTGCCGTCGATGATCTGCGATCTTTCGACCGCGCCGACGGCAAAGCCCGCCAGGTCGTATTCGCCGTCCGGGTACATGCCCGGCATTTCGGCGGTTTCTCCACCCAGCAGGGCGCAGCCCGACGCTTCGCAGCCCTGGGCGATGCCCTTGACCACGGCGGTGGCGGTGGCCACGTCCAGCTTGCCGCAAGCAAAGTAATCGAGGAAGAACAGCGGCTCGGCGCCCTGCACCAGGATGTCGTTCACGCTCATGGCGACCAGGTCGATGCCGACCGTGTCGTGGCGGTTGAGCTCGAACGCGAGCTTGAGCTTGGTGCCCACGCCGTCGGTGCCCGAGACCAGGACCGGCTCCTTGAACTTCTTGCTGATCTCAAACAGACCGCCGAAGCCGCCGATGCCGCCCAGTACGCCTTCGCGCATGGTGCGCTTGGCAAGCGGCTTGATCGCTTCGACCAGGGCGTCGCCGGCATCGATATCGACACCCGCGTCGCGGTAGGAGAGAGAAACATTAGATGGTTGGCTCATGGTATTTGGCAGCGGAGGCGGTAAAATAGGAGGCGACCGGCGAAACTGGTCAATCCACTATTTTAGCAAAACGGTTCCCTTCATAAGCCGTTTAACGAATATAACAACGAAACTTGACCTTACTGGCATGCCATTTTTTTCCACGTCAGGCATGAAACGGCCCACGCCATGAAACAGCTGGTGCTCGATTTAGGCGCCGAACCGGCCCAGAGCCTCGACACCTTCCGGGTGGGGGCGAATGCCGAGATGGCGCACCTGATGCACCTGTTCGCCGAGCGCAGCTCGCGCGAGCACTTCGCCTATCTGTGGGGCGACAGCGGCGCCGGCAAGACCCACCTGCTGCACGGGCTGGCGGCCAGCCCGGGCGCGCGCTATATCGCGGCCGACGCGCCTGCCGCCGATTTCCTCCACGCGCCCGACGTCACGCTCTACCTGCTCGACGATTGCGATCGCTTGAGCCCGCAGCGCCAGATCGACGCCTTCGCCTTGTTCAACCAGATTCGCGAACACGGCGCCTACATGGTCTGCACCGGTCCGGTGCCGCCGGCCGTGCTGGGGGTGCGCGAAGACCTGCGCACGCGCATGGGCTGGGGCCTGGTGTACCAGATCCACGGCTTGTCCGACGATCAAAAGATCGAAGCGCTGACGCACGCCGCCGAGGCGCGCGGTTTGACGCTGTCGGCGAGCGTGTTACCCTATTTGTTGTCTCATTTCAAACGCGACATGCGTTCCCTGTCGACCATGCTGGACGCGCTCGACCAGTATTCGCTCGAAACCCAGCGCCCGGTCACGCTGCCCCTGCTGCGCGACCTGCTGTTGCAAGAGAACCTGCCGCTCGAACCCAAAGAATGAAAAACCTTGCCCTGTTTGACCTCGACCACACCCTGCTGCCGCTCGATTCGGACCACGAATGGGGCGAATTCCTGGCGCGGGTCGGCGCGGTCGACGGCGACGCCTACCGCGCCCGCAACGACGCCTTCTTCGCCCAGTACAATGCCGGCGTGCTCGACCCGGTCGAATACCTCGAGTTCGCGCTCGGCACCCTGGCGGGCTTTCCGCGCCACGAGCTCGACGCCCTGCATGCGCGCTACATGCGCGAAGTGATCGAGCCGGCGATCACCCCGCAAGCCTTGAAGCTGGTGCGCGAGCACCAGGCCGCCGGCGACCTGGTGGCGATCATCACCGCCACCAATCATTACATCACGGCACCGATCGCGGCCGCCTTCGGCGTCGAGCACCATATCGCAGCCATGCCCGAGCTCGACGCCGACGGCAATCTGACCGGGCGCCTGGCCGGCACCCCGACCTCGGGCCCCGGCAAGATCACGCACATGCACGCCTGGCTGGAACGCCTGGGGCAGCCGTTCGGCAGCTTCGGCCGCAGCCATTTCTACAGCGATTCGCACAACGACATTCCGCTGCTGTCCATCGTCTCCCATCCGGTCGCGACCAATCCGAGCGCCGCGCTCGCGAACCACGCGCAGCAACAGGGCTGGCCAACCATCCAACTATTCAATGATTAAAAAATTCATCCGTAAAATCCTGGGTGTGAAAGACCAGCGCGACACGACCGAACCAGTGATCCTGGGCCCGGCCGAACACGGCATCGACCCGAAAAACGTCTCGTCCAACGCGATCCGCGTGACGCAAACCCTGCAAGAGGCCGGCTTCAAGGCCTTCGTGGTCGGCGGCGCCGTGCGCGACCTGCTGCTGGGCGTGAAGCCCAAGGACTTCGACATCGCCACCGACGCCACGCCCGAGCAGGTGAAAAAACTGTTCCGGCGCGCCTTCATCATCGGCCGCCGCTTTCAGATCGTGCACGTGATGTTCGGCCAGGACCTGCTCGAGGTGACCACCTTCCGCGGCAACGGCAGCGACAACGCGCCGAAGGACGAGCACGGCCGCGTCCTGCGCGACAACAGCTTCGGCCCGCAGCACGAGGACGCCGAGCGGCGCGACTTCACCATCAACGCGATGTACTACGACCCGGCCACGCAAACGGTGCTGGACTACCACGGCGGCATCGAGGACATCCGCGCCAAGCTGCTGCGCATCATCGGCATGCCCGAGGCGCGCTACCGCGAAGACCCGGTGCGCATGCTGCGCGTGGTGCGTTTCGCGGCCAAGCTGGGCTTCACCATCGAGCCGACCACGCGCGCGCCGATCCCCGTCATGGCGCCCCTGATCGACAACGTGCCGGCGGCGCGCGTGTTCGACGAAATGCTCAAGCTGCTGTTGTCGGGCCACGCACTGGCCTGCCTCAAAGAGCTGCGCTCGGCCGGCCTGCACCATGGCCTGCTGCCGCTGCTGGACGTGGTGCTGGAGCAGCCGATCGGCATGAAGTTCGTGACCCTGGCGCTCGACTCCACCGATTCGCGCGTCAAGGCCGGCAAGGGCGTCTCGCCCGGCTTCCTGTTCGCCTCGCTCCTGTGGCACCAGGTGCTCGAGAAATGGACGGCCTACCGCGCCGCCGGCGAAGCGCCGATCCCGGCCCTGCACCTGGCGGCCGACGCCGTGCTCGAGACGCAAACCGACAACCTGGCCCTGCAGCGCCGCATCGCCACCGACATGCGCGACATCTGGGCCATGCAGCCGCGCTTCGAGCGCCGCGCCGGCCGCGCGCCCTACAAGCTGCTCGAACACCCGCGCTTCCGCGCCGGCTACGACTTCCTGCTGCTGCGCTGCGCCTCGGGCGAACTGCCCCTCGAGGTGGGCGAATGGTGGACCGAGTTCTATGCGGCCGAAGGCGGCGACCGCGAACGCCTGGTGGTGGCGGCCAGCACGCGCGAGCGCGAAGGCGGCGCCAATGGTGGCGCGCCGGCCAAGAAACGTCGTCCGCGCCGCGGCCCGCGCAAGTCGAATGACAACGGCGCTGTCGAAGGCGGCGCGCCAGCAGCGGCGAACCACGAAGAATGAAGACCTGGATCGGCATCGGCGCCAACCTGGGCGACGCGCAGGCGAACGTGCTCGATGCGCTGGCGCGCCTGGCCCGGCTCGATGGCAGCACCTTGCTGCATACCTCGAGCCTGTACCGCACCGCTCCGATCGATTCGAGCGGCGACGACTACATCAACGCCGTGGCCTGCCTCGATACCACGCTGGCGGCCCACGACCTGCTGGCGGCGCTGCAGGACATCGAACAGGCCCACGGCCGTGAGCGACCCTACCATAACGCGCCGCGCACGCTCGACCTCGACCTGCTGCTGTACGGCGACGAAATGATCGCCAGTCCCGGCCTGACGGTGCCGCATCCGCGCATGCACGAACGTGCCTTCGTGCTGCAACCGCTGCTCGAGATCGCGCCCGACATCGAGATCCCTGGCCACGGCCCGGCGCGCAATTTCGCGGCGCTGGTGGCCGGCCAGACCATCGTCAAGGTCGCGTAGGAAGCACACGCCATGAACCTTCCCGTCTGGGCCCAGACCACGGGCCTCCTGGTCCTGTCGAACGTCTTCATGACCTTCGCCTGGTACGGCCACCTGAAGGGATTGCAGCACCGCGCATGGTATGTGGCGGCGCTGATCAGCTGGGGCATCGCGCTGTTCGAATACCTGCTGCAGGTGCCTGCGAACCGCATCGGCCACACCCAGTTCTCGCTGGCGCAGCTCAAGATCATGCAAGAGGCGATCACGCTCACCGTGTTCGTGCCGTTCGCGATGTTTTATATGAACGAGCCGTTCAAGCTCGATTACGTGTGGGCCGGCCTGTGCCTGGTCGGCGCGGTGTATTTCATCTTTCGGTCCTGAACTGGCTGGCGCGCCATGCGCCTCCAAGGTATGACAAAGGGGTTGCGGCTCTCGCGAGCGCCCCCCCCTGTCAATCCGACGACCGGGCTAGTATGTAGCCGCTTCAGCCCTGACGGCGGCGGCGGCGCAGCGCACCGACGCCAAGCAGACCAGCCCCCAGCAGCGCCAGCGAGGCTGGTTCAGGTACCGCAGTCACCCTATCCGAGAAATCAGCCACGATATACAAGGTCGAGGTTGCCTCTTCCGGGTTAACCCAAGTATTCTGGTTGAACGTTCCTGGACCGCCCGCGAGCACGTACCGGAGGTTGCTCATAATAACGTTTCCCAGGTTAAATGAGATTCCATTCAAATCCTGCATAGTCAAGCCACTGAGGATATCGCCAGCGATATTTTCAGTATTATTGATCACCAAATTAAACGTCTCAGTATCGGTCGCGTTGGTTGGGCTACTGAAAGCAAATGATAATGCGTAGTTCGCGCGGAATATGTCTGGCGTGACACGATCATCGGTCGCATTATTGAACCAAGTTAGTGCGGCAAGTCTTACGCCCTGTCCAGTTGCGTTGGCGCTGTTTCCAGACCAGTTAGTAACGCCTCCCGTGAGCGTTGAGGGCGCATCCCCCGCACCATAACCCCACTCAAGCCTTCTACCATTGGCAGCCGTACGGCAATTATTGCTGCCGCCACACCCAGAGACATTATCATTATTGGAAATAGTGAAAGTTCCGGTTGAGCTGCCGGTGACAGGCACCGCGTTCGCAGCGCCGGCAGCGAACAACATCGATGCGAGAAGCAAGGAATTACGCATTGCAGAAGTAAGCGTGAACATGATTTGGTCCTTTCAGGAACATCGAAATATTTTATTGGTTGACCCCTATCATTCTTTTTAAGAACACTTTGATAAGCATCTCCTTGTGTCGTTGTTGTTCCACATTGCTTAGCTAGAATCATGCCAGCAGCATATGTCATTGATTTTCAAGATCTTCTGCTCAAAGCAGATTTCGTTATGTAAAAATTATCGACTCTTACCAACGAGATACTCCATTTGGTGAATCGATCTCCAGCAGCTTCGTCCCGCTCTCGAACGTCGTTCGGCGACATTCCTGCACGTTCCCGAGCAGCGCATTACACTAAGCGGTTTGAACGTCAGTTTTCCAAAGGATTTGTATGAGCTCTTATTTGCAGGGTAACGAGATGGCTTCCACGGGCGCAACGCCAGTACCGGCGCCAGTGCCGGCATTGCCCAAGGCCGTGACCGTTCCCGCACTGCTCGCCAAGCGCGCCGCCGGCGACAAGATCGCGATGCTCACCTGCTACGACGCCAGCTTCGCCTCGCTGATGGACCGCTGCGGCGTCGAAATCCTGCTGATCGGCGATTCGCTGGGCATGGTCTGCGCCGGTCACGACTCGACGCTGCCGGTCACGGTAGCCGACATGGTCTATCACACGGCTTCGGTCGCCCGCGGGAACAAGAACGCACTGGTACTGGCCGACATGCCTTTCGGCAGCTACGGCAATCCGCAGCAAGCCTACGACAGCGCGGTGCAGCTGATGCGCGCCGGCGCCCACATGGTCAAGATCGAGGGCGGCGCCTGGCTGGCCGACACCGTGCGCCTGCTGGTCGAGCGCGGCATCCCGGTGTGCGCGCACATCGGCCTGACCCCGCAGTTCGTGCACCAGCTGGGCGGCTTCAAGGTGCAGGGCAAGACCGGCGAAGGCGCCGAGCGCCTCAGGAACGACGCGCTGGCGCTGCAGGCGGCCGGCGCCGCCGTGGTACTGCTCGAAGCGGTGCCGGCGGCGCTGGGCAAGGAAGTCACCGAACTGCTGTCGGTGCCGACCATCGGCATCGGCGCCGGCCCCGACTGCTCGGGCCAGGTGCTCGTGATGCATGATCTGCTGGGCGTGTTCCCGGGCCGCAAGGCGCGCTTCGTGAGGAACTTCATGGATGGCCAGACCAGCATCGACGCCGCCGTCATGGCCTATGTCGCGGCCGTGAAGGACGGCAGCTTCCCGGCGCCGGAGCACTGCTTCTAAGGAACCCCATGGGCCAGCAGGAGACCTCCCGTCTGTTCCTGGCCCTGTGGCCGGAGCCCGCCGTGCGCCATCGCCTGCGCGAACAGCGCGACGCGTGGGACTGGCCGCGCGGGGCCACGCCGGTCCACACCGACAAGCTGCACCTGACCCTGCACTTCCTGGGCGACGTGCCGACCGCACAACTGCCGGCACTGCGCGACGGGTTCGCCGTGCCGTTCGAACCCTTCCAGCTGGAAGTCGGCACGCCGGTGCTGTGGCCGCACGGGGTCGCCGTGCTCGAGCCACTGGAGGCGCCACGGCGGTTGCTGGCCCTGCATGCGCACTTGACAGCGGCGTTGGTCGACCTCGGCCTGCAGCCGGAGGCGCGCGCCTATCGGCCGCACGTCACGATGGCGCGCCGCGCCGGGGGCGTCGTGGCGCCGGAAGGCAGCGTCCCGGTCACCTGGAACGTGACGGGCTACGCGCTGGTCGAATCGCGGGGCGGCATGTACATCGTCCTGCGCGACTATCCTACTTCTTGAGCACGCGCGCGCTCAGCGCGATCACGAGCCCCGACAGCGACAGCGCGCCGAGCGCCACCATCAAGCTCAAGTGAACCGAGATCCAGCCCAGTACCGGCGGCGCCAGCAGCAGGCCGCCATAGCCCAGCGTCGCCACCGCCGCCACACCGGCTCCCGGGTGCATGCCCGGGATGCGCGTGGCGGCGCCGAACAGCAGCGGCACCACATTCGCCGCGCCCAGGCCGACCAACGCGAAGCCGACGCTCGAGGCCACGAAATTCGTGCTGAGCACCGCCAGCGCAAGGCCGGCGAACATCGCCAGGCCGCCGAACACCATTACCCGCATCGCGCCGAACCGCAGGATGATGCGGTCGCCGGCGAAGCGGCAGGCCGCCATCGCGATCGAGAACGCCGAGTAGCCCAACGCCGCCGACGCCGGCGAAGCGCCGGTGCGCTCTTCGAGCAGCAGCGCGCTCCAGTCGACCAGCGCGCCTTCGACCGCGAAGCATAGCAGCGCCAGCAAGCCCAGGCCGAGGGCGGCCCTGCGCGGCAGCATGAAGTGGCTGCCGCTTGCGTGCGCGGCGAACCCCATCACGCGCGGCGCCGTCAATGCCAGCACCACGGCGGTCGCCAACGCCACCATCAGCGCGCCCTCGCCATGGCCCAGGCCCTGGCCGACCAGTACCCCGCCCAGGCCGGCGCCGAACAGGCCGCCCAGGCTGTAGAAGCCGTGGAACGAGGACATCGTCGGCAAGCCGCGCGCGGTCTCGACCTCGCTGGCGTTGGCGTTCATCGCCACGTCCAGCGCGCCGTTGGACACGCCGAACAGGAAGGCCGCTACGAACAGCAGCGGCAGGGTCGGCACGAACATGACCACGGCCGTCATCAGGGCAAAGGCGAAGCCGGCGAGCAGCACCATGCGGCGCGTGCCCCAGCGTCCGGTCAGCCCGCCCATCAGCGGCATTGCCATCAGCGCGCCGCCGGCGAGCGTGAGCAGCACGAGGCTCAGCATGCCGGTATCGACGCCCATGCGCGCCTGCACGGTCGGCACATGGGCCGCCCACAGGCCGATGCCGGCGCCGTTGAGCAGGAAGACGGTCGAGATGGCCCAGCGGCCGGCCTCGATGCTGCGCGTGTCGATGGTGGAAACGTGGGTCATTCTTGGGCCTTCGCGGTGGTTTGTCGTCGAGCGCGCGATAGCGCCGGCGCAGGGGGACGCTGGCGCACGCCGCAGTCGCTTCCAGCACCAGGTGGTCGATCTGGCCCAGCTCACCAATGACAGATGGAGGCTGCCCAAAGAACAAGTTTACGCAAACGTGCACGTTCCTGCAATAAACTTAAGAATACGCAACACACCGGTCGCCGCATCCAAGCCGCAACTCGCGCCGTATTTTCTGCAACCGGGCGCGTGGCTTGACGCAAGCGCCCCGATCTCGACGATACTTCGCCCATGAACCCGACCAAGTCTTTCCGCATAGCGCCGATGTGGCGCCACTATATCTGCATCTGGCTCGTCTATATCGCGCTGATCGCGGTCGTGCTCCAGGCAGAGACCCTGCTGACGGGGGGATTCGACCCCAAGATGGTTCTCTATGCCTTCCTGAGCATCGCGCCGGCGGCGGCGGTGCTGGCCCTGGTCTGGCCCCTGACCGGCTGGTTCGAGCGGCGCGCAGTGGGGCTCGCCCTGTGCAGCGCGATCCACTTCATGGCGGCAATCGCATTTTCCTTCGGCACGCACATGGTGCTGGTTCATGTGCAACAACCGATGGAACGCCGGCTGGAATGGCATATCTGGCCGTTCATGTACAACGTCATGATCTATGCCATGGTGGCCGGCCTGTTCCACAGCGTGCGCGCCAGTGCCGCCGCCCAGCGCCAGGCCCTGGCGGCGCAGCAGGCGCGAACCCTGCTGGTCGCGGCGGAACTGGGCGCCCTGCGCAGCAAGCTCAATCCCCACTTCCTGTTCAATACGCTGCACTCGATCATCGCCCTCACCCAGCGTAATCCGGCCGCTGCCGAGACGGCGTTGTTCCAGTTCTCTGACATGCTGCGCTATGTATTGGACACCGAACGCGCCGGCGTCGACCGCGTCACGCTCGACGCCGAACTGCAGTTCGTGCGCGACTACCTGGAGCTGGAGCAGCTGCGTCTTGGACCGCGCCTGCAGGTGCAATGGGACCTGGATCCCGACATGGGCGACTTCGTGTTGCCGGCCCTCACCCTGCAACCGCTCATCGAGAACAGCATCAAGCATGCCTTCAATCCGTACACCCGGCCCGGCATGCTGCGCATCGAAGGCCGGCGCGAGCTTGACGCCGGGATGCTGCGCCTGACCGTGCGCGACGACGGCCCCGGGGCCACGCACGAGACGATCGCCGCCTCGCCGGGATTGGGACTTCGCACCATCGGCCGCCGCCTCGAACTCGATTACGCCGGACGCGCCGCGCTGGCGATCGATTCCCGTCCCGGCGCCGGCTTCGCCGCCTGCATCACCCTGCCCATCACCTGACACCATGACCAAGACCGTATTCTTCGCCGAAGACGAACCGCTGGCGCGCGACGTGCTGCGCGACGCCATCTATGCCCATCCCGGCCTGCGCCTGGTGGGCGAGGCCGCCGACGGCGCCAGCGCCCTGGAGCGCATCGCGCTGTTGCGGCCCGAGGTGGTGTTCATGGACATCCAGATGCCCGAGATGACCGGCCTCGAGGTGCTGCGCCGGCTCGACTACCTGCCGCAAATCGTGTTCACCACCGCCTACGACCAGTACGCGGTGACCGCCTTCGAGCTGCATGCCGTGGATTACCTGCTCAAGCCGTTTACCCGCGCGCGCTTCGCCGCCAGCGTGGCGCGCGTGCTGGAAGGCGCGACGCAGGACCGCCCGGCGCTCGAGGATGCGCTGGTGCGCGCGGCCGGCGCACCGGCGCGGCTGGAGCGCATCCTGGTGCGCGACCGTGGCCGCATCTTCCCGCTGGCGGTGGGCGAGATCGAATACATGAAGACCGACTCGAAATACACGGTGATCGTGGCGCGCGGCCAGCACTTCCTGGTGCGGATCGGCATCTCGGAACTCGAAGGCCAGCTCGACCCGCGACGCTTCATCCGCGTGCACCGCTCGGCGCTGGTCAACCTCGATTTCGTCGAGTCGATGCGCGCCGACGAGCAGTCGCAATTGCAGATCTTCATGCGCGACGGCGCCTGCATCGGCGCCAACCGCGACGCCTCCAGGCTGCTGCGCGAGATGGCGATCTAGACCACGATTTCATCGCAACAACACCGACTGGCGAATCGAGGCAATTTGAACCAACCGCCAGGTTCTGCCTTTATAATCGCGAATTTTCCGCCCGATAATAATCCTGTCCCAGGAGCCTCCACTCGCATGAACACCACCCTGATCTCTTTCGTCGTGCTCTACCTGCTGGGTACGCTTGCCTTGGGCATGTGGGCGGGCACGCGGATCAAGAACACCAGCGATTTCGCTGTCGCCGGCCGCAGCCTGCCGCTGGTCATGGTGATCACCACCACCTTCGCCACCTGGTTCGGCGCCGAGACCGTGATGGGCATCCCGGCCAAGTTCGTCCAGGGCGGCCTGAACGCGGTGGTCGAGGACCCGTTCGGCGCCGGCATGTGCCTGATCCTGGTCGGCGTGTTCTTCGCCGCCCGCCTCTATAAACTGAACCTGCTGACGATCGGCGACTACTACCGCCAGCGCTACGGCAAGGGCATCGAGGTGTTCTGCTCGGTGGCCATCATCCTGAGCTACCTGGGCTGGGTCGCGGCCCAGATCACGGCGCTGGGCCTGGTGTTCACGGTCCTGACGGCGGGCGCGATGACGCCGGCCACGGGCATGATCGTCGGCACCCTGACGGTGCTGATCTACGTGGTGGTGGGTGGCTTCCTGGCGGTCGCCGTGACCGACTTCATCCAGATGATCGTGCTGGTGGTGGGCATGAGCGTGATCGCCTGGTTCGCGGCCGACCTGGCCGGCGGCGCCGGCAACGTGCTGGCGATGGCCCAGCAGGCCGACCTGTGGCGCTTTTTCCCGGAGCCGAGCCTCAAGGACATCCTGTTCTTCATCGCCGCCGCGATCACGATGATGTTCGGCTCGATCCCGCAGCAGGACGTGTTCCAGCGCGTGATGTCGGCCAAGGATGCGCCGACGGCGCGCACCGGCGCCGTGATCGGCGGGGCCAGCTACATCGTGTTCGCCTTCGTGCCGATGTTCATCGTGGCCGCCGCCGTGGTCGTGATGGGCAATACGGCGCTCGACCTGGCCCAGAACGACTACCAGCGCCTGCTGCCGACCTTCGTGATGACCCAGATGCCGCTGTTCATGCAGATCCTGTTCTTCGGCGCCCTGCTATCGGCAATCAAAAGCACCTCGTCGGCCACCCTGCTGGCCCCATCGACCAGTTTTGTGGAAAATATCCTCAAGAACCTGCGCCCGGGGATGACCGACCGCCAGCAGCTGTTCGCGATGCGCATCTCGATCGTCGTGTTCGCGGCGCTGGTGCTGTTGTATGCGATCGCGATGGAAGGCACCTCGATCTATGAGCTGGTGTCGGGCGCCTACCAGGTGCCGCTGGTCGGCGCCTTCATTCCGCTGGTGATGGGGCTGTACTGGAAGCGTGCGACGACCCAGGGCGCGATCTTCTCGATCGGCGCGGGGCTGTCGACCTGGATCCTGTTCTTCGAGCAGGTCACGACGCTGGGCGAGCACTTCCCGGGGCAGCTGGCGGGGTTGATCGCGGCCTTCGTCGGCATGGTGGCGGGATCGCTGGCGCCACAGGTGTTCGAGAACCGGGGCCAGACGCAGGACGTGCTGGAGGCCAAAGCCTAAACTGGTGGGTACGTGGGTTCCCGCCTGCGCGGGAACGCCGGTTTGGAGGCTACGGGCCACGGTCATCGATCGTGGCCCGACCCTTTTGTACGTCGTCCCGCGCGGGCGGGAACCTGATTTGCACCAACAGCGACAACGCTTGCCTCATCAAACATGCAGCAGCAAATGCTCGCGCTCCCACGGGCTGATGACCTGCATGAATTCTCGATGCTCCAGCTCCTTCACCGCCGTGTACACGTCGATGAAGCGCTCCCCCAGCACGTCGCGCAGCCGGTCCTCGCGCCGCAGCAGCGTGATCGCCTCGGACAGGCCCTGCGGCAGCTCGACCGGCATATCGTAGGCACTGCCTTCCACCATCGGTGACGGCTCGAGCGCCTCGGTCATGCCCAGGTAGCCGCAGGCCAGCGTGATCGCCAGCGCCAGGTAGGGATTGGCGTCGGCGCCGATCACGCGATTTTCGACGCGGCGGTCTTGCGAGCCACAGACCGGCACCCGGAAGCCCACCGTGCGGTTGTCGATGCCCCACTGCAGGTTGATCGGCGCCGCCGTCTCGCGCACGATGCGGCGGTAGGAGTTGACGTAGGGGGCGACGATCGCCATCGCCGACGGCATATAGCGCTGCAGGCCGCCGATATACTGCTGGAACAGCGTCGACGGCGAACCGTCGTCGTTGCTGAAGATATTCTTGCCGGTCTCGGCGTCGACCACGCTCTGGTGCACATGCATCGCCGACCCCGGCTCGCCGGCCATCGGCTTGGCCATGAAGGTAGCGTACATATCGTGCTTGAGCGCGGCTTCGCGCAGGGTGCGCTTGAAATAGAACACCTTGTCGGCCAGGCCGAGCGGCTCGCCGTGCTGGAAGTTGATTTCCATCTGGCCGGCGCCGATCTCGTGGATCAGGGTGTCGACGTCGAGGTTCATCATCTCGCAGTAATCGTAGATATCCTCGAACAGCGGGTCGAACTCATTGACTGCATCGATGCTGTACACCTGGCGGCTGGTCTCGGCACGGCCACTGCGGCCGATCGGGGCCGCCAGCGGCAGGTCGGGGTCGATGTTCTTGGCGGTGAGATAAAACTCGAGTTCGGGCGCCACGACCGGTTTCCAGCCACGCTGCTCATACAGCTTGAGCACGCGCCGCAGCACGCTGCGCGGCGCGAAATCGACCAGCCGGCCATCGGCGTAGTAGCAATCATGGATCACTTGCGCGGTGGGGTCGACCGCCCACGGCACCATGGTGATGGTGGTCGGATCTGCCTTGAGGATCATGTCACGGTCGATGCTCGAGATGGCGCGCTCGTAGGCGGCATCGCGCTCGGGCGTATTGCCGGTGACGGTCATGCCCAGCACGACTTCGGGCAGGCGCATGCCGCGGTCATCGGTAAATTTCACGCGCGGCAGGATCTTGCCGCGCGCCACCCCGGTCAGGTCGGGAACCAGGCATTCGATCTCGGTGACCCGTTTTGCGTCGAGCCACTCTTCCATGTCGGTATAGCTGAAGTTATCGCGAATTGCCATTAGATTAGTCTCACTGTCGTTGAACGAAGACGCCCATTTACCGTTCAGACGCGGCCAGGCGCTGTTCGCGGTACTCGCGGCAAGCCTGGCCGAACGCGCCGAACATCTTCATCGAATAAGGGTTGTGCTGGATGCGCCATTCAGGGTGCCACTGCACCGCCAGGGTAAAGCCCGGCGCATTCGATACCGTGAACGCTTCCACCAGACCATCTTCGGCCAGGGCTTCGACCGTGAGGCCCGGCGCCAGTTCGTTGACGCCCTGCCCGTGCAGCGAATTGACGGGAATCTCGGGCACGCCGAGGATGCGGTCGAGCAAGCCGCCGGGGCACAGGGTGACGTTGTGGGCGTCGCCATATTGCTCGTCCATGCCCAGTTCGGGATTTTCGCGGTGGTCGAACTTGCCCGTCACCGTCTGCACCGCCTGGTGCAGGCTGCCGCCCAGCGCCACGTTCATCTCCTGGAAGCCACGGCAGATCGCGATGATCGGCACGCCGCGCCGCACCGCCTCGCGGATCAGCGGCAAGGTGGTCTGGTCGCGCGCGGGATCCTGCGGCAGCGAAGGATCGAGCAGCTCTTCGGAGTAATAACTGGGGTGCACGTTCGATGCCGAACCGGTCAGCATGATGCCGTCGATGGTGCCAAACAGGGTTTCCAGGTCCAGCGACGCGCCCAGCGATGGCAGGATCAGGGATGCGCAATCGGCGCCGAGGGTCACGGCGTCGACATACTTGTGCTGGGCCGCGTGGTACGGGTGTTCGCCGAAATCACGCGTGCAGGCGGGAACGATAACGATGGGGCGCATGGACTCTACCTTGTGTTGAAGTGCACGGGACCGAACCAGTCGGGTCGCTGGCAAGCGGGTTTTTAATCCAGGTAAAACACAGCGCAAGCGGGCGCTACTTCTGCCGGTTCGCTGTCAAACCAATGATTCCATATCAAAAGCTTAACGTTAACCGGCGAGCCCTGCCCACACGTTACGGGCTGTCACGAAACGTTTTCAGCCGATGGGAGTGGCGAAAGAACCCATCCCGGCAGATCTGGCATCCATTTCGTAGTGGTAGGAAAATTACATGCTATCGGTCAAAATTTAATTTCTTCGGGCAATCGCTTGATTTCTATTAAATCTCTCTCCATGGCCACGTTTGCTTTTTGAAGATGACCTCTTGGCCGAAGTGAAACCAGATCGGTTACAGCCATAACTGAGAAGGCCATGAGCGTCCTGGTGTGTTTATCCTTGGCTGTAGTGACCAGGACGTGACGTTCCGTTTTTCGAAGTTGACGGCCGATTTCGGCAATCTGCCGGCAGCCGAAGTGCGTGAACCGGCCACCCTGCTTACCCTCGGCGCCGGCCTGCCGGGCGTGGCTGCCATGCGTTGTCGGAAGATGCGCAAGGCCTGACGATGTCCATGCAACGGCCGGCCCGGATCATGTCGATCGGGGCCGGCCGTTGGGATGCTGGCGAAGGTGAAGCTGGCGCAGGCTGGACGCGTGGAAGGCAAAGCCTTCCACCCTAGGTCTTGTATTCGTCGTATTTGCGGGCATCGCCGCGTACTTTGTCGGCGGGGTACTTGGCCCTGTTGAGCACCATCTTTTCTTCCACCGCCGCGAACAGGTCGACATCGAGTTTGTCGGCCAGGCGCACCAGATAGACCAGCACGTCGGCCATCTCGTGGCGCACATCGCTCAGCTTGCCGCCGAGTTCCTCGATGCGGCCCGACTGCAGCCACTGGAAATGTTCCAGCAGCTCGGCCGCCTCGACAGAGAGGGCCGCGGCGAGGTTCTTGGGCGTGTGGAACTGATCCCAGTCGCGCTCGTCCACGAACGCACGTACGATGGCGCGCAGGCGCGCGAGATCACTGTCCGCGGCGTTCGTCACGCACCTCTCCGCCGTCCAGGTATCCATTGAGCACGCGCTCGAGCTTCGGCGCGATCTCGTCGAAGCCGCTGACCGTGATGCCCAGGTCGCGCAGCAGGCCGTCGTGCACGCCGTACACCCAGCTGTGGATGGTCAGCGGCTGGCCGCGTTCCCAGGCGTCGCGCACGATGGTGGTGTGGGCCGTGTTCATCACCTGCTCGGCCACGTTCAGCTCGACCAGGCGGTTGGTGGCGGCGCGGCCGGCCACGTTGCCCAGGTATTTGCCATGCTTTTCGCGCACGTCGCGCACGTGGCCGAGCCAGTTGTCGGCCAGGCCGACGCGGATGTCGGTCAACGCCGCGTGTACGCCCGAGCAGCCGTAGTGGCCGCAGATGATGATGTGCTTGACCTTCAGGACGTCGATCGCGAACTGCAGCACCGACAGGCAATTCAGGTCGGAATGCACGACCACGTTGGCGATGTTCCGGTGCACGAACAGCTCGCCGGGCGCCATGCCCAGCAGCTCGTTGGCCGGCACGCGGCTGTCCGAGCAGCCGATCCACAGGTATTCGGGCGCCTGCTGGTCTTGCAGCGCCTTGAAGAAGTTCGGGTCCTCGGCCACCATCGAGGCGGCCCAGGTACGGTTGCGCTCAAACAGCTCGGCCGCGGTCAAACCCTTGGTCTTGTACTTGTCCATCGTGATTCCTTGTATTGTCGTGTTGCCGTCGTCCGGGAGGCTTCCCGGCTGACGTTGCCTGGCCCGTCTCGTGCGGGCGCTTCGGCGGGTGCTCCTCAAAATTACGTGAAGTGTAACAGCGTTGCGTGGCCGCCGGCTGCGTCCCGGCCGGGCGAAAAAAAACCGCCGAGGGCAGGTGCCGGTCGGCGGTTCATGAGGCTGCTTATTCGAAGAAGTCCTTGACCTTGTCCATCCAGCCCTTGCTTTGCGGGCTGTGCTTGGAGCCACCTTCGGTGGTGAGGCGATCGAATTCGCGCAGCAGGTCCTTCTGCTTGTCGGTCAGCTTGACCGGGGTCTCGACCGCCACGTGGCAGAACAGGTCGCCGGTATAGCCCGAGCGCACGTTCTTGATGCCCTTGCCTTTCAGGCGGAAGGTCTTGCCGGTCTGGGTGCCTTCGGGGACCGTGAACGAGACCTTGCCGGTGAGCGTAGGCACCTCGATCTCGCCGCCCAGGGCGGCCTTGGAAAACGAGATCGGCATTTCGCAATGCAGGTCGTCGCCTTCGCGCTGGAACACCGCGTGCTGCTTGATGTGGATCTCGACGTACAGGTCACCCGGCGGCCCGCCGTTGGTGCCCGGCTCGCCGTTGCCCGACGAGCGGATGCGCATGCCGTTGTCGATACCGGCCGGGATCTTCACTTCGAGCGTCTTGTTGCGCTTGATGCGTCCGGCGCCGCCGCAGGCCGCGCATGGCTCGGGGACGATCTTGCCGCTGCCATGGCATTTCGGGCAGGTCTGCTGGATGCTGAAGAAGCCCTGCTGCATGCGCACCTGGCCGTGGCCGGCGCAGGTGGTGCAGGTCACGGGTTGCGTGCCCGGCTTGGCGCCGCTGCCGTGGCAGGTGTCGCACTTGTCCCAGCTCGGCACGCGAATGGTGGTGTCGAAGCCGTGTGCGGCTTGCTCCAGCGTGATCTCGAGGTTGTAGCGCAGGTCGGCGCCGCGGTAGACCTGTGGTCCGCCGCCGCCGCGGCCACCGCGGCCGCCACCGAAGATGTCGCCGAAGATGTCGCCGAAGGCGTCGCCAAAGCCGCCCGCACCGCCGCCGAAGCCACCGCCCATGCCGCTGTTCGGATCGACGCCGGCGTGACCGTAGCGGTCATACGCTTCGCGCTTCTCCGGGTTGGTCAGCATCTCGTAGGCCTCTTTGACCTCCTTGAACTTTTCTTCCGCTTCCTTGTTGTCGGGGTTGCGGTCGGGGTGGTACTTCATCGCAAGCTTGCGATACGACTTCTTGATCTCGTCTTCCGACGCACCTTTTGCGACCCCGAGGATCTCGTAAAAATCACGCTTCGCCATGGTCGGCACCTAAAGTTATCTTTTGAATTCTCTACATCAAAAAAACCGAGCCGAGGACCAGTGAAGGTGTCGGCTCGGCCTGTGCGCGAAAGCGGTCGGCCTTCGCGCCAAAGACGCTTACTTGGCGTCCTTCACTTCCTTGAAGTCGGCGTCGACCACGTCGTCGTCCTGCTTGGCCGACTGTTCGCCACCGGCCGCGCCAGCCGCACCCGCACCCGCGGCGCCCGCGCCGCCGGCCTGCTGCGCCTGCATGTCGGCGTACATCTTCTCGCCCAGCGACTGCGCTGCGCTCGACAGGGCCGCGGTCTTGGCGTCGATGTCGGCCTTGTCGCCGCTCTTGATCGCGCCTTCCAGGTCGGTGATCGCCGCTTCGATCTTCTCTTTCTCGCCCGCGTCCAGCTTGTCGCCGTATTCGGTCAGCGACTTGCGGGTCGAGTGGACCAGCGCATCGCCCTGGTTACGGGCTTCGGCCATTTCCTTGACCTTCTTGTCTTCTTCCGCGTTCAGCTCGGCATCCTTCACCATCTTCTGGATTTCTTCTTCCGACAGGCCCGAGTTGGCCTTGATGGTGATCTTGTTCTCCTTGCCGGTGGCCTTGTCCTTCGCGCCGACGTGCAAGATGCCGTTGGCGTCGATGTCGAAGGTCACTTCGATCTGCGGGGTGCCGCGTGCCGCTGGCGGGATGCCTTCGAGGTTGAATTCGCCCAGGCTCTTGTTGCCTTGCGCGATTTCACGCTCGCCCTGGTAGACCTTGATGGTCACGGCCGGCTGGTTGTCGTCGGCGGTCGAGAACACCTGCGAGAACTTGGTCGGGATCGTGGTGTTCTTGTGGATCATCTTGGTCATCACGCCGCCCAGGGTCTCGATGCCCAGCGACAGCGGGGTCACGTCCAGCAGCAGCAGGTCCTTGCGCTCGCCCGACAGGACCGAGCCCTGGATCGCGGCGCCGACGGCGACCGCTTCGTCCGGGTTCACGTCCTTGCGTGCGTCCTTGCCGAAGAATTCCTTGACCTTCTCTTGCACCTTCGGCATGCGGGTCATGCCGCCGACCAGGATGATGTCGTCGATGTCCGAGACCTTGACGCCGGCATCCTTGATCGCGGTGCGGCATGGTTCGATGGTCTTGGCGATCAGTTCCTCGACCAGCGATTCCAGCTTGGCGCGGGTCATCTTGAGGTTCAGGTGGACCGGCGCGCCGTTCGCCATGGCGATGTACGGCTCGTTGATCTCGGTCTGCTGCGACGACGACAGTTCGATCTTGGCGCGCTCGGCCGAAGCCTTGATGCGCTGCAGGGCGATGGCGTCCTTCGACAGGTCCAGGCCGTTGATCTTCTTGAATTCGTCGATGATGTAGTCGATCACGCGCTGGTCGAAGTCTTCGCCGCCCAGGAAGGTGTCGCCATTGGTCGACAGCACTTCGAACTGCTTCTCGCCGTCCACGTCCGCGATCTCGATGATCGAGACGTCGAAGGTGCCGCCACCGAGGTCATACACGGCGATCTTGCGGTCGCCCTTGTCGGTCTTGTCCAGGCCGAAGGCCAGCGCGGCCGCGGTCGGCTCGTTGATGATGCGCTTGACGTCCAGGCCCGCGATGCGGCCGGCGTCCTTGGTCGCCTGGCGCTGCGAGTCGTTGAAGTAGGCCGGCACGGTGATGACGGCTTCGGTGACTTCTTCGCCCAGGTAGTCCTCGGCGGTCTTCTTCATCTTGCGCAGGACTTCAGCCGAGATCTGCTGGGCTGCCAGCTTCTTGTCGCGCACGCCGACCCAGGCGTCGCCGTTGTCGGCCTTGACGATCTGGTATGGCATCAGCGAGATGTCTTTCTGCACTTCTTTCTCGTCGAACTTGCGGCCGATCAGGCGCTTGACGGCGAACAGGGTGTTCTTCGGGTTGGTCACCGCCTGGCGCTTGGCCGGCGCACCGACGAGGATCTCGCCATCTTCCTGGTAGGCGATGATCGACGGCGTGGTACGCGCGCCTTCGGCGTTCTCGATCACCTTCGGGGTACCGTTTTCCATGATGGCGACGCAGGAGTTGGTGGTGCCCAGGTCGATACCGATGATTTTGCCCATGATGTGTTCCTTTAGTATTTGTGGATTTCTGATGGATTCAATATTGGGAAGGGGTGGCGTGCTTTCAAGTGGCTCAGCTGACAGCTTCAGTTAGAACACGCACATATGCACCCCGTTACCCTTATTTGGGCGCTGCGGCGGTCACGATTGCCGGACGCAGCAGGCGGTCGGCGATCATATAGCCCTTTTGCAGCACGGCGACCACGGTATTGACTTCCTGCTCCGACGGCACCACGGCCACGGCCTGGTGCTTGTTCGGGTCCAGCTTGTCGCCCGGCTGCGGCATGACTTCGACCAGGCGGTTCTTTTCGAACGCGGCGGTCAGCTGCTTGAGGGTCATTTCGACGCCTTCCTTGATCGATTCGACCGTCGGGGCTTCGACCTTCACGGCCATTTCAAGACTGTCGCGCACCGGCACCATGGCCTCGGCGAAGCTTTCGATGGCGAATTTATGGGCCTTGCTCACGTCTTCCTGGGCGCGGCGGCGGATATTGTCGGCTTCGGCCTTGGCGCGCATGAAAGCGTCGTGCATTTCTGCCAGTTTCGCTTCGGTTGCGCTCAGCTGCTCTTCGAGGCCCGGCTCGGTGGTTGGCGCGGCCGGCGCCTGAACAGTTTCACCAGCGGCATCGGCAACAGGCGCTTCGCCAGCTTGCTGGTCGAGCACCTCTTTGTTTTCTTGGTCTTGCATCGGAAAAACTCCTAGAATCAAGGACTTGGCTGAGTTGAAAACGTATCCTGATCGATACACAGCGCCCCAGATGGGGCGATCTCCTACAATTTCAAGGGGAATTGCAGAGATGTCATCTCAAAACTTTTGCAGACGGCACCCAGCACCAACAACCTGCCATTTTAGCAGGTTGTCAATAAGCAAGCGGTGGTCGCGGCGAATGCCGGCCTGGCGCCGCCATCCGGGTCAGGCACCCAGGCGGGCCGCGTTCCGGGCGCCGCGCTCGGCGTCGAGACGGCGCGCCTCGCGCTCGGCCGGGGTCTCTATGGTAGGCCAGCCGATCAGGTGCTGCTCGGCGATCTCGGCCATGCCGCGTATCCAGGAGGGCGAGGCGTTCAGGCAGGGGATGTAATGGAAGTCCTTGCCGCCGTTGGACTCGAAGTCGTGGCGCACTTCCATCGAGATTTCTTCCAGCGTCTCGAGGCAGTCGCTGGTAAAGCCCGGACAGATGACGTCGATGCGCTCGACGCCATCGCGCGCCAGCTGCTGCACCGTCGGCGCCGTATAGGGCTGCAGCCATTCGGCCTTGCCGAAGCGCGACTGGAAGGTGACCAGGTAGTCGTCCGGGCCCAGGCCCAGCGCTTGCGCCAGCAGGCGCCCGGTCTTCTGGCATTCGCAGAAGTACGGGTCGCCCAGCTCCAGGGTGCGCTTGGGCGTGCCATGGAAGCTCATCACCAGCTTCTGGCCGCGGCCGTGGGCGTCCCAATAGGCCTGCACATTGTCGCGCAAGGCATGGATATAGCCTTCATGGTCGTGGTAGTGCTTTACCAGGCGCAGCTCGGGCACGTTGCGCACGCGCGCGTAATGCTGGAATACCGCATCCCAGATCGAGGCGGTGGTGGTGCCGGAATATTGCGGATACGCGGGCAGCACGACGATGCGGTCGCAGCCGTCTTGCTTGAGCTGATCGAATACGTCGGGCAGGGATGGCGAGCCGTAGCGCATGGCCATGACGACCTTGACGTCTTCGTGGCCGCGCTCGGCCAGCACGGCCTGCAGCGCCGATGCCTGCTGGCGAGTGTAGATGCGCAGGGGCGAGCCTTCGCGGGTCCAGATCGTGCGGTACTTGGCGGCCGACTGGCCGGAGCGGAACGGCAGGATGAACAGGTTCAGGATGAACCACCAGATACGGCTGGGAATCTCGACCACGCGCGGATCGGACAGGAACTGCTTCAGGTAGCGGCGTACGCTCGAACGGGTCGGCTCGTCCGGCGTGCCAAGATTGACCAGGACTATCGCGCTATGCGGCACGCTGCCGTGGGTGTGAGGCGGTTCTTTTCGAAATGGCATGGACAGGAAAGGATGACTTGACCTGCCTATTATATGTGGGCAGTGCGGTGGGGACTGCGGGCGAACCGGGTGGCGCCACTTTGCCGGAGTGACGCCACCGCCTTTCGTGGCGCTGCCGCCACGGAAAGGGGTTCTAGCTGCCTGAATCAGGTGTTTACGTGCAGGCGCACATCGATATTGCCGCGGGTGGCGTTCGAATACGGGCACACGATGTGGGCCTTGTCGACCAGCTCTTGGAGCTGGGCCTGGTCCATGCCGGGGGCCTTGATGGTGAGGTCGACTTCGATGCCGAAACCGGTCGGGATCTGGCCGATGCCGACGTCGCCGGTAATGGTCAGGTCTTGCGGCAGCGCGACCTTGGACTGGCCGGCCACGAACTTCAGGGCGCCCAGGAAGCAGGCCGAGTAGCCGGCCGCGAACAGCTGCTCCGGATTGGTGCCCGAGCCGCCACCGCCGCCGAGTTCCTTCGGCGTGCTCAGTTTCAGGTCAAGGACGCCATCGGAACTTTTCGAGGTGCCTTCACGGCCGCCTTGCGAGGTGGCTTGGGCGCGGTACAGGACTTTTTCGATGCTCATGCGAATTCCTTCCATGGTTGAGGTTGGTGGTCGATGCTGCGGCGTGAGGGCCGCAGGTCGACCATCACTCTGCCACAGAATGAAGAAAGCGACATGACCTCAGAATGAAGAGTTCCGTCGCAGAAGCGCACTGGTTCAAGAAGCGAGCAACTCCCGCGCATGCTTGCGCGTGGTCTCGGTGATCTCGATCCCGCCCAGCATGCGCGCCACCTCTTCGACCCGTGCGCGGCTGTCGAGCACATCGATGCGCGAGACGGTGCGGCCTTCGCCGGTCGTGCCCTTGGCCACCTGGAAGTGCTGGTTGGCCTGGCTCGCGACCTGCGGCAAGTGGGTCACGCACAGCACCTGGCGCTGCTGGCCCAGGCGCTTGAGCAGGCGCCCCACCACCTCGGCGACGCCGCCGCCGATGCCGGTGTCGACCTCGTCGAAGATCAGGGTCGGCACCGTGGTCGCATGCGAGGTGATCACCGAGATCGCCAGCGAGATCCGCGCCAGCTCGCCGCCCGACGCCACCTTGGCCAGCGGACGCGGCGCCACGCCGGCATGGCCGGCCACCAGGAATTCGACCTGCTCCAGGCCATGCGCGCCCGGTTCACCGCTGTTGAGACCGATGGCGAAGCTGCCGCCACTCATGCTGAGCTCTTGCATCGCGGCTGTTACCTGCGTGCCGAGTTCGGCGGCCGCCTTGACGCGGCGCACCGACAAGCGCCCGGCCACTTTCATATAGGCGGCCTCGGCTTTTTCTTCCTGCTTGCGCAAGCCCTCGATATCGGTGGCGTCGGCCAGCTGGCGCAGCTTGGTGGCCAGTTGCGCGTGTTCCTCGGGCAGTTCTTCGGGCGTCACCCGGTACTTGCGCGAGGCGCTGTGCAGCGCATCCATGCGGGCATCGACTTCGCGCAGGCGGCCCGGGTCGAGTTCGACCTTGTCGATGTAGTTGTTCAGTTCGGACACGGCCTCTTGCAGCTGGATGCGGGCCGGCTCCATGCAGTCGAGCACGGCCTGCAGCTGGGCGTCGACGTCGACCAGCTTGCCGAGCTTGGCGTTGAGCGACGACAGTTGCGACAGGATCGGCTGCTCCGATTCGGAAATCGCCGCCAGGGCTTCCTGCGCGCCTTCGAGCAGGCTGGCGGCATGCGACAGACGGCTGTGTTCGTTGCTGATCTCGGCCCACTCGCCGGTCTTCGGCGCCAGTTTATCGAGCTCGCTCACCTGCCACTCGAGACGCTCGCGTTCGATCAGCACGTTCTTGGCATTGGTTTCGTACTCTTCGCGCTGGCGCACCAGCGCGCGCCAGGCGCGCCAGGCTTGCGCCACCTCTTGCGCCTCGCCGCGCGCCTGCGGATCGCGCACCGCGATCTGGTTGTCGAGCAGCGCGCGCTGGGCGTCCGGCTTGAGCAGCGACTGGTGGGCGTGCTGGCCGTGGATGTCGACCAGCAGCTCGCCCAGTTCGCGCAGCTGGCTTGCCGTGGCAGCCACGCCATTGATATAGGCCTTGGAGCGGCCGGCGTTGTCGATCACGCGGCGCAGCAGCGCCCCGCCCTCGTCGACGCCGAATTCGTGCTGCTCGAGCCAGGCCCGGCCCGCCTCGGTCGGCGCAAAGTCGGCCGTGATGTCGGCCTTGGGGGCGCCTTCGCGCACCATGCTGGCGTCGCCGCGGCCGCCCAGCGCCAGTTGCAACGCATCGATCAGGATCGACTTGCCGGCGCCGGTCTCGCCGGTGAACACCGAAAAGCCGTTCGAGAACTCCAGTTCGATGGCGTCGACGATAACGAAGTCGCGGATGGTCAGTGTGCGCAGCATGAAAAATCGGGTCTCCGGTGTTGGGCGATTCTGTGGCGAACAAGTCGTTGGTCGACTGCAGCGTGTTATTTGAGCTTGCCGTCGTTGGTGGGGTATTCGTTCCAGTGCAGCTTCTGGCGCAGCGTGTGGTAATAGCTCCAGTCGAGCGGATGCAGGAAGGTGATCGTGTGCGGCGAACGCGAGATGACGATCTGGTCGCCCAGTTGCAGGCTGGTGAAGGTTTGCATGTCGAAGTTCACGCTGATGTCGCGCCCGCTGACCAGCTCGACCATGATCTCGCTTTTGTCAGGCACCACGATCGGCCGGTTCGACAGCGCGTGCGGTGCGATCGGCACCAGCACCGTGCCGCCCAGGCTGGGGTGCAGCAGCGGGCCGCCGGCCGACAGCGCATAGGCCGTGGAGCCGGTGGGCGTGGACACGATCAGGCCGTCCGAGCGCTGGTTGTACATGAATTGACCGTCGACGGAGAGCTTGAGTTCGACCATGCCGGCGCCGGTGCCGCGCGCCACCACCACGTCGTTGACGGCCACGCTGCAAAAGATCTGCACGCCGTCGCGCATCACGCGTGCCTCGAGCAGGGTGCGTTCTTCGGCGCGCGAGCGGCCCTGCAGGATTTCGCCGAGCGCCGGCAGCATGTCGTCGAGCGCAATGTCGGTGATGAAGCCGAGCCGGCCCAGGTTGATGCCGACCAGGGCGATATCGTATTCGGCGAGCTGGCGTGCGATGCCCAGCATGGTGCCGTCGCCGCCGACCACGATGCCGATCCTGGCCTGCGCGCCGATCTCGGCCACGGTCATCGAGTCGATGCCATCGAGCTGCAGATTGGCCGCGGTATCGGCCTCGAACACCACGCGGTAGCCCGCCGCTTGCAGGAAATCGCGGATGCGGCCGACCGGCTCTTCGACGCCCGCCGTGTTATGCCGCACCACGAGCGCGATGATCTGTTGCGGTTGGGGCGAAGCGGGCATGACGGTCTCTGCAGTATGAGGTTAAGGGTACGCTGGAGATTAACCGATAATCCCTGCGGCTGCCATACGGCGCTCGGCTATTACTGTATAGATGAACAGTATAGCGGGCGCCACCCCTGCCCTGCAAGTTCAGCCCATCAGTACCATGCCCATGACGGTCAATACGGCCGACGCCAGGGTCGCGACGTGCGCGAAGATCAGGGCGATCCAGCGGATCAGCGTACTCATCCAGCCGCTCTCGTAGACGCGGCGCATCGCGATCGGCAGGTAGAACACTAGCCACAACAACAGCGCGAAGGTAATGAATTTCCAGGTCTCCGGAACCAGGATCATCACCGACAGCATCAGGAAGGCGAAGGCATTCACGTGCAAGGCGAACAGGAAATGTTCACCGTAGCGGCGCCCGCTGCCCAGGTACAAGATCTTCAGGTAGAGCGCGAACAGCGGCATCATGGCGAAGATCGCATAAGGCGTGTAGCTGTAGAAGGCCTGTTTGAGCGCGGCCTTCTGGGCCTCCGGCGACAGCGACATGAAGCGCGCAAGCCGTTCGCGCAGTACCGGATGCAGGTTGCCGGCCTTCTTGTTGAGAGTGGCCAGGACTTTTTCGTACTCGGCGACGTCCTGCACCATGGCCGGGCCCAGCACCGTCTGCTTGGCCCGGCCGTCGGCCACCGCAGCGGCCAGGGCCGGCGACGGGTCGTCGAAGCGCGCCACTTCGACCCCACCGAGCTTGAACAGCGCGAAGAAAATGATGCTGAAGGTCAGATACACACGGAGCGGCTCGAGATAGCGCACGCGCCGGCCCAGGATGTATTCGCAGGTCAGCAAGCCGGGTCTGGCGATGAGCAGGGCCAGCGTCTTCCACAGCTTGCCTTCCAGCGCCACGTAGTGGGCAATGAATTCGTGCAGGAATTCGCGCGCGCTCGGCACATGCAGGTGGGTCGCCTGCCCACAGTGCTGGCAGTAATTGCCTTGCGCGTTGGCGCCGCAGTTCTTGCAAGCGAGGCTGGCGTGGTGGGTCAGGGTGTCGATGCTCACGGGGGCGTCTTCCGTCAAACCGGTCAAACGCTCATCTTATCGAGGTAATTGCAAAAAAGCATCATCAAATTACATGGTTCAATTGCGCGACTCATTCACCAACAGGCAGTTAGGATGATGATGACGAAAATGCAAAGGAGATCATCATGGTGACCGAAACCAAGGACCGGTTTGTCAATACCAAGGAACCGATGAGCAACGACGGCGTCAAGCGCCAGCCGCACGAACGCGATGAAACGCCCGACGGGCAAGATCAAGCGCCGCGCGGCATCATGAAGCAGGCGGCCAAGGATCTCGAGCAAGGCCTGGTCGATACCGATTCGCGGGCGACGCCGGGGATTTCCCAGGCGGTCGATCCGGCCCCCGGCGCGACCGGCCAGGCCCAGCCGCAGCCCGACCGACATCGCGACATGCGCGACCACGACGCCGAGCCTGCACCCGAAGACAACGACGATGAAAGGAAGTAATACATGACGATCAAACGCGATGGCAGCGCCGTCTGGAGCGGCGGCATCAAGGACGGCAAGGGCCAGGTCTCGACCGGCAGCGGCGCCCTCAAGGACCAGCCTTACGGCTTCAACACCCGCTTCGAAGACGCGCCGGGCACCAATCCCGAAGAGCTGATCGGCGCGGCGCATGCCGGCTGCTTCACGATGGCGCTGTCGGGCCAGCTGGGCCAGGCCGGCCTGACGGCCGACGAACTGCGCACCAAGGCGACGGTGTCGATGGAAAAAGTCGAAGGCGGTTTCTCGATCACGGCCGTACACCTCGAACTGGTGGCGAAGATTCCCGGCGCCAGCCAGGAAGCCTTCGACAAGGCGGCCACTACGGCCAAGGAGAACTGCCCTGTGTCGAAACTGCTGAACGCGAAGATCACGCTCGACGCCAAGCTCGAAAACTGATCACCTGCCGCGGGTCGCCCGATCCGCGGCACTTCACTTTTCGCGGCTTCGGCAAGGAAGCTGTCAAACGCATAGAATGCGGTTTTCCCGGAACACATAAGGACAACCCAATGCGCATCCTGCATACCATGTTGAGGGTCGGCGACCTGCAACGCTCCATCGACTTCTACACCAAGGTGCTGGGCATGAAACTGCTGCGCACCAGCGACAACCCGGAGTACAAGTACAGCCTTGCCTTCCTGGGCTACGGCAGCAATCCTGACCACGCCGAGCTCGAGCTGACCTACAACTGGGGCACCGACAGCTACGACATGGGCACCGCCTACGGCCACATCGCGATCTCGGCCGAAGACATCTACGCCGCCTGCGAACAAGTGCGCGCGGCCGGCGGCAACATCACGCGCGAACCGGGCCCGGTCAAGGGCGGCACCACCGTGATCGCCTTCATCACCGATCCCGATGGCTACAAGGTCGAGCTGATCGAGCGTGCCGACCATGCCGGCGGCGGCGGGCTGAGCAACTAAGCGCCACAAGCGTGCAAGATGGGGCAGCGGCCGAGATCGGCCGCCCTCCAGCAAACTCCGCACACCGCTGCTACAATCATCACCGCCTGCTGCTGAGCAGAGCACCACAACTTAATGACGTCTTCGGGGCGGGGTGCGATTCCCCACCGGCGGTATGACCTTCACGGGTCGAGCCCGCGAGCGCCTGTTCAGGTGGTCATTGAGCAGGGTCAGCAGACCTGGTGAGAAGCCAGGGCCGACGGTATAGTCCGGATGAAAGAAGATGTGCGCTGTCATGCGCCCGGTCACCGCGCCTTCGCGGTTGAACGGGTGTGCGGTTTCGCTTTGCCCTGATGCGTTTTTCGCCAATCCATGCGAGGAGCGTTTCACATGTTAGTCCCTGCCTATACCCTTCAAAGCAACGACCTGGAAGGTCGCATCGCCGCCGCCCTGGCCGCCATGCGCGCCGGCGTCCCGGTCATCCTGCTCGACGACTTCGACCGCGAGAACGAAGCCGACCTGATCGTCGCCGCCGAGAAACTGAGCGTCGAAACGATGGCGCTGATGATCCGCGAATGCAGCGGCATCGTCTGCCTGTGCCTGTCCGACGACAAGGTGCGCGCGCTCGACCTGCCGCCGATGGCGCCCGAGAACGGCAGCCGCTACGGCACCCCGTTCACGGTCTCGATCGAAGCCCGCCATGGCGTGACCACCGGCGTCTCGGCCGCCGATCGTGTCTCGACCATCCAGGCCGCGATCGCGCGCAATGCCCAGCCCGACGACCTGGTTCGTCCCGGCCACGTGTTCCCGCTGCGCGCCACCCCGGGCGGCGTGCTGGCGCGCGCCGGCCATACCGAAGGCTCGGTCGACCTGGCCAAGCTGGCCGGCCTGCAGCCGGCCGCCGTGCTGTGCGAGCTGATGAACCCGGACGGCACCATGATGCGCGGCGAACAGATCGAGCAGTTCGCCGAGGAACGCGCGTTCCCGATCCTCACCATCGCCGAGCTGATCCAGTGGCGTCGCGCACGCGCGCTGTGACATGAAGTGTGAAAAAGCCCGGGTCGCCAGCACGCTGGCCACCCGGGCTTTTTCATGGTCCCTGCACCGCGGGGCGCAGGCTGATACGATCATTCGCCCAGCAGGCTGTTGACCGGTACCAGGTCCGCCTCGCGCAACGAACCGGCCGCCGCCTTCAGGCGCAGGCCGTTGATGATCACGTCGTAACGCGCGCGCGACAGGTCGGTGCGGGTCTGGTACAGCTGGCGCTGCGCGTTCAGCACGTCGATATTGATGCGCACGCCCACCTGGTAACCCAGCTTGTTCGATTCCAGCGCCGACTGGCTCGACACTTCGGCTGCTTCCAGCGCCTTGACCTGGGCCAGGCCGCTGTTCACGCCCAGGAACGATTGGCGCGCCTGCAGGGCCGCGTTGCGGCGGGTCGCCTCCAGGTCGTTGCGCGCGCGGTCTTCCAGCGCGATCGATTCACGCACCCGGCTGGTCACCGCGAAGCCGCTGAAGATCGGTACGCTCCATTGCACGCCGATCGCATTGTTCTTGGTGTCGCCCGAGCTGCCGGTGCGGCCGTTGATGTCGCGGCGCGTCGAGCTGGCCACCAGGTCGACGGTCGGCAGGTGGCCGGCGCGGTTACGCGAAATGTCGCGCATGGCGATCTCGACCTGCAACTGGCCGACGGTCACGCCGTAGTTCTGGTTCTCGGCCGACGAGACCCACGGATCGACCGAGGCCGGCTGCGGCACCGCCAGGGTCACGCCCGGCTTGAGCGACGCCAGGTTGCCCGGCGCGGCGCCGATGATCGTCTGCAGCGTGTTGCGCTTGTTGTCCAGGTCGTTGACGGCGGCGAATTCCTGCGCCAGCACCAGGTCGTACGCGGCCTGCGCTTCGTGGGTGTCGGTAATGGTCTGGGTGCCGACTTCGAAGTTGCGCTTGGCCGACGCCAGCTGCTCGGTCGTCGCTTCCTTCTGGGCGCGGGTCGATTCCAGCTTGTCTTGTGCGGCCAGCACGTCGAAATAGGCGGTGGCCACGCGCGTGATCAGGTCTTGCTGGGCCTGGGCAAACTGCGCTTCGGCGATCGCCTGCTGCAGTTTGCTCTGCTGGTAAGTCTGCCAGCGATCCCAGCGATACAGCGGCTGCTGCAGCGACAGCGTGTATTCGTTGGTGCGCAGGTTGGAGCCGCTGCCGTCGATGATACCTGGCTGGCCGTTCGGCAAGGTGCCGACCTGGCCGATGTTCCACGGGTCGAACTCGTTGTCGTTCTTGCTGATGCCCCCACTGAGACCCACGGTCGGGAGCAGGCCCGCACGCCCCTGGGTAATCCGCTCGCGGCCGGCGGCCAGCGAGGCGCGCGCACTCGCATAGGTCGCATCGTTGGCCAGCGCCTGCTGGTAGACCTGGATCAAGTCGGCAGCATGGGCGTTGAGCGAGAAGCACGCGCTGGCAAGCAGCACGGCAAGTAGGGGTTTCTGCATTGCTATCTCCACAGGAGTCATCTAGTTAAGGATCAGGTCAATACTTCGGCATCGACGGATCGACCTGTACGGCCCAGGCGTGTACCCCGCCCGTTAAATTCGTTACGTTACTGAACCCATTGCGCTCCAGGAAGGCGGCCACCTGCATGCTGCGCGCGCCGTGATGGCAGATGCACACCACCTCCCTGTCGTCGTCGATCTCGCTCACACGGACCGGAATCAGGTGCATCGGGATCTGGGTCGAGCCTGCGATCTTGCAGGTTTCGAATTCCCAGTCCTCGCGCACGTCGAGCAGCAGCGGCTGCTCGCGCGCCGGGTCGGCCAGCCAGGCGGCCAACTCGGGGGCGGTCATCTGTCGCATCGCGCGTCCTTAGAAGGTGAAGCGCGACGGCGTCTCGGCGCCGGTCAGCGGCTTGGCCACGGTCTCGAACACCTTGACCGCGTCGTGCGCCGTTTCCGAGGTGCGGGTGATCAGCTGGCACGTCATGGCCGGCGCTTCGCCCAGGATGGCGATCATGCGGCCGCCGACTTTCAGCTGCTTGACCAGCGCTTCCGGCAGCACCGGCAGGCCGCCCGAGACCACGATCACGTCATATTGGGTGCCCGTCGACCAGCCCTGGGCGCCATTGCCTTCTTCCACGCTGACATTGATCACGCCAGCCCTGGCCAGGTTCTCCCTGGCCAGCGTGACGCTCTCGGGCTGGATCTCGACGCTGGTCACGTGGGCCGCCGTGTGTGCCAGCAGCGCGGTCATGTAGCCGGAACCGGTACCGATCTCGAGCACGTTTTCATGTTTCTTCACCGCGATCTCTTGCACGATGCGCGCTTCGACCTTCGGATTGAACATCGTCTCGCCGCCCGGCAGCGGGATCTCGACGTCCGCGAACGCCAGGTTCTCGTAGGCCTTCGGCACGAATTGTTCGCGCTTGACCACGTGCAGCAAGGCCAGCACGTCTTCGTCCAGGACGTTCCACGGACGGATTTGCTGCTCGATCATGTTGAAGCGGGCTTGTTCGATATTCATTTCAGTTCTCGGTGGAAAAATAAATAATCCGATATTCTAATCGTTCAATGGCCTCAGGACGCACATCTTAACGATGCACGGCCGAGCCAGCGGAAAATTGCGACAGTCTGCAGTTTGAGGGGGATGAACGCCAGAAATCCATCCCTGGCGTGGTTGAACTGCGGTTCTGTCCCGGCAGGTTGGAGTCGCTCCTGGCGGGATGGACTCCTAGCGGCTTGCAGGAACCAGGCCGTGCAGGGTAATGTCGAGGAAAGCTTCGAGGAAGGCTTCGGGCTGCAGGTCGCAGCGTTCGCAGGGGCCGACCGTATGCTTCCAGGTCGACAGCATCATCAGCGGCGCGATCAACACCTGGGCGGCCTGCGGCACGTCGATCGCACGGAATTCGCCGCGGCGGATACCGCGCTCGAGCATGTTTGTAATCAGGCGCATACGACGCGTCATGACTTCTTCCTGGTAAAAGCGCGCCAACTCGGGGAAATTATCGGCTTCGGCGAGAATCAATTTGTTGATGCCGGACGCCTTGGCCGAACCGATGCGCACCCACCAGGACAGGATCACATGGCGCAACAGCTCCGCGCTGTGTCCATCGAATTCGGTCACCGACGCTTCGGCATCGTCGATCATCGGCAGGATGGTCTGGCGTACCACAGCCTTGAACAGGTCATCCTTGTTGGTGTAATACAGGTAGAGCGTGCCCTTGGACACGCCGGCGCGGCGGGCCACGTCTTCGAGACGGGTGGCGGCGAAGCCACGCTCGACGAACAGCTCGATCGCGGCAGCCAATAATTCCTGGGGACGCGCTTCCTTGCGACGTTCCCAGCGCGGCTTACTGTCAAGTTGGCAGTCCATCTTCCCGCCCAGAAATTATCTAAGGAACAATCAATATAGACCGCGGCTGTCGGGCCAGTCAAGCAACCGTTGTATAACTGAAATTATGTTAAGCGAATCGTCGTTCAGACCGTAGATTCCCCTGTTTGACAGAGCGCATGTCGGTGGGTAAACGCCAGGACCACGATATACTGGCGGACTTCGACCGAGCCCTCCTGCTGTTCATGCCTGCTTCTTTCTCCTGTCGGCCGCATTGCGGCGCCTGCTGCACCGCGCCTTCGATCACCAGCCCGATTCCCGGCATGCCTAACGGCAAGCCAGCCGGGGTACGCTGCGTGCAACTGGGAGACGATGAGCTGTGCCGCATCTTTGGCCGACCGGAACGGCCCGCCGTGTGTGGCGGCCTGCAGCCATCGCGCGAGATGTGCGGAGATGATCGCCCGCAGGCGATCCGGTGGCTGGCGGAGCTGGAACGCGCGACGGCGCCGTAACGACGTCGTTTACAACGGCGTTTTTCCGCGCGCCTGCTGCACCCGCTGGAACAGCCCGCCCAAGGTCAACCCGTCATGCCAGACGTCGTCGAGCAGCAAGCCGTAGCGTTCACGCAAGGCGCGTGCCAAGGGCTCGATATCGGACGCATCCGGCATCCAGCGCGCCGGCTTGGCGGCGCGCACCACGCCCAGCACCTGGTCGTCGGGCCGCAGGTGCAGCTTGTCGGTGTCGCCGAACGACAAGGCGGCGCCGAACACGGACAGGAACTCGCGGATGTCTTTACGGGAAGCGGTAGGGAAGGAACTGCGCCAGACCCGGCCCTGGAAGGGGCGGTAGCGTAACGCATTGGGCAACTGCCAGTCATGAAATGCCAGCCAGGACAGCACGGCAAGGATGATGACTAAGATAAGACTCATTGGGTGAGTGGGAGTTTACTCATGGTTTTAGTGTAGCACGCGATTTCACATTCGGCGCAAGCGCTTTTTTCATTCGCGCGCCTGTCCCGGCGTTGCACAGCCGCGTTCGGCGCCCGCGAAATCGGTTGTACGGTTCAGTTTGCCCAACGGTAAGGGGCGGGCTCATGGTAAGCTTCGTGCCCAAGCCGGTGGGCCTACGCTGGCGCCGCCCCAGATCACTTCCACACCGAAATAATTCATGGATATTGCGCTCGCCATCAAGGCGATCATCATGGGCCTGGTCGAGGGCTTCACCGAATTTCTCCCGATTTCTTCCACTGGTCACCTGATCCTTGCGGGCGAGTTACTCAACTTTACGGGCGTACGGGAAACGGTCTTCAAGATCGTGATCCAGCTCGGCGCCGTGTTGGCCGTCGTATGGGAGTACCGCGAGCGCGTCACGCGCCTGCTGTCCGGACTGGGCTCGGACCCGCTTCAGCAGCGCTTCGCGCGCAATGTTGCTGTGGCTTTCATGCCAGCGGCAATCGCCGGCGTGCTGTTCAGCGCCACCATCACCGAGCTCCTGTTCCATCCGGTGCCGGTGGCGATTGCCCTGGTCGTGGGTGGGGTCATCATCCTGTGGGTCGAACACCGCCAGCGCCAGCGCAGCACGCCGCCGCGGGTCGAGACCGTCGACGACATGACCATGCTCGACGCCCTGAAGGTCGGCTTCGCCCAGTCCTTCGCCCTGATTCCCGGCACCAGCCGCTCGGGCTCGACCATCATCGGCGGCATGCTGTTCGGCCTGTCGCGCAAGGCGGCCACCGAATTCTCGTTCTTCCTTGCCATGCCGACCATGCTCGGCGCCACCGTGTACTCCGTGATCAAGGAACGGGATGCACTGTCGATGGCCGACTTCCCCCTGTTCAGCCTTGGCTTCATCTCGGCCTTCATCGCCGCCTTCCTGTGCGTGCGCTGGCTTCTGCGCTACATCAGCACGCACGACTTCACGATCTTCGCCTGGTACCGTATCGTATTCGGTATCCTGGTGCTAGTGACCGCTCACTTTGGCTTGGTCAACTGGTCGGAGTAAACTAGCGCCTTACCCTGATCCAAAACACTGAAACAGACAGTATGAATCCCGATATCGGCGCCGACCTCGGCGCGCGCGCGCTCCATGTGCTGGAGACGGTCTTCGGCTATCCCGCCTTCCGCGGGCAGCAGGGAGAGATCGTCGAGCATGTGGCCAGCGGCGGCGACGCGCTGGTCCTGATGCCGACCGGCGGCGGCAAGTCGCTGTGCTACCAGATCCCCGCCCTGCTGCGCGACGGCGTCGGCGTCGTCGTCTCGCCGCTCATCGCCCTGATGCAAGACCAGGTCGATGCACTCGAAGAAGTCGGCGTACGCGCCGCGTTCCTCAACTCGACCCAGAGCTTCGAAGAAGCCATGCGCATCGAGCGCTTGGTGCGTACTGGCGAGATCGACCTGGTGTATGTGGCGCCCGAGCGCCTCATGACGCCGCGCTGCCTCGAGCTGTTCGAGGCTTCGCGCATCTCGCTGTTCGCCATCGACGAGGCGCACTGCGTTTCGCAATGGGGGCATGACTTCCGCCCCGAGTACATCCGCCTGTCGATCCTGCACGAGCGCTTCCCCAACGTGCCGCGCATCGCGCTCACCGCGACCGCCGACCAGCAGACCCGCGCCGAGATCGCGCATCGCCTGCAGCTCGAAGACGCGCGCCAGTTCGTCTCGTCGTTCGACCGCCCCAATATCCGCTATTCGATTGTCGAGAAGACCACCGGGCGCAAGCAGCTGATCGACTTCATCAGCAGTGAGCACCCGCAGGATTCCGGCATCGTCTACTGCCTGTCGCGCAAGAAGGTCGAAGAGACGGCCGACTTCCTGAACGAGCATGGCATCCGGGCCATGGCTTATCACGCTGGCATGGAACACACGGTGCGCGCCGCCAACCAGGCCCGCTTCCTGCGCGAAGAAAACATCGTCATGGTCGCCACCATTGCCTTCGGCATGGGTATCGACAAGCCCGACGTGCGTTTTGTCTGCCACCTCGACCTGCCCAAGAGCATCGAGGGCTATTACCAGGAGACGGGCCGCGCCGGCCGCGATGGCCAGCCGGCCAGCGCCTGGATGGCCTATGGCCTGCAAGACGTCGTCCTGCAGCGCCGCATGATTGACGAATCCGAGGCCGACGAAACCTTCAAGCGCGTGCTGTCGATGAAGCTCGACGCCATGCTGGGGCTGTGCGAAACCCTCAGTTGCCGGCGCATGCGCCTGCTCGACTATTTCGGCGAGCGTTCCGGCCCCTGCGGCAACTGCGACACCTGCCTGGTGCCGCCGGTCAGCTTCGACGGCACGGTGCCGGTGCAAAAGCTGTTGTCGGCGATCTACCGGGTCGACCAGCGCTTCGCCGGCGGCCATGTGATCGACGTGCTGCGCGGCGCCCAGACCGAACGGATCAGCCAGTGGCATCACGACAAGCTCACCGTGTTTGGCGTCGGCGCCGACCGCTCCGAACAAGAATGGCGCGCAATACTGCGCCAGGCGATCGCCCTCGGCCTGGTGACGGTCGACCACGACGCCTTCAGCTCCCTGAAGCTCACCGACGCTGCGCGCCCGGTGCTCAAGGGCGAGCAGAAGGTGCAGCTGCGCCAGTACCAGAAGCCGGTCAAGGCCAAGCGCCCGTCCACCTCGCGCTCGAGCTACGAAGAAACCGAATTGTCGCGCTCCGAACAGGGCATCTTCGACCGCCTGCGCTCGTGGCGCATGGGCACCGCCCGCGAGCACGGCGTGCCGGCCTATGTCGTGTTCCAGGATGCGACCCTGCGCGAGATCGCCAAGGTCAAGCCGTCCTCGATCGACCAGTTGCGCGGCGTCTCCGGCGTCGGCGAGAAGAAGCTCGTCTCGTATGGCGACGAGATCGTCGCGATCATCAATGAGATGACCTAATCGCCGGCGGTTCTACTCGCGAAACAGGTGGGTGAAACTGCGGCTCACCGGCAGCACCTCGTCGCTCCCGCGCAGCAGCACCTGCATGCGTTCGGCATCGACCCGCTCGACCGCCTTGATCGCATTCACGTTCACCAGGGTGCCGCGGTGGATCTGCCAGAACAGACCTGCATCGAGCCCACCCACCAGGTCCTTCAGGGGAATGCGCACCAGCGCTTCGGAATCGGCCAGCACCACCCGCGTGTACTTGGTGTCGGCCTGGAAGAACAGCACCTCTTCGACGTCGATCAGGCGGATCTGCTTGCCGACGCTGGCCTTGAGCCACTTGAGCTTCTCGCGCTTCGCCTGGGGCGACGCGGCCTTGACCTGCTGCACGACCTCGCTGACATCGTCCGGACGCGCGTCCAGCTTCTCGCGCAGGCGCGCCAGGGCCTTGTCGAGCCGGCCCGGCTGGATGGGCTTGAGCAGGTAGTCGACCGCACCGGTATCGAAGGCATCGACCGCATACTGGTCGTAGGCCGTGACGAACACCACGTGCGAGCGACGGACGATGCGCTCGGCCACCTCCAGGCCCGACATGCCGGGCATGCGGATGTCGAGGAAGACCACTTGCGGCTCGTGTTCGAGCCAGGCATCCCAGGCATCGATGCCGTTCTCGGGCGCCGCCACCACCTGCGCCTCGGGCCAGGCCGTGGCCAGCATGCCGAGCAGGCGCTCGCGCATCAATGGTTCGTCTTCGGCGACCAGCACGGTGACGCTCATTTCGGCTCCTTGCAGGGGATGGCGATTTCGGCCAGCAGGCCGGGTTCTTCTTCGGACAGCAGCAGGCAGGCGCCCTCGCCGTAGGCCAGGCGCAGGCGGTGGCGCACGTTTTCCAGGCCGGTGCCGGCGCCCGGGGTGTCGCTCATGCCGACCCCGCTGTCGCGCACCTGGATGCGGAGCGTTCCGTCGTCGTCATGGGCCGTGACCGCGATCTCGCCGCCGTGCAGGGACGGCTCGATGCCGTGCTTGATCGCGTTCTCCGCCAGGGTCAGCACCAGCATGCTGGGCACCTGGGTGGCTGCCAGCGCAGCGGGCACGTCGACCGTGTAGCGCAGGCGCTCGCCCATCCGGATCTGCATCACCCGCAGGTAGGATTCGACCAGGCCGAATTCGGTCGCCAGCGCCACCTGCTCGCAGCGCATGTCGCTCATGCTGCCGCGCAGGAAGTCGATCAGGTGGGCTGTCAGCTCGGCGGCGCGCGGCGCACCCTGCTCGGCCAGCTGCTGCACCGCGCCGAGGGTGTTGAACAGGAAGTGCGGTTCGATCTGGGCGCGCAGGAGGCGCAGCTGCGTTTCGCTCAGCTCGCGCGCCAGGCGCGCTTGTTCGGCGTCGCGCTTGAGCTGTTCGGCCAGGTTCTGGTAGTAGCGATTGCGCAGGACGGCGACGACGATCGTCGGTATCGCCACCAGCGCGGTCACGACGATGGTCACGGTGACCACGATCCTGGGCAGCTTGTCGAGCAAGGCCGACCATTGGGCGCCAGTCTCGAACATTGCGGTCAGTCCGCCGAACAGCCCACCCACCAGGCCGAGACCGACGATCGTGACCAGCGCCTTGCCCTTGGCGCGCACGATTTTCCCATAGTTGAACCAGACGCCCATCAGCGAAAAGGCCACCGCGATCCCGATCGCATTGGCGGCGACGACGGTCTCCCACCACGGCGTGGCCGGCAGGAAGGCGAGATTGATCAGCAATCCCAGCACCGTCAGCACGACGCACAGCTTGAGCACTGCAAGCAGGGCTGCCGAGGTGCTGACCTTGCTGGAAAACTGGTACAGGGATTCGCGCTCCGCGGGCGACATTTCCGCCAGCTTGCGGGCGAAAAAGCGGCGGCAACCGGCCGGCACCTGCTCTACCAGGGTGGGGTCGCGCAGCACGGCGAGCTGCTCGGCCTCTACTTCACGATTCCATTGTTCGATGCGCTTCCACATGCTGTTCTCCTCTGTGTTCGTTAATGTATATCAACGAGTCCAGTCTAGGAACTTCCGGCAGCCCGGGACAGCAGGTGGTGACGAACGACGAAGAAACGGGAACGAACGACGATTCGCACCCGCACTACACTTACTTACTTGCGGGTGAAGACCAGGTCCCACACGCCGTGGCCCAGCTTGATGCCCCGGTTCTCGAATTTGGTCAGCGGACGGTATGCGGGTTGCGGGGCGTAGCCTTCGGCCGTGTTGGCCAGTTCCGGCTCGGCGCTCAGGACCTCGAGCATCTGGACTGCGTAATCTTCCCAGTCGGTCGCCAGGTGCAGGTAGCCGCCCGCTGCGATTTTCTGGCACAACAGCTTGACGAAGGCCGGCTGGATCAGGCGGCGCTTGTTATGGCGCGCCTTGTGCCAGGGATCGGGGAAGAACACATGCACGCCGTGCAGCGAGCCGTCGGCGATCATGTGGTTCAACACTTCGAACACGTCATGCTGTACCAGGCGCAGGTTATCGATGCCCTGTTCGCCGATCTGCTTGAGCAGGCTGCCCACGCCCGGCGTGTGCACCTCGACGCCGAGGAAATCCTTCTCGGGCATCAGTTTCGCGATATGGGCCGTGGTGTCGCCCATGCCGAAGCCGATCTCCAGGATCACCGGCGCCTTGCGGCCGAAGGCCTGCTCGAGGTCGAGCGGCTCCTTCTTGTACTCGACCAGGAACTTCGGTCCATGCTCATCGAAAGCCCGCGCCTGCGCGGTCGACAGCCGTCCTGCGCGCGTGACGAAACTGCGGATGCGGTGTTCGGTGGGGTCGTACAGCATGGAGCGTGCGGGACCGCTGGTGGGCTTTTCAGAAGACATGGAGAGTGTGGAGTATGCGGAAAAAACGGCTGTCATTATAGCGCAGCCCTCCTCCACTTCCGGTCGTGCGTGGCGGCAAGGCGGAATCGCGCATAATCGGTGTCTTCCCCTTGCAACGCCGGAGCTCCTTTCCATGCACTCGACGAAACACCCAATCGCCATCGAAGACAGTGTCGCCACCCTGAACCTGACGTCGTTCCACTATGGCGCACCTGGCAGCGGCAAGAAGGTGTACATCCAGGCTGCGATCCACGCCGACGAAGTGCCGGCGATGCTGGTGGCGCACCTGCTGCGCGGGCAGCTCGACCAGCTCGATGCCGAGGGACGCATCAAGGGTGAGATCATCCTGGTCCCGGCCGCCAATCCGCTTGGCCTGTCCCAGGTGCTGCATGGCGCGCCATTCGGCCGCTACGACCTGTCCACGGGCCTGAACTTCAACCGCGCGTACCGCCACGTCGCCACCGCGCTCAAGACCGCGCTGGTAGGCCGGCTGGGCGCGGACGCCGCCGCCAACGTCGCGCTGATCCGCGACCTGGCCCGCAAGGAGATAGCGGCCTGGGAACCGGCCGACAATGCCGCCACGCTCAAGAAGATCCTGCTGACGATGGCGATCGACGCCGACATCGTGCTCGACCTGCACTGCGATAACGAGGCGGTGCTGCACATGTACACCGGCACGCCGCTGGTGGACGTGATCCAGCCGCTGGCCGACCTGATGGGTGCACGCGTGCTGCTGGTGGCGAAGGAATCGGGCGGCGAGGCTTTCGACGAAGCCTGCAGCCGGGTGTGGTGGGACCTGGCCGACCACTTTACAAGCGCCGCCATCCCGCCCGCCTGCGCCGCCGTCACCGTCGAACTGCGCGGCGAGAACGACGTGAACTATGACCATGCGCAGCAGGATGCCGACGCCATCCTGCAGTACCTGGCGCATGCCGGCGTGCTCGACATCCCGGTGGGCGCCCTGCCGGCCGCGCATTGCGGCCCGACGCCGCTCGACGCGGTCGAGCCGCTGGCGGCTCCGCATGCGGGCGTGCTGGTGTTTCGCAAGAAACTGGGCGAACAGGTCGCCGCGGGCGAACCGATCGCCGATGTCGTCAATCCGGTCAGCGGCCAGGTCACGACCGTGTCGGCCAGCCGTCCGGGCCTGCTGTTCGCCAGCACGGCGCACCGGCACCTGCTGCGTGGCATGCACATCTGCAAAGTGGCGGGGGCGGATTCGTTCAGGTCCGGGAATCTTTTGTCGAGCTGATGGGAGCTTCCTTGCGAAAGATGCTTGCGAGGCACAACGCGCAAACCGATCAAATACCGCTAATGAACGTGTTTTGACATGTGAGGCAGGAGTGTGCATCCCACCGTGCATAACCGTTTGCTTGGAGCGATATCGCTCGCTCTTCCAATTCTAATTTCGCCCGCCGCTGCGTCACGCACATGTGATGAACAGGTCGTGATTGTCGTGGCCCTCTACCAGGCCTTCACATGGCAGGCCATTGTCGAACTCAAACGTTTTCTTTGGCACGCCGCAATTGCAGCAGGTAGGTCCGATCCTCCAACGTTATTTGGACAAGGAACTGGCCACACTGCTGGTCAAAAAATCGTCGCTGCATCGCGCAAACCGGCGAAATCTGCAACCTCGACGTCGATCCAATCCTCGCTTCACAGGATCCTGCTGCCATCGACCTGTCGATCCGTTCAGCGCCGAATGATAGGGTGACCGTCGAATTCACCTGCCCTTCCAGTGGCGAGAAAGTGCGGCTCGAATACCGGTTGGCCAAAAACCGGGCTGGCTGGCGCATCAGTGACATTCGCTGTCCAGGAATGTCCGACGTCTCCCTCAAGCAGTCCGACGTCTCCCTCAAGCAGCTACTCACGCGCTAGCTGCCCTCCAGCGACAAATAAAGCCCGCTCAAGGTGCCGCCGACTGCCTCGCATGCCTGAAGAGTAATCCAGCCGCGATCGCGAGTATGGCAAACGTCGGCAGCAGCCACGCGTAGCCGACGCGCAGTTCCATCAGGGTCGCGCCGCTTACTGCGCACCAGGCCAGCGGGATCAGCCAGGTGATGGGATTGGCACGAGATGCCAGCAGCACGCCCAGTGTCGCGATGGCCGTCGGATCGGGCGCGATGCCGAACACCTCGGCCTGGCCCCAGCCGCGGCTACTACCCGGCGCCAGCAAGGGGTACGCGATCACCGCCAGGCCGGCAAGACCCAGCGCCACCTGCTTCTGCATGCGGGCCGGCGCCGCGCCCTGCGCGCGCAGCGCCATGCAGCACAGCAGCAGCGCCTGCACGCCGAATGCGAGCGCGAACCAGGATCCGGCGGTGTTGATGTCCGCGTAGCGCTCCAGGTGATAGGCCCAGGCGACCCAGGCCCAGGCCGCAGCCAGCACCAGCAGCGCGATGCGGCGCCGGCGCGGTGCGGGACGCGCGATGCAGCCGATGACGACAAGGCCGGCGGCCAGCGCCAGCAGGTGCGCGGGCCAGACCGCCTCGTTGTACAGGTCGATCATCCGGTAGTAGCTGCGCTGCGAGAACATCAGGAAGTCCGACAGCGTATAGGTCCACCACTCGCTCATGCCAGCCTTCCGGCATCCTGGGCGATGCGCTTGCGCAGGGCGGCGTCGGGCATCCGGCCGGTGCCGGCCAGGAGGTTTTCGCGCACGTGGGCCACGCTCGAGGTGGCGGGAATCGCGCAGGTGACGGCGGGATGCGAGACGATGAACTTCAGCAGCGCCTGGGCCCAGGTGGTGCAGCCGATCTCCGTGGCCCAGCCGGGCAGCGGCTTGCCGGCCAGTGCCTGCGTCAGTTCGCCCTGCCGGAACGGCCGGTTGACGATGACGCCGATGCGCCGCTCGCGCGCCAGCGGCAGGATGCGCTGCTCGACCTCGCGATCCAGGGCGTTGTACGAGATTTGCACAAAGTCGATGGGCTGCGAAGACATGATCTTTTCGATGTCGCCATGGCGCCGGCCTTCGGATGTCGTGATGCCGACGTAGCGCAGCCGCCCTTCCTGCTTCATCGCCTGCAGGGTGGCCAGGTGCTCTTCCCAGGACAGCAGGTTATGCACCTGCAGCAGGTCGAAGCGCGGCACGCGCCACAGCCGGCGCGACGTTTCGATCTGCTGCACACCGCGGGCGCCGCCGCTGATCCAGACCTTGTCGGCCGAGAACAAACGCGGCGGCTTGATGGCTTGCACGGCTTCGCCGATCACGTCCTGGGCCGAGCCGTACATCGGCGAAGAGTCGATCAACCTGCCGCCGCCAGCGAAGAACTGGCGCATGACGTCAGCGCACTCGGCGCGCGCCTGCGGATCGCGGCCGACATTGAAGGTGATCCAGCTGCCAAGGCCGATGACCGGGACCTGTTCGCCGGACGAGGGGATCGGGCGCGTGAGCAGCGGCGCCGGGGCGGGCGCGGCATGCACAATCGGCAGGGCCAGGCTGCCGGACGCGGCGAGCAGCGTGTGCAGCAGGCGGCGGCGTGAAGGTGAGTCCAGTGTCATCCAGTTGCCTCGCGTCGCTGAGTGCAGGGATTGACAGGATACTGCGTCCAACGATGAGATGGCGCTGCGGTCAGCACCGTTCAGGCGCGGCTGGTGGCTCGTTGCTCGATTGGCGCCGCAAGCCCTGGTTGCCGATCATCGGCGGATACGACATGATCGCGTGGAGCGGGTGAAGGGAATCGAACCCTCGTCGTAAGCTTGGGAAGCTTCTGCTCTACCATTGAGCTACACCCGCAGAGTTCTGCATTCTACGCGGACTTTCACCACGCTGACAATATCTGAACGTACGAGGCGCGCCGCCGCCTCTCCGGTCCTGGTCGATGTCGACCTGCGATGCGCAGGCCGCTACATCAGTTCGAGGTGCAGCGCGAACGGGCGCTGGAGCGAAGCTTGTAGAGCCGCACGCGCGCATCCGGTGAGCGGTACACTTCTTTACCGCTACTCAACAATGCCAGCAGCGGTTTCTGGAGCGATGGCAGTGCCGATGAAGGTCGCCCCCACTGCAAAATATAATCGGCAGACAGGCCAGTCGTGTCTTCGAACCGCTTCACGTCGGCATGGTTGATCCAGACGTCCTGCTGGGCCGGCTTCCATCCGTAAATCAACGCTTGTGGATCACGTCCCGGCTGATAACGCACCGGATAAACGTCAAGGCGAGCAAGGAAATTGAAGAGCGCAACACGGTCACCCGTCATTTCAAGGCGCGTGGCTACATGGAAGAAGGGGCTGTAACTCATCTCCCTCAGATGCGGTGGTCTTTTTTCCGTCACGATCGGCACGATCGCGCAGTGCTCGCCGATCAGGCGGTCGATGTGCGAGAAATAGACGAGTTCTTTCTTGATTTCGCTTTGCACATATAGGGTATTGCTCAGCAAAACTGCTCCGGATATGACGCCGATCGCTTCCAGTACGGTGTCGGTCACAGGCCTTGCTGGCAGATACGCCAGGCATAACGGTGCAACAAGGAAGGGGAACAGGCCCATGCGCATGAAATGTGTCCATCCGCCGCCCATGATGTCAGGGAATAACAGCGCTTGCATGCATAGTGCAGCAGCAACCGCTACCATTCCCGCGGCCTCTCTCCTTACTTCGTGGCCATGACCCAATCGACTCTTGCATAGTTTCCAGATGATCCAGACAATGCCGGCGCCAAAGACCAGATTGAGCAATCCACCGATATAGACATCCGATGCGAAGTGCGTTTCGACGAGGTGCAGGCGCAGCATGTCGGTGATCCGTGTCTGCAGCGCCGTGCTATAGATTGTCGGACCCTTGCTGCCGCCGATGAGGATGATAATGCCGAGCGGCAGCAGGCTGGCAAATACTGCCAGATTGCGTGCTTGCGAGCGCAGGGCCCACGCCAGGCGGTGGCCTTCCATCAACCTCCCCACGCCCGAGACCGAGGTCAACATGCCGAGGCTTATGACAGCGGCGATGAATCCGCCCGCATGGCAGAAAAAGGCGACGTACAAGGCGGCGATCGGCGCGGCAAGGCGCCACGGCGACGCCTTCTTCTGCATCCAGTAAAAGGAGCCGATGGCGACGAAGAACGCAATGGTCGAAAAACAAAAATTATAAAGGCCGAGGAAAAACGCCTGATTCAGCGACAGCGGCAAGACGAGAACTGCCAGCCAGGCGCGATCCTTGCGAATCTGGCCGATCGCGAAATATGCGGCAAGCGATGGACCGAGCAGGCAGATCAGTTGAACCACGCCTTCGGCCGCGCCGGGGGACATAAGCCGCAATAAAATGACCAGCAACTCATAGACGAGCATATTGGGATTGATGCCGTCATTCAGAGCGTAAAGCTCGGCAGCAAAATCGCCCGGGTCGCCCATCAACATGAAGTTGGCAAACCCCATGTGCACGGGGCCATCATTCGTGGCGATCGGGAATATCCACAAGAGTGCCAAGCTGAACAGCAGGCAGTAAGCCAGGTATCGCGTCCGGGGACCGAACTTGCCAGGTACGGAAGGATGGGCCAGCACAGGCGCCGGCATGGGATGTAGATGCATCAATCAGCGTATGAAGTGAATCGGTTGCTATTTGCAAAACGCAATAACCAATTCAACTTCATCGCTGTAAGAACTGGGTTGCATTCGATAAAACAAGTGACAAGTCTAGTAGACGCATATGCAACTGTCTAATAATTTCGCAATGCCACGGCTCGAAACGAGATTCGTCGGCTTTTTGCCACGCCACCAGGCAGTTACCTATCGAACGGATCATGGAGGGCGTCTGTGCAGTGCTCAACCGATCAACAGGCAGCGCTCCGGTACCAGCCTAGTCCGGCTGCTCGACCGCATATCCCTTCGCCGCCATTGCCGCGATCACCCCTTTCGGATCGAGGATGTCATCCATCTGCAGCATGGCGAAGGTCGACGGATTCGCCACGAGCGCCTTCTCGGCCGAGTCGATCCACATCGCCTGCGCACGCGTCTTCATGTTCTTGAATTCAGGCTCGGCATCGAAGGCTGCGCTGTTCATCAGGGCGCCGAAGCAGGCCTCTTCGCGGGTGGCGAAGTCCAGCTTGCGCATCTCGGTCGTGTCGCCCTTGGCCCAGGCATTGGCGCGCTGGCTGGCGGCATCGATGTCCTGCTCCAGCGTGGCCATCGTCCGCGCCAGGCAGGCGGCGTCGCCCAGCGTCGACTTCTTGAAGTTCTTCAGCACCGCGCGCGCATTGTCCATCGGGATCTGGAAGGTGGACGAGGTCTCTTTCAGCTTCGCCTTCTTGACCAGGTCGAGCACCTGCTTGCGTACCATATAGCTGTCGGCCAGGCCCGCCTGCTTGCGCGCGGCGTCCGACAGCACCTGGGCCGCGAAGATCGGGCGCTCGCGCTCGACGTCGTCATTCTGTGGCAAATACTTGGACTTGAGCGTGGTCCAGCGCGCGTAGTCTTCCGCCGGCATCACGTCGCGCAGGGTGGCGCCATCCGGGTTCTTGCGCACGCCGATAAGGCCTGGCAGCAGCGTGATCGACTTGAAGAAACCCGGCTTCGCCGAAGCGCTCGGCGCCGACAGGTATTCCTGCGAATTGCGGATGACGTTCTCGACTTCGTGCGAGCGCCACTGCATGTCCTTCGGCACCGGCCCGTAGATGCCGAACACCCACAAGACGTGCTCGCCCTTCCTCACCTTCCACATGCCCGGTCCGGGACGCTGGGCCACGACATGGATCCGTTCCGGCGCCGGCGCGGCGGCATCGACCTGGACATCGGCGGCCGCCCGCGGCGGGAGGGCCACATCGTCCGATTGCGCCCACGCGGGAGCGGCCAGCATGCATATGCAGAAAGCGGGTACGGCGAGCTTGCTCATGAAATGTTCCGGTGATGAGATTCGCCAGATATTACGCCAATGGCAGCGTTATCGAAGCCGCTGTAACACGGCTGTTTCAATTACATGAGCCAGGCATATCGTGCATATATCAGCTCTCCGGCGGCTCCGGCCCGTCGGGTCGCTCGAGCAATTGCTGCGCCAATTGCAAACCCTTGACCATCACCGAAAACGCTTCGTGCTTGGCCGCTTCGTCGGGCACCCGCAGCACGTACGAGGGGTGGTAGATCGTCACCACCCAGCTGTCGCCATGGCGCACCGGATGGCCCAGCTTGTCCTTCAGGGTCACGCTGCCGGTCTGCAGCACCGACTTGAGGGCGGTCGCGCCCATGGCGACGATGACCTTCGGTTTGCGCGTGGCGATCTCTTTCTCGAGCCAGTAATGGCAGGCCTCGATTTCCTTTTGCGCCGGCGTCTTGTGCAGGCGCCGCTTGCCGCGCGGCTCCCACTTGAAATGCTTGACGGCGTTGGTGATGTAGACGCCCTTGCGCTGCACGCCGGCCTGCTCGAACACGCGGTCGAGCAGCTTGCCGGCCGGGCCGACGAAAGGCTGGCCTGCCAGGTCTTCCTGGTCGCCCGGCTGTTCGCCGACGATCATGATCTTCGAATGCTTCGGTCCTTCGCCGCCGACCGCCTGGGTCGCGTGTTCCCATAGGTCGCAGCGCCGGCACTCGTCCAGCTTCGACGGCTGCTGTCGTTCGGGCTGCGCCTTCTCGGCTTCGATCGGGATCGTGCGACCGCCGCGCCGCCCCACCGCCTCGACCTGGCCGATGCGGCGCGCACCGAGGCCGGCCTGGCTCACCAACGCAGGCACCAGCGCGCCCTCGGGCAGGTTCTTCCAGAAGCGCGATGGGATGTGGCTGTTCATCACCTGCGTATTCAGGCGCGCCGGATTGAAGATGCTGCGGTAATAGGTCAGCCATAGCGCTTCGCCCGCATCATCGAGGTCGGCCGCGCTCGACATCAGGGGACCGGCATGGTGCAGGGTGGCGCCGTCCCACAGCACGCTGGCGTCGGGCGTGGCGATCATCCAGGTCACTTTGCCCATGCGCGCGACAAAGTGCTCGGCCACCTGGGGCAGGACGTCGTGGCCAGGTTCGAACCAGGCCACGAAATGGGGCGCGCCGGCCTCGGGCGGCCGTTCGCGGAATCGAATGTAGGCGTGCATATCGTGTACCTCGCGGCGCACCGCCTTGACCATCGTGTGCAGCCGCTGCCCGTCCGGATCGGCGGGCGATTGCACATCGTGCTCGCCCTGTTGCCAGCGCCAGATCACCCGGTACAGGAAGGCCCAGCGGTCGCGATCGCGGTAGCAGGCGGCGGTCTGCAGCATCTCCATCAGGGAGCGAGGGACATGCGGCCTTGGCGCCGTTGCGTTCGAAGGCTCCTGCTCATCCGCGGGCGTATTCGCTTCGGCCGGGGTGGACAGGAGGTCGCCCCCATTATGCGCAGCCTCGATCGCGGCCGGCGCACCCGAGAACAGGTCGGCGCCCGGCGCGCCCCAGGTCACCGCCTCGGGCGGCACGCCGGCGCGCAGCAGTTCGCGCGCCACCGCACGCCAGGTGGTGAAGCCATCGACCAGCAGCGGCTGACCGGCGCGCACGCTCGCCACCGCCGTGGCGGCGAGGGACGCGGCGCGGGCCTGGGTGCTGGCAAGCGGGTTCATGCCGCCTGCAATTCGGGCCACAGGTTCATCTGCTGCGGCGCGTCGGCCATGTGCTTGCGCAGCAGGTCGGAACTGGTCGCGCCCTGGGCCGGCTTGTAGTCGGCGGTGACGACGAAGGGCGCCAGCTTCTTGAGGCTGCAGCGCAGGCGGGACAGGTCTTCCCAGCGGATGCGGCGCAAACGGCGCAGCTCGACCAGGCGCTTGGCGTTGCGCAGGCCGATGCCCGGGATGCGCGGGATCAGCGACGCATCGACCCGGTTCAGGTCCATCGGGAAGTGCTCGCGGTTGCTCAAGGCCCAGGCCAGCTTGGGATCGATGTCCAACGCCAGGTTGCCCGTCTGCGGCATCAGTTCGCCGGCCGTGAAGCCGTAGCCGCGCAGCAGGAAGTCGGCCTGGTACAGGCGGTGCTCGCGCAACAGCGGCGGCGGCGCCAACGGCACGCTGCCGGGGCTGTGCGGGATCGGGCTGAAGGCCGAGTAGTACACGCGCTTGAGCTTGTAGCTGCCGTACAGCGTCTCGGCCGTGTTGAGGATGGTGTGGTCGTCGCTGGCGTCGGCGCCGACGATCATCTGCGTGCTCTGGCCGGCCGGCGCGAAGGCCGGCGCCTTCGGTTCCTCGGCCTTTTCGTCGAGCTTGCGCCGGATCGAGCCCATCGCCAGCTTGATCGTGTGGACGCTTTTTTCGGGCGCGAGGCGGGTCACGCTGTCGTGGGTCGGCAGCTCGATGTTCACCGACAGGCGGTCGGCCCAGCGCCCCGCCTCCTGGATCAGCAGCGGATCGGCGTCGGGAATCGTCTTGAGGTGGATGTAGCCGCGGAACTGGTGCACCTCGCGCAGCTGGCGCGCCACGGCGACCAGCTGCTCCATCGTGTAGTCGGCCGACTGGATGATGCCCGAACTGAGGAACAGGCCGTCGATGTAGTTGCGAAGATAAAAATCCTGGGTCAGCTTGACCACTTCATCGACCGCGAAGCGCGCCCGCGGCACGTTCGAGGTACGCCGGTTGATGCAGTACTGGCAGTCGTAGATGCAGAAGTTGGTGAGCAGGATCTTGAGCAGCGAGACGCAGCGGCCGTCCGGCGTGTAGCTGTGGCAGATGCCCATGCCGGTGGTGGCGCCCAGGCCGTCCTTGCCCTCGGAACCGCGCTTGGGCGCACCGCTGCTGGCGCAGGATGCGTCGTACTTGGCCGCGTCGGCCAGGATTTCGAGCTTGTCGTTGAGTTCCATCGCGCGCGCATGACTGTATGGACATACAGTATAGCGCGCAGCGCTTGCCCGCAGGTGCGCTGGCGCAGCCTCGCGCACCCGGCGACGGTTCAAATGCGGTGCGTCAAGCCGAAATCATGCGCTCCGCCTGGGACAACTGGTGTGCTTCCATCCGGCCCGCGATCCGTGTCAGGTAGGCGGTGGCCTGCGTTACGCCAGCGCCGCTGGCCCGGTGCAGCCAGGCATAGGCCTCGACCAGGTCGCGCTGGGCGCCCTGCCCGGTCGCATACATCACCCCGAGGTTGAACTGGGCCCGCGCATGGCCCTGGCGCGCGGCGCACAGGTACCAGAAGTGGGCAGCCTCGTAGTCGCGCTCCGCGCCCTTGCCGCAGTCGTAGCGCAGCCCCAGCTCGAACTGCGCCAGCGCGTGCTTGTGGTCGGCCGCCTTGTGGAACCAGTCGGTCGCCTCGAACGGGTCGCCCGCCTCCTGGCGGTCGAGCAGCGCGCCGACCATGTACTGGGCCGGTGCATAATCCTGGCTCGCCGCGCGCCGGTACCAGGCCAGCGCCTGCATGCTGTCCTGCTCGACCCCATTGCCCGCTTCATGACGCAGGCCGAGGTCGAACTGGGCCCGCAGGTGACCCTGCTCGGCCGCCTTGCGGTACCACTGGGCGGCGAGGCCCGGGTCTGGCTCGACGCCATTGCCGGCATCGATCAACTGCCCCAGCTGATACTGGGCCGCCGGTAGGCCCTGCTCGGCCGCGCGGCGGTACCAGTCGGCCGCCTGCGCCGCATCGCGCACGACACCCTGGCCATGCTCGTAGCGCATGCCGAGGCTGTTCTGGGCGCCGGCATGACCCTGTTCAGCGGCGCGCCGGTACCACGCCAGGGCCAGTGCCTCGTCGCGCGGCACGCCGTGGCCGGTGTCGTACATCAAGGCGAGATTGAACTGCGAGCTCGCATGTCCCTGCGCGCCGGCGCGGCCATACCACTGGATCGCCTGCGCGCTGTCCTGGGCGACGTCCTGGCCCTTGTCGTAGCGCAGTCCGAGGTTGAACTGGGCCGGCGCATGGCCCTGTTCGGCCGCCTTGCGCATCCATGCCAGCGCTTCGGCCGCGTCGCGCGCCACGCCCTGGCCGGCGTCGTAGCGCAGGCCCAGGTTGTATTGCGAGCGAATATAGCCCTGCTCCGCCGCGCGCCGGTACCACGCAAGCGCCGCCTCCTGGTCTTGCGGCACACCCTTGCCGGTCTCGAACATCATGCCCAGGTTGTGCTGCGCGCCCGGTTCGCCCTGTTCCGCGGCCTGGCTGAACCAGTGCAGCGCCTGGCCCACGTCGTTGGCCACGCCATGGCCCTTTGCGTACAGCCAGCCCAGGTTGTATTGGGCCGGCGCGTAGCCCTGCCCGGCAGCGAGCCCGTACCAGTGGGCCGCCTGGGCGAAATCCTGCTCCACGCCCTGGCCCTTCTGGAACATCACGCCGAGGTTGTACTGGGCCTGCGCCAGGCCGCCGCTGGCCGCCATCCGGTACCAGACCAGGGCCAGCTCGTCGTTCCTGGGCACGCCCTGGCCATTGACATACATGAAGCCCAGGCTGTGCTGGGCCTGGGCCACGCCGCGCTCGGCCAGCGACTTGACACGCAAGAACTCAGCGCTATACGTCTGTGTATCGCTCGATTGCGGCGAGGCGGCCGGCATGGTCGGTCAGGCCTGTACCGCGCGCAGGCTGGCGCCGACCGACTGGGTGCGCAGCGCGGCCATGAAGTCGTGCAGCGAGATCGGGCGGTAGAACAGGTAGCCCTGCATCGTCAGGCAGCCGTTGGCGCGCAGGTAGCGCGCCTGCTCGTCGGTCTCGACGCCTTCGGCGATCAGGTTCAGCCCCAGGCCGCGCGCGATCGAGATGATCGCCAGGATGACCGGATAGTGGCCATCGTCCTGGTGGATCTCCTTGACGAAGGACTGGTCGATCTTGACGGTATGGATCGGAAAGCGGTGCAGGTACGACAGCGACGAATAGCCAGTGCCGAAATCGTCGATCGCGATCGACACCCCGAGCTGGCACAGCCTGTTGAGCTGCTCGATCGCATACTGCGGGTTGCGGATGCAGATGTTCTCGGTGATCTCGACCTCGATCTGCTGCGGCGAGATGCCGTAGCGCACCAGCGCGCCGCGCATCTTTTCGAAGAAGTCGCCGCGGTCCAGGTATTGCGGCGACAGGTTGAGCGACAGGCGGATCTCGCCGCCGCCGATCGCATTCCATTGCAGCATGTCGCGGCACAGCGCGCCGATCATCCAGTCCGAGATCGGCAGCATCAGGCCGTTCTCTTCGGCGAACGGCAGGAACTCGCCGGCCGACAGGCGGCCGCGGGTCGGATGGTTCCAGCGCATCAGCGCTTCGGCGCCGGTGATGCGGCCGGTCATGGCGTCGATCTGCGGCTGGTAGAACATCTCCAGCTCGTCGTGCTCGAGCGCGCGGCGCAGCGCCTGCTCCAGCGCGATCTTCTGGTGCGACACCTCGAGCATCGAGTCGTGATAGAAGCTGTGACCGTTCTTGCCCAGCGCCTTGACCTGGTACATCGCGATGTCGGCGTGGCGCAGCAGTTCGTCGATCGATTCGCCATCCTTCGGATAGATCGCGATGCCGATCGAGGCCGAGATGTGCACCTCGTGGCCATCCAGGTCGAACGGTTCCTGCAGCACTTCGAGGAATTTATCGGCGACCATGCGCGCGTCGTCGCGGTCGCGCAGTTCGGGCAGCACGATGGTGAATTCGTCGCCGCCCTGGCGCGCCAGGGTGTCGCCCTTGCGCAGGCATTCCTTCAGGCGGTTCGCGGCCTGCTGCAGCAGCTCGTCGCCTTTCACATGGCCGAGCGTGTCGTTCACCAGCTTGAAGCGATCGAGGTCGATGAACATCACCGCGAGCTCGGTCTGCTTGCGCTTGGCCTGGATCACGGCCAGGCCGAGGCGGTCCTTGAACAGGATGCGGTTCGGCAGGTCGGTCAGGATGTCGTGGTAGGCCTGGTAGGAAATGACCTCTTCGGCGCGCTTGCGGTCGGTGATGTCGCGCGCCACGCCGTAGGTGCCGAAGAACTCCAGCGTCTTCACCTCCTGGTCCGGCACGTGCATGCCGATCGCGTTGAGCGAGATCGTCATCAGGGTGGTGTTGAAGGTGCGGTCATGGCCGTTGCCGCCGCGGCACTTGAGCCGCAGCTCGACATTGCGCGAGGCGCGCTCGTCGACGCGGCGCTCGTTGAACACATAGCGCGCGCGCTCCAGGTCTTCCTCGTGCACCAGGATCGAGTAATGCTGGCCGAGCAGCTCTTCGCGGGCGTAGCCGAGCAGCTGGTAGGCGCGGTCGTTGACGAAGGTGAAGCGGCCCTCGTGGTTCAGCGTATAGATGATGTCCGGCGACGAATCGACCAGGTAGCGGTACATCTTCTCGGAGTTCTCGAGCTGGTTCGCGATGCGCGCGTTGTCCAGCGTCAGGCGGCGGCGCTGCAGCGCATTGCTCACGGTCGAGAGCAGCTCTTCGCGGCTGTAGGGCTTGCGCAGGTAGCTGTAGGCGCCGCGCTTGAGCGCGCCGATCGCGGCGTCGATCCCGACCTCGCCGCTCATCACGATGACGTCGGCGTCGATGCTCTTCGCGTTGATGAAGTCCATGATCTCGTGGCCGCCGATGTCGGGCAGGCGCAGGTCGAGCAGGACGAGGTCGAAGCGCTGGCGTGACAGTTGGGCCAGCGCCTCGGTGCCGGATGGCGCCGTGACCAGGCGATAGCCGCGTCCCTGCAGCAGTTCGTACAGCGAGGACAGCAGGCGTGGCTCGTCGTCGACCAGCAGCAGGCGTGGCTGGCTGTCGGTCTCGAGGCTGGATGAGTAAGGAGCGGGTTCGCCGGGAAGCATGGTGGCGGGATGCGCGTGCATATGAGGGTTAGGCAGAACCGAGGGCGCGCGCCGGCAGCGCGGGGGCCGCACCGGCGCCGGACCACGCCGGCAGGAGGATTTCAAAGGAGGTGCCGGCGCTGCCGCTGCGGCAGGCGATATGGCCGCCCAGCTTCTTGACCAGGCCATGGACGATCGACAGGCCGATGCCGCGGTTGCCATTCGCACTGCCGTCGGCGCCGTCCTTGCCGCTCCTGACCGGAGAGAACAGGTTGGCCAGCACCTCGCGCGACAGGCCCGGGCCGTTGTCGCTGACGACCAGTTCCAGGTAGACCTGGCGCTCGCGGTTCACGTGGCCGCGGTTGACGATCTCGATACGGCCGTCGGGGCGATTGCCCAAGGCTTCGACGGCGTTCTTGACCAGATTGACCAGGATTTGCTTGAGCACGTCGGGGTCGCCCTCGATCGCGCCATCGCCCTCCATGCGCGCCGCCACCTGGATCGTGGACGGCATGAAACCGCTGCCGCGGAACAGGCGCAGCACGTCCTCTACCACCTTGGCCGTCTCCAGCGGCCGCGGACCGGCTTCCGGAACGTGGGCATCGGCCAGGGTGCCGATCAGCTGGCCCACGCGGTCGATCTCTTCGTTCAGGATCGACAGCTCGCCGCCCACCGGCTCCTGGCGCGCCAGCTTCCCATCCAGGACGCTCAGGTAGTTCTTGATGATCGCCAGCGGGTTGTTCACTTCATGGATCACGCGGCGCGAGGCGTCGCGGAATTCCTCGGCCACGCTGGCCAGCTGGCGCCGTGCATGGCCGCGCTCGATCAGCAGGTTTTCGAGCGCGCCGGCGGCCTGCGCGCCGAACGCCTGCATGAAGCGCTCGCGGCGCTGGCAATGCGGCAGCTGCCAGGCCGGCACGCCGCCGACCAGCACGCCCAGGCAGCGCGAGCCCGCGACCAGCGGCACCACCACCAGGCTGTCGGTGCCCAGCATGCGCAGCAGCTGTTCCTCGGCCAGGCCCAGTTGCTCTTTCTGGCGCTCGCGCTGCACGAAGGCCGGACGGCGTTCCAGCGCGCTGCGGGCGACCGGCCCGCCCTTGGATAACGAGACCGTGAACTCGGCGATGCGCTGCACGCCGAAGGTCGGGGCGCCCGCCAGGGCCTGGCCGGTCGGGTTCTCGAGCAGCACCACCGCGCTGTCGAAGTCGAACAGGATGCGGGCGGTGCGCGTCATCGCGTCCAGCAGGCCGGACTCGCCCTGCTGGCGCGCCAGGCTCTGGCCCACTTCGGACACCAGCACCATATTGCGCACTTCCTCGTGCAGACGTTGCTGCACCGGATCGCCAGGGATCGGCGGGGCGTAGGCGGGCGGACTCGGGATGTCGTCTGCGCCCGCCAGGTCGATGCCCAGGTGGGCCGCGGCCTGCTCGACCTGGCGCGCGGCTTTCTCGACCAGCTGCGCCGCATGCGCGGCGTCGACGCCGCACAGCGCGCAGGCGTCAAGCACCATCTTGGCGTCGTCCGCATGGCTCGACAGCACGTGCGCCAGGCGCACGATGCGAATCAGGGGATGGCTGGACTCGAGCCGTTCGCTCGGTTCGTGGTGGTACAGCACCGCGTCGGCCATGAAGGAATCGAGCTGCCAGCGTTCGATCAGCCAGGCGCCGGCCTCGGTATGGGTGATCTGCAGGGTGCGCTGCTCGACCGCGCACAGGTCGTCGTCATCGCGCGCGGTGAAATTGAAGCCGTATTCCTTGGGCGCCGCCGCCAGCAGGGCCAGCCGGCCCACATTGTGCAGCAGGCCGGCAAGATAGGCTTCCTCGGGATGCACGTAATCCAGCGCACGCGCCGCCTCGCGCGCCAGCACCGCCGCGGTGAGCGAATTCTTCCAGAACGCGCGCAGGTCGGTGCTGTTCGAATGGGGGAAGCTGTTAAAGGTCTGGAACACCGAATCGCTGATCACCAGGGTCTTGATCATGTCGGTGCCGAGCGCCACCAGCGACTGTTCGAGATTGGCACTGCGCGTGTTGCGGTGGTAGGCGGAGCTGTTGGCGACCGCCAGCAGCTTGCCGGTCATGCCGGCGTCCTTCGAGATCAGGGCGGCCAGCTCCGGCATGCCGAGGTCGTCGGCCTGCAGGTGCTCGATCAGCTTGACCAGGATCTGCGGCATGGCCGGCAGACGGGCAATCAACAGTCGATTGCGGATGTCCTGGTCGGATTGGTGCATGTTTTCAATCACGGCCGCCACTTGTCGAAGGGTTGGTGGCGTTGCCGCTTATGAGGGCTTGCCACAACGTCTAGCACTTTAGTCATTGGAACAGGTCAGTCTTTTGCCCTCTGTTCCAGATGCAAAAAACGTATCGTAGCATATATACATTTCTGATTTGGAACAATAGTTACACAGATTATCTCTATTGAGGGTTCACTCTAGACCTTTGTCTATGACGTGCTGACATATGCTTGTGGCATTAATACGACTGTTTCTCAAAACTTCATGATTTTCTGTCAAAAAAACCCGGCCGAGCCGGGTTTCCTGGTCAAGGCACGTGCTTGCCCCTTGCCCGCAGTTTCCTGCGGTGACGCCGTGCCGTGTCCCAGAATGCGAGCGACACCAGCACGAAGAACATCTGGCCAACCGCCAGCGCCAGTACCGAGTGCGACAGCGCCGGCGCCACCGCGCCGGCCACCACCGCCCCGAGCAGGGTCGACACGAAGGACTGGCAGGAGGCGACGGTGCCGCGGATGTGCGGGAACAGGTCGAGCGCGAGCAGGGTCGCACCGGGCGCAATGAGCGAGCTGCCGAAGGTGAAGAAGAACATCGGCGCCACCGTCCATGGCAGGGCCGGCGGCAGGAAGGCGTGATAAGTCACGTTGAAGGTCACCGCCCCCAGCATGAAAAAGTAGCCGATGCGGATCTGGCGCGCGAAGTCCATCCTGCCGGCCAGGCGGTTGGCCATCAGCGAACCGAGGAAGATCCCGCTCACGGTCGGCACGAACAGCCAGGCGAACTGGGACGGCCCCAGGCCCAGGCTCTCTGGCAGCATCACCGGCGCCGCCGCGATGTACAGGAACAGGCCGCCGAAGTTCAGGGCGGTCACCCCGGCCTTCATGTGGAACAGGAAGGAACTGAAGATCGCGCCGTAGTTCTTGGCCAGGAAGCGCGGGTTGAACGGCTGGCGCTGGGTGCTCGGGATGGTCTCGGGCAGGTGCTTCCAGCAGAACCAGCCGAGCAGCGCGGTGTAGATGCACAGCGCCAGGAAGATCGCGCGCCAGTCGAACCACAGCACGATCCAGCCGCCCACCACCGGCGCGATGGCCGGGGCGATCGAGAAGATCATGGTCACCATCGACAGCAGGCGCGCCGCCGCGGTATCGGAATACAGGTCGCGGATGATGGCGCGTCCCACCACCACGCCGGCCCCCGCCGACACGCCCTGCATGATGCGGAACACCCACAGGTAATGCACCGACGACGCCGAGGCGCAGCCGAAGGTGCCGATCGCGAACACGACCAGCGCCACCAGGATCACGTTGCGGCGCCCGAAGGCGTCCGACAGCGCGCCATGCCACAGCACCATGCCGGCGAAAGCCAGCATATAGGCGGTCAGGGTCTGCTGCACCTCCAGCGGCGTGGCGCGCAGCTCGGCCTGGATCTGCGGGAAGGCCGGCAGGTAGGCGTCGATCGAGAACGGCCCCAGCATCGACAGGGCGGCCAGCAGGGTCGCCAGGCCGCCGGCCGACAGCATCGCGATCTTGTGGGGAGTGGGGAGCGGAACCGGAATGACGGGGTCCTTCGGAAGATCGGGCGGGTCGGTTGGCGGCAGCATCGTCGGTCCAGTTGCGGGTTAATCCTGTTTTGGCTTGGCTTCTTCGCGGCGGTTGAAACCGGCGACCATGTCGAAGCGGAACAGGCGGCACTCGAGTGCGCCGTTGAAGAACGGCGTCTTGCGCGATTCCTTCAGGCGCAGCATCTTGGGCAGGCCCAGGTCGGCGGTGAACAGGTAGGCGGTCCAGCCGGCGAAGCGCTGCTTGAGGGTGGTGGAAAAGGCCGAGTAGAAGCCCAGCGCCATCTCGTCCTGCGGCACGGTGCTGTCGCCGCGCACGCCGATCCGCTCGCCGTATGGCGGGTTAGTCAGGAGAATGCCAGACTGATCGGTCGGCGCGACCACGTGCTGGGCCTCGATCTGCTTGAGCGGCACGTCGAACAGGATGCCGGCCACCTTCAGGTTATGGCGCGTCATGGCGACCATGTCGCCCGAGATGTCGGAGCCGAAGATGGTCGGCTCGCTGGGCAGCGGGTTGGGTTTGATCGCGGCCTTCATCGCGGCCCAGGCCTGGCGGTCGTGGTCGGCGAACTGTTCGAAGGCGAAGCGGCGGCGCGCGCCGGGCGGGATGCCCTGCACCATCTGGGCCGCCTCGACCAGGATCGTGCCCGAGCCGCACATCGGGTCGAACAGCGGCACGCCTGGCTTCCAGCCCGACACGCGCAAGAGGCCCGCCGCCAGGTTTTCGCGCAGCGGTGCGTCGCCCGTCTCTTCGCGCCAGCCGCGCTTGAACAGCGCCTCCCCCGAGGTGTCGAGGTAGATGATGAAGTTGCGCTGGTCGAGGAAGCCGACGATGCGCATGTCCGGCTCGCGCGTATTGACCGATGGGCGCTTGTCGTACTGGTCGCGGAAGCGGTCGCAGATGGCGTCCTTGATCTTGAGCGTGGTGAACTCGAGACTCTTGAGCGGCGACTTGACCGCGGTGACGTCGACGCGGATCGTGTGGTCGGGGCCGAACCAGTCCTCCCAGGGCTGCTCGAGCACCAGGTCGTAGATGTCGTTTTCGTTGGAATAGCTGCGCTGGCCCATGCGCATCAGCACCCGCGAGGCGATGCGCGAATGCAGGTTGACCAGCCAGGCGTCCTGCATGACGCCCGAGCAATGCACGCCGCCCGGCACCTGGTTGTGCACCTTGAACGTGGTGGAGCGCTGGGCGATCTCGCCCAGTTCTTCGGCCAATGCCGCTTCCATGCCGCGTGGGCATGGGCAAAAATAGGAAGCCATGAGGGGTACCCTTTGTCCGTTGATGAAACTGTGTTGATAACGCGTCACCGGTGGTGCCGGATGACCGTCGAAATATTTAGGCCACTGATCTGATCGTGGCGTGGACGGCTGTGCCGTCCACGCGTTCAACCAGCGCGCGTACCGCCACAACGCGACCGTGATTTGAAGGCGTGGGCGGGAGACCCGCCCCACCCCACCGATAGAAACACCGTCTTAAAACGGCTTGACCGTCGCCAGGATCACGATCACCAGCAGCAGCACGACCGGCACTTCATTGAACCAGCGGAACCACGTGTGACTGCGCGTATTGACGCCGCGCTCGAATTTTTTCAGGATCGAACCGCAGGCATGATGGTAGCCGATCGCCAGGATGACCAGCACCAGCTTCGCATGCAGCCAGCCGTGCTTCATGCCGATCATCATCGCCAGCCACAGGCCGAGCAGCAGCGCGGGCACCATCAGGATCGTGGTGAAGCGATACAGCCGGCGCGCCATGCCCTGCAGCCGTTCGAGCGCGGCCGGATTGGTTTCCTGGGCCAGGTTCACGAAGATGCGCGGCAGGTAGAACAGGCCGGCGAACCACGAAGCGATGAAGACGATGTGCAGGGCTTTGATCCAGAGGTACATGCGGTTCCTTGTGAGTGGTTATTGACGAACTTCGCCGTGTCCGAACACGACGTATTTGAGCGAAGTGAGTCCTTCCAGGCCGACCGGCCCGCGCGCATGCAGCTTGTCGTTCGAGATCCCGATCTCGGCGCCCAGGCCGTACTCGAAACCGTCCGCGAAGCGGGTCGACGCGTTCACCATCACCGAGGCCGAGTCTACTTCGCGCAGGAAGCGCATGGCGCCACTGTAGTCTTCGGTGATGATCGCCTCGGTGTGCTTCGACGAGTACGCGGTGATGTGGTCGATCGCCTCATCCATGTCGGCCACCACCTTGACCGCCAGGATCGGGGCCAGGTACTCGGTCGACCAGTCTTCTTCCGTCGCCACCGCCAGGTGCGGGTAGCCGGCCAGGATCGCATGCGATTCGGAATCGGCGCGCAGCTCGACCTCTTTCGTCGCATACAGCTCGGCCAGGCGCGGCAGCACGGTCGGCGCGACGCCGCGCGCCACCAGCAAGGTTTCCATCGTGTTGCAGGTGCCGTAGCGGTGGCACTTGGCGTTGAACGCCACCGCCAGCGCCTTCTCGATATCGGCCTTGTCGTCGATATACACGTGGCAGATGCCGTCCAGGTGCTTGATCATCGGCACGGTGCTTTCCTTCATCAGGCGCGCGATCAGGCCCTTGCCGCCACGCGGGACGATCACGTCCACGTATTGTGGCATCGTGATCAGGGCGCCGACCGCGGCGCGGTCGGTCGTGTCGACGACCTGCACCGCGTCTTGCGGCAGGCCGGCGCCCGCCAGGCCTTCGGCCACCAGTTTCGCCAGCGCGCGGTTGCAGTGGATCGCTTCCGAGCCGCCGCGCAGGATCGCCGCATTGCCGCTCTTGATGCACAGGCCCGCCGCGTCGACCGTCACGTTCGGGCGTGCTTCATAGATGATGCCGATCACACCCAGCGGCACGCGCATCTGGCCGACCTGGATGCCGCTCGGTCGCACCTTCATGTTGGAGATTTCTCCGACCGGGTCGGGCAAGGTGGCGATCTGGCGCAGGCCGGCGACCATGGTGGCGATCGCGGCATCGGACAGGGCCAGGCGGTCCATCAGGGCCGGGGCCAGGCCGGCGGCTTGCGCGGCGTCCAGGTCTTGCTGGTTGGCGGCGCGCAGGTCGTCGGCGTCGCGTTCGATGGCGGCGGCGATCAGTTCAAGGGCGCGGTTGCGGGTGGCCGTGCTGGCGCGGGCCATGGCGCGCGAGCCGGTTCTGGCCTGGCGGCCCAGTTGGTGCATGTGTACGGTGATGTCCATCGTGATTCCCGTTGATTTAAAGGTGTATCGGCGGGCTTGAACGCGTGGGCGGGACACCCGCCCACCCCACAGGGGAAGCTGCCCCACAGGGGAAAGCCGCCCACCCCACGGGGAAAGCCGCCCACCCACAGGGAAAACCGCCCATCCCACAGAAGAAAGCCGCCCACCCCACGGGGGAAAACCGCCCATCCCACAGGGGAAAGCCGCCCAACCCACGGCGGGGAAATCCGCCTACCCACGAGGGGAAATCCCCCTACCCCACGGGAAGATCCACCCACTCCACGGGCGGCGTCGTCATGTGGGGTGGACGGCTTTGCCGTCCACGCGTCCAGCCAGCATTGACCAACCGCGATCTCTACCGCGCCACCTTCAACGCCAGCTGCAACATCGCATCCCATGCATCGCCCGCGAACTGCTTCGAGCGCAAGCCCTTGACCATGCGGTCGACCTGCGCCGCGTCCTGCAGCGCCGCCTCGAGCGCGCCCAGCGACACGCGGCGCAGCGCCGGTTCCATCATCCGCTCGCGCGGTCCCCAGATCCGGTATTCCTTCAAGAGCGCGCCCAGCGGGCGCCCCTGCGACATGCCGGTCTTTAATTTCAGCAGCGTGCGGATCTCTTCGGAGACCGCCCACAGCACCAGCGGCAGCGCCTCGCCTTCACCTTTCAAGCCCTCGAGCATGCGCGCCAGGCGCGCCGGGTCGCCGCCCAGCATCGCCTCGGACAGCTTGAACACGTCGTAGCGGGCCACGTTCAGCACCGCGTCGTGCACCTGCTCGAAACTGAGCTTGCCCGGTTCGTACAGCAGGCCGAGCTTCTGGATTTCCTGGTGCGCCGCCAGCAGGTTGCCCTCGACCCGATCGGCGATGAAATCGAGGCTCTGGCGCTCGACGCTCTGGCCCTGGCTCGACAGGCGCTGGCCGATCCAGGCCGGGAGCTGCGCGCGTTCGACATTCGGTATTTCAATATAGACCGCCGCTCCCTGCAAGGCCGTCACCCACGACGCCTTGGCGGTCTGCCAGTCGAGCTTTGGCAGCGTGATCAGGGTAAGGTTGTCGGGGCTGAGGTCCTTCGCGTAACTCTGCAGCGCCGCGCTGCCATCCTTGCCCGGCTTGCCGGTCGGGATGCGCAGCTCGATCAGCTTCTTGTCGCCGAACAGCGACAGCGCCTGGTTGGCGGCCAGCAGCTCTCCCCATTTGAAACTGCGCTCGACCGTGAGCACCTCACGTTCGGTAAAACCCTGGGCACGGGCGGTCTTGCGGATCCGGTCGGCCGCTTCCAGCGCGAGCAGGTGCTCGTCGCTGGTGATCACGTACAACGACGCCAGCCCCCTGGACAGATGGCCGTCGAGCGCCTCGAGCCGCAGTTGCATCGTTCTCAGGCGCCTGCCGGCTTGATCGCCGCCAGGCGGCGCAGGATCTGCTGCACCAGGTCGGACTGCATGTCGCGGTACAGCAGCGCTTCTTCGGATTCCTTGGCCAGCACCTGCCCTTCGTCGAAGGCGATATTGCGGCGCAGGGTGATCTCGGTCGGCGCCAGCAACTGGCGGTTGTTGGCGTCGCGCACCTGGAACACCAGGGTGTAGCTGAGCGAGTACTCGCGTACCCGGCCCAGGCTGTTGAGCGACAGGATCGACTTGCCGCGCGATTCGCTGATCACGTCGAACAGGGCCTCGGCCTTGGAAGCATCGTTCTCGATGCGCACGGTGTCGCCCGCGCGCAGGTTGCGCTTGAGCTCCGTGCCCAGCGGCGAGGCTTCGTTGAACGACAGCCAGATGCTCTGGAACGGCAGGTTGTACTGGCCGTCGCTGCCGCGCAGCTTGAAACCGCAGCCCGCAAGGACTGCGGCCATCAATATCGCAGCCAACGCACGCACCAGGGTCTTGTTCGACATGGTCATCCTTACACCACGATGTTGACGAGTTTGCCGGGCACCACGATGACCTTCTTCGGCGTGCCTTCGATGAACTTCTGCACCGCCTCGGAAGCCAGGGCGGCGGCCTCGATGGCGGCCTTGTCGGCTTCCTTCGGCACCTTGACCGAGCCGCGCAGCTTGCCGTTCACCTGGATCATCATCTCGATCTCGGATTGTTCGAGCGCGGCCGGGTCGACCTGCGGCCAGGCCGCGTTCAGGATGTCGCCGTGGGCCTGGGCGAAGCCGAGCTCCTGCCACAGCGCGTGGGTGATGTGCGGCGCGACCGGGTTCAGCAGGCGCAGGAAGATCGAGAAGCCTTCGGCGATGATCGCGTTCGAGGCCGCGGAGTCGTCCAGCTTGCTTGACTCCAGCGTGTTGAGCATCTTCATGCAGGCCGACACCACGGTGTTGTACTGGATGCGCTTCAGGTCGTAGTCGGCCTGCTGCAGCACCTTGTGCACTTCGCGCCGCAGCGTCTTCTGGTCGTTGCTCAAAGTGCCTTGTGCGGTGCCGTTGAACGACGCCGCGAAGGTGGAGGAAATTCGGTCGCGCTGCGCGTAGCCGAAGGCCCACACGCGGCGCAGGAAGCGGCTGGCGCCCTCGACGCCGCTGTTCGACCATTCCAGGGTCTGCTCAGGCGGCGAGGCGAACATCGTAAACAGGCGCGCGGTGTCGGCGCCGTACTGCTCGATCTGGGCTTGCGGGTCGATGCCGTTGTTCTTCGACTTCGACATCTTCTCGGTGCCGCCGATCTCCACCGGCTGGGCGTCAAGCTTGAGCACCGCGCTCTGTGGGCGGCCCTTGTCGTCGAAGGTCAGTTCGACGTCGGCCGGGTTGAACCAGGTCTTCTTGCTCGACGCGTCTTCACGATAATACGTTTCGTTGAGCACCATGCCTTGCGTGAGCAGGTTGACGAACGGCTCGTCGAATTTCACGAGGCCGAAGTCGCGCATCACCTTGGTCCAGAAGCGCGCGTACAGCAGGTGCATGACGGCGTGTTCGATGCCGCCGATGTACTGGTCCATCGGCATCCAGTAATCGTTGCGGGCGTCGACCATCGCCTCGTTCGAACCCGGCGAGGTATAGCGCATGTAGTACCACGACGAATCGATGAAGGTGTCCATCGTGTCGGTCTCGCGGCGCGCCGGCTTGCCGCACTTCGGGCAGTCGCACCTGAGGAAGGCTTCGTCCTTGTTCAGCGGGTTGCCGGTGCCGTCCGGGACCAGGTGCTCGGGCAGCACGACCGGCAGGTCGGCCTCGGGCACCGGCACCGCGCCGCACTCGCCGCAGTGGATCATCGGGATCGGGGTGCCCCAGTAGCGCTGGCGCGAGATGCCCCAGTCGCGCAGGCGGAAGGTGGTCTTCTTCTCGCCCAGGCCCTGTTCTGCCAGCTCGCCGGCGACCGCGTTGACGGCCGAGGTGTAATCGAGGCCGTCGTACTTGCCCGAGTTGATGGTGCGACCGTTGTCCTTGTCGCCGTACCACTCCTGCCAGGCGTCGAGCGAGAATTCCTGCCCTTCGACCGCCACGACCTGCTTGATCGGGAGGTTGTATTTCTTCGCGAAGCCGAAGTCGCGCTCGTCGTGCGCCGGCACGCCCATCACGGCGCCGTCGCCGTAGGTGATCAGGACGTAGTTGCCGATCCAGACCGGAATCTGTTCTTGCGTGACCGGATGGGTGACGAACAGGCCGGTCGGCATGCCCTTCTTCTCCATGGTCGCCATGTCGGCTTCGATCACGGAGCCCATCTTGCACTCGGCGATGAATTCCTGCAGTGCCGGGTTGTTGCGGGCCGCATGCTGGGCCAGCGGATGTTCCGGCGCCACGGCGCAGAAGGTCACGCCCATGATGGTGTCGGCGCGGGTAGTGAACACGTACAGCTTGCCGTCGCCGATCGCGGCGCCGCTATCGTCCTTCACGCTGTGCGGGAAGGCGAAGCGCACGCCGGTCGACTTGCCGATCCAGTTGGCCTGCATGGTGCGCACGCGCTCCGGCCAGCCCGGCAGCTTGTTGTCGACGTGGTCGAGCAGCTCGTCGGCGTACTCGGTGATGCGCACGTAGTACATCGGGATCTCGCGCTTTTCGATCAGCGCGCCCGAACGCCAGCCGCGACCATCCACGACCTGTTCGTTGGCCAGCACGGTCTGGTCGACCGGGTCCCAGTTCACGGTGCCGGTCTTCTGGTAGATGATGCCCTTCTCGAGCATTTTGAGGAACATCCACTGGTTCCACTTGTAGTAGTCCGGCTTGCAGGCGGTCATTTCGCGCGACCAGTCGATCGCCAGGCCCATCGACTCCATCTGGCCACGCATGTGGGCGATGTTCGAATAGGTCCATTCGGCCGGCGGCACGTTGTTGGCCATCGCCGCGTTTTCGGCCGGCATGCCAAACGCGTCCCAGCCCATCGGCATCAGGACGTTGTAGCCGCTCATCCGCAGGTAGCGGTACATCACGTCGTTGATCGTATAGTTGCGCACGTGACCCATGTGCAGCTTGCCCGATGGGTAGGGCAGCATCGAGCAGGCGTAATATTTGCCTTTCGGGAAACGCGGGTCGTTTTCGACGGCTTTGTAGGCGTCGATCGACTTCCAGTAGGCCTGGGCGGCCTGTTCTACTTCGGCTGGACTATATTTTTCTTGCATGATTTCTGCAGACGTTATGTGGGATGTGGAACCGGTCATTATAACCCGTTCATTTTGCACTGCGGCATAGCGCGGTACGGGAGGGGAAAATGAAAAAGGCAGCGTCCGCTGAACGCTGCCTCGTGATTAGCGCAACACCAGTGCCAGCGCCGGTTTCTCGCCGTAATCCTCGTAGCGTTCGTTGATGCCGCCGACGCAAAAGGCCAGCTCTTCCAGCAGGTCTGGCGCGGCCGCCTTGAACTTGTCTGCCTCGAGGATGACGATCTCCAGCACCTCGTTCGGCTTGAGGCGGAACCTGGTCATGTTCTCGTCGTCGCGCAGATAGCTCATGCAGTCGACCCAGGCGTCGATGCTGTCCGCATAGTCGGCCGGGAAACCGAAGGCCTCGCGGCTCTGCTGGTGGAACGAGGCTTCGTCAATGATGGCGGCGCCGTTCAGTTCTGCCACTGCCATGTTCAACCTTTCAGGCCCAGCACGTCCTGCATGTCGAACAGGCCGTTGGCCTTGTCCGCCAGGAAGCGCGCGGCGCGCAGCGAGCCGTGGGCATAGGTCACGCGGCTGCTCGACTTGTGGCTGATCTCGATCCGCTCGCCGGCGCCGAGGAACATCACCGTGTGGTCGCCCACCACGTCGCCGCCACGCACGGTGGCAAAGCCGATGGTCGACGGATCGCGTTCGCCGGTCACGCCTTCGCGGCCGTACACGGCGCATTCCTTGAGGTCGCGGCCGAGTGCGTCAGCAATGACTTCGCCCATCTTGAGCGCGGTGCCCGATGGCGCATCGACCTTGTGACGGTGGTGCGCCTCGACGATCTCGATGTCATAGCCTTCGGAAAAGCTCTTGGCGGCCACTTCGAGCAGCTTGAGGGTGACGTTCACGCCGACGCTCATGTTCGGGGCGAACACCACGCCGATCTTTTCGGCGGCCAGCGCGATGGCAGCCTTGCCGGCGTCATCGAAGCCGGTGGTGCCGATCACCATCTGCTTGCCGTTGGCGGCGCAGTATTCGAGGTGCTGCAGGGTGCCTTCGGGGCGGGTGAAGTCGATCAGGATGTCGGCATTGTGCAGGCCGTGCCTGATGCTGTCCTCGATGACCACGCCGGTCAGGATGCCGGCGAAGGCGCCCGCGTCCTGGCCGATGAAGGGCGAGCCGGGCACGTCGAGGGCGCCGGCCAGGCGCGCGTCGGGAGCGTCCTGGATGGCTTCGATCAGCATGCGGCCCATGCGGCCGCTGGCGCCGGCGACGGCGATATTCAACATCGTCATGCTCGCCTCCTTATTGCTGGGTTGCAGGTGCCGCAACCTTGGCCGGCTCTACCGGGCGACGTTCGGGATGATCCTTGCTGCCCTTCGACGGACCGGCGATGCGGTCGATGTAGTCGCGCTCGCTCGGAAGGTTGCCGCCCTCGAAACGTTCGACCACGTCGTCCTTGAAGAACACGGTCACGCGGCTGGTGGTCAGCTCGCCATTGCCGCGCGCCAGGTAGAACGGGTAGTCCCAACGGTCGGCGTGGAAGGCATCCATCATCAGCGGCGAACCGAGCAGGAAACGCACCTGGTCGCGGGTCTGGCCGGCCTTGAGTTGATTGAGCATCTCTTGCGAAACGAAGTTGCCCTGCTGAATGTCCGGACGGTAAGGCGAGAAGATCCACAGGAACTTTTGCAGGCGCGTCGCCTGGACGGTTTGCGCGCCCGCATTGGCGATCGCGGCCGATTGTTCCGCGTCGGCCGCAGTGGCGGCCGCATCCGTCGCCACCGGCGGCGCCGGGCGTGTCTGGTTGCGCCAGGATGCGCAGCCGGACAGCGTCAACGTGCAGGCGAGACCCGCCGCCAGCGCTGCTTTGGCGGAGAATCGATGGAATACGGCTTGTTTGACGCGCATAGTTAACCTCAAAACGTTCGAGCGGGAGCTTTCAAAACGCTATATCATAAAGCACTCCGCCAATATTCGAGTAACAAACATGAGTAACAACCCGACCGACCTGAAGGCGAGCGGCCTCAAGGCCACGCTGCCACGACTGAAAATCCTGGAAATCTTCCAGAACAGCTCCGTACGGCATTTGACGGCGGAAGACGTCTACAAGATCCTATTGGCTGACAATATGGACGTGGGTCTCGCGACCGTCTACCGCGTATTGACCCAGTTCGAGCAGGCTGGCCTGCTCAACCGCAACCATTTCGAGACCGGCAAGGCGATTTACGAGCTCAACGCCGGTTCGCACCATGACCACCTGGTCTGCGTCACCTGCGGCCGCGTCGAAGAGTTCTACGACGACGAGATCGAAAAACGCCAGCAGATGATTGCTGAGCAGCATGGCTTCACGATCGTCGAGCACGCGCTCGCGATCTACGGCAGCTGCCCGCAGTGCCGGGGCATCAACAAGCCTGCATAAAGCCTGCCGCCCGCTTTCGCGAGCACAGAAAAAAGGCGCCTGGGTTTCCCCATGCGCCTTTTTTTCGCAAAACGGGGCGCCGTTTCAGGAATGGCTGAGCGCGTTCGACAGCAGCTTGGCCGTGATATCGACGATCGGGATCACCCTTTCGTACGCCATCCGGGTCGGCCCGATCACACCGAGGGTGCCGACGATGCGGCCGTCGACCGCATACGGCGCCGTCACCACGCTCATGTCGTCCATCGGCACCAGCTTCGACTCGCCGCCGATGAAGATCTGCACGCCGCCTGCCTTGCTCGACACGTCCAGCAACTGCATCAGGCCGGTTTTTTGCTCGAACATCTCGAACATCTGGCGCAGCGAACTCATATTCGACGACAGGTCGGACACCAGCAGGTTGCGCTCGCCGGCGATGACCATGTCGTCGCCTTCGGCCATCGCCTCGCTGCCGGCCTCGACCGCCGCCTGCATCAGGCGCCCCATGTCGTCGCGCAGCTGCTGCAGTTCGCCGCTCAGGCGCTTGCGTACCTCGTCGAACGACAGGCCGGCGAAATTCTGGTTGAGGTAGTTGGCCGACTGGGTCAGTTGCGAAGGGGAATAATCCTTGTCGAGCAACAGCAGGCGGTTCTGCACGTCGCCGCGCGGGTCGACGATCACCAGCAGGATGCGTTTTTCGCCCAGGCGCAGGAATTCGATCTGCTGGAACACCGACTCGCGGCGCGGGCTCTGCACCACGCCGGCGAACTGCGACAGCGAGGACAGCATCTGCGCCGCATTGGCGATCAGCTTTTGCGGCTGCTGGTTGGCCAGTGGCGGGGGCAGGCGCATGCGCTCGGCATCGACCGCCTTGTCGTCGATCGGCCCCACCGTCAGCAAGGTGTCGACGAACACGCGGTAGCCGCGCGGAGTCGGGATGCGGCCGGCCGAGGTATGTGGACTGGCCACGAAACCCATGTCCTCGAGGTCGGCCATGACGTTGCGGATGGTGGCCGGCGACAATTCCAGGCCCGACAGCTTGGACAGCGCGCGCGAACCTACCGGCTGACCATCGGCGATATAGCGTTCGACGAGCGCTTTGAGCAGGGTATGGGCACGGTGGTCGAGTTGCATGATTCCAGGAAACGTTTAGTGGCGCACGTAATGAGCACAAGTATTATAGGCAGGTTGGGGCGTGGCACGGCAGCACAAGGCTTGCTGTGACGCATGTTCAGCCCTGTTATTCGTGCACGTGGGACGTCTCCAACCAGTCGAGCAACCCGTCCAGGCTACTCACCTCGACATCGGGCTTGACGTCATGGGCCAGTTCGTTGAGCTTGCCGGTCCGGTTCATCCAGGCCGCGCGCAGGCCGGCGCGCTGGGCGCCCTGCACGTCCAGCAGCAGATCGTCGCCCACGTACAAGGTGTCCGATGGCGCCACGTTCAGCGCCGCGCAGCCGGCCAGGAAAATGCCGGGGTCGGGCTTGGCGCGGCCGAACTCGCGCGCCGCCACCGATGCCTGGAAATGGTGGGCCAGGCCGATGGTGTGCAAATCCGCCACGCCATTGGTGACCGAGCCGACCAGCACCTGTTTCTTCAGGCGCTCGAGGCCCGGCACCACATCGTCGTACGGCGTCACGGCGTTGCGGGCGGCAAAGAACTCGGTCATCGCCAGTGCGACCTTGCCGGGGTCCTCGCCCACCTGTTCGAAGGCGGCGACCAGGCCGGCATGGCGCAGCGCCCCCAGGTCGATCCCGAATTCGGGGCGATTGGCCAGCAATTCCAGGCGCGCCTGGCGCAGGCTGTCGATGGTAAAGCGCTCGGCGACCCGCGGCGCATGCGCGCCGAGCCAGGCATACAACAGTTTTTCGGCTTCCAGGATCACCGGCGCGATCGGCCACAGGGTATCGTCGAGGTCGAACAAGACAGCTTTGGGCCAGGGTCGGCGGCGGGTCATCGGCTTCCAGTAAGGGGGGAATGGGGCGTCCCAAGGATAGCGATGACCCCATCCAAATGCAATGTGCGCACAAAACGTATTGCCCTTGTTAAATCCTGGTTACACCATGATACAAAACCAAATGCGCCTGAAATGGACCGGCTGCTTGCCAAATGGACTAAAATGTTGAGCGATTTTTCTATTCCAACCGCGCAGCTGCGCTTTCCCGCTAGATTATTTGGAGATGTTATGAAGAGTTCCTACCTGCGTGCCGGTGCGGCGCTGGCATGCGCGGTCGCCTTGAGCGCCTGCGGTGGCGACGATGGCCAGCTGCTGCTGGGCGGCGAGTTCGCCGGCGTGACGAAAACCGGCCTGGTCGTGACCAATAACGGTGGTTCGGACTACGCCATCCAGCCGCCATCGAACGGTTCTGGCGCAGGCCAGTGGCGTTTCGACAACCTGATTTCAACCGATGACCGCTATAACGTCGAAATCAAGTCCCGGCCGTCGAACGTCAGCGATTGCAGGATCGAGAACGCGAGCGGCCGTGCGGGTTACCACGTGTACACCGTCTACATCACCTGTGACCTGAACCGCCACGCGCTGTCGGGCACGATCAGCAACCTGAAGGGCGAACTGGTCCTGGTCAACGGTTCGGACAATGTGACGGTCGCGGCGGGTGCAACCTCGTTCAAGATGACCGACGTTCCCGAAGACTCGCCATACGGCGTGACGATCCTGCGCCAGCCTGCCGACCAGACCTGCACGGTCAGCAACGGCAGCGGCGTCGTCGGACCGACGGCCATTACCAATGTCGCCGTTACCTGCACCCCTTAATTTTCCTGGAGCCTCAAGCATGAAGTCTTCCCTGATCCGTCCGGCGCTCGCGCTGGCCCTGGCCGCGGGCCTGGCCGGCTGTGGCGGCAGCGATAAAGCCGAGTTTGTTGTCAAGGGCACCATCGCCGGCATCGTCTATCCCGGCGCAGTCCTGCAAACCAATGGCCAGGAAATCGCCATCCCGGTGCCGTCCACACCCGGCGGCACGGTCAGCTTCGCCTTCCCGAACAAGCTCGAGTATGGTGATGTCTACAACGTGACCTTCAAGTCGCGGCCGCAATTCCAGGACACATGCACCGACTTGCCCAACACGATCCCGAATTTCAACGATACGGCAGGCCGGCTGGCGGACATCAACATCACCTTCGTTTGCTACGTCAATGCATTCGCACTGAAAGGCAAGGTCAATGGCTTGACTGCGGATGGCCTGGTGCTGGCCAACGGCAGTACCGGCGGCAGCGGAGCGGTCGATTGGACATCTGGCGTGACCACGCCGATCGACTTCGCACTGCCCGCCGTCCCCTATGACACGACCTATGGCGTGGTCGTGATCGCCCAGCCAACCGGCCAGGTCTGCACCGTGGTCAACGGGACCGGCCGGATGCCCAACGCGGAAGTGACCAATATCGCGGTCAACTGCGTCGCAGCACCAGGCTAAGCAGATATACACAATTCTTATGTCGAGTATTTGAAAGGGAAATTAGACTTATATGCTGCCGCGCAGCATAATAACTCCTGTCTCCTCCAACTCTCCTCAGAAAAGAATTGGATTTCAGCCCGCTCTCTGAGCGGGCTTTTTTTTGCCCGCGTTTTCTCATGCGGCTAACCGGGCCGCGCTCAGCGTGCGGCGCTGACCTTCACCACGGCGATCTTTTCCATGCCGACCGACACCTGGGACTGGTAAGCCTCGACCGAGCGCGCATTGGCGGCCACCGCGTAGCTGCTGAAGCCGGCGAGGATGGCGGCGGCGATGAAAATGGCTTCCATGTGCTTGAGGACGTTCATTGTATGCTCCTTGCTGGTCGGTTGGGACGCCGGATCGGCTGTCCATGTGAGCACTATAGAAAATGGCTTCACTGGCTTCCAGCAGGATGCGACGGACTGCATAAAACGCGGGCCAAGGTGCCTGGAATACGTGATAACCCGTATGCTGCGGCGCAGCAGAGCGGGTTCTGGACGTAAAAAAGCGCCGGCGGGCGGCGCTGATGGGTAGATCGTGTTGGCCGCGCGTACGGCGCAGCCGACCGGCGGATGTTACGAAACGGGCAAGTTAGCCAGCGCGACGTACTGTTCCAGGGTGACCGCTTCCGGGCGCAGGCCGGGGTCGATCCCGGCCTCGACCAATTGCGCTTCGGTGAACATGCCGGCCACGCAGTTGCGGATCACCTTGCGGCGCTGCGAGAAGGCCTTGGCCACCACGGCTTCCAGGCGCTTGCCGTCGCATGGCAGCTGGCGACGGGTCGGGACCATGCGCACGATGGCCGACTCGACTTGCGGCGGCGGATCGAAGGCGGTCGGCGGCACGATGAACAGCATCGCCATGTCGTAGCGCCACTGCAGCATCACCGACAGGCGGCTGTACGCCTTGGTGCCCGGCTCGGCCACCATGCGCTCGACCACTTCCTTCTGCAGCATGAAATGCTGGTCCTCGATCAGGTGGGCGAATTCGGTCAGGTGAAATAGCAGCGGGCTCGAGATGTTATAAGGCAGGTTGCCGACCACGCGCAGCTTCTGCCCTTCCGGCACCGGGATCGTCCCGAAATCGAACTTGAGCGCGTCGCCCGAGTGCACCGTGAGGCGTTCGCGCGGATAGGCTTTTTCGAGGCGCGCCACCAGGTCGCGGTCCAGCTCGACCACATGCATGTGGTCGAGCGACTTGAGCAGCAGCGCCGTCATCGCCGCCAGGCCCGGGCCGATCTCGACGATGGCCTCGCCCCGGCGTGGTCCGATGGCGTCGATAATATTGTTCAAGACATTGTCATCGGTCAGGAAATTCTGGCCGAAGCGCTTGCGTGCGACGTGTTTCATTATTGCTTTCTCAAGTATTCGTGGCGCCGCCGCGGCGTGCGGCCACCATGTGCATGGCGGCGCGGATCGCCTCTTCCATGCTGCCGCAGTCGGCCAGGCCCAGGCCCTGGGCGGCGAGGTCGAGGGCGGTGCCATGGTCGACCGAGGTGCGCACCAGCGGCAGGCCCAGGGTGACGTTGATGCCGCGCCCGAAGGTGGCGTGCTTCAGTACCGGCAAGCCCTGGTCGTGGTACATCGCCAGCACGCAGTCGGCGTCCTTCAGGTATTTGGGCTGGAACAGCGTGTCGGCCGGATACGGGCCGCGCGCGTCGATGCCGCGGCTTCGCGCAGCGTCGAGCACCGGCGTGATGACGTCGATCTCTTCGCGGCCCAGATAGCCGTTCTCGCCAGCGTGCGGATTCAGGCCGGTGACCAGGATCACGGGCGCCGCGATGCCGAATTTATCGCGCAGGTCGGCGTGCAGGATGTCGAGCACCTGGGCCAGGTTCTCGCGCGTGAGCGCGCCGGGGACATCCTTCAGGGGCAGGTGGGTGGTCGCCAGCGCGACCCGCAAATAAGGCTGGTCGCCCGCCGGCGCGCCGGCCAGCATCATGACCACCTTGGGCGTGCCCGTTTTCTCGGCCAGGTATTCGGTGTGGCCCGAAAACGCGATGCCGGCGTCGTTGATCGTGCTTTTTTGCAGTGGCGCGGTGACGATGGCGTCGAACCATCCGCAGGCGCAGCCTTCGATGGCCAGGTCGAGCGTGGCCAGTACCGCCAGCCCGTTCTCGGGATCGAGCTGGCCCGGCACCACGTGCGCGGCCAGCGGCACGTCGACCACCGCCAGGCGCTCGAGGCCGAAATGCGGCAGGCCGCCATTGCGCAGCGCCTGGGTCGACAGCGCCGCCAGGCGGATCGACGGATCGATCAAGCTGGCGGTCAGCGCCAGGAAGGCGGCGTCGCCGATCAGCACGCAGTTGGCCTGCTCGCGCAAGGCCCAGGCGGCGCGGATCGCGATCTCGGGGCCGATGCCCGCCGGCTCGCCGACCGTGATCGCCAGGACGGGCCTCTGGTGCGCCAACGGGCGCTCGGGCGCCTGTGGCGCAACCATGGTGTTACTGCTCCTCGCGGAACTCGACGTAGGCGCGGTCGCGCACCTGGCGCATCCAGTCTTCCATCGCTTCCTGCATTTTGCGATCGCGCAGGACCTGGCGCGCCACATTGCGCTCCTTCTGCAAGGTCACGTCTTCGCTCTTGCGTCCGATGACCTGGATCAGGTGGAAACCGAACGGCGACTGGACCACGTCGGAGACCTGGCCCGGTTTGAGTTCGTTCATCGCGGTCTCGAATTCCGGCACGGTGTCGCCCGGGTACAGCCAGCCCAGGTCGCCGCCCTTGGCAGCCGAACCGTCTTGCGAGTGCAGGCGCGCCAGGTCTTCGAAGGTACCGGCATTGTTGTCCATCTTTTCCTTGAGCTCGAGCAGCTTGCGCTTGACCTCGCCCTCGGTCATGGTCGGAGTGACCTTGATCAGGATGTGGCGCGCGTGGGTCTGCTCGACCACCGATTTTTCGGTCTCGCCGCCCAGCGGACGCTTGCCGGCCAGTTTCAGGATGTGGAAGCCGACGTTGGTCTTGAGGATCGGGGTCACCTGGCCGGCCTCGAGCTTGCGCAGCTCGGTCGAAAACATCGGCGGCAAGCGGTCGGCGTCGCGCCAGCCGATCTCGCCGCCCTTGAGCGCATCGGGCGCGTCGGAATAGGTCGAGGCCATGCGCGCGAAGTCGGCGCCGGTGCGCAATTGACGCATCACTTCCTCGGCGCGCGCGGCGCGGGCGGCGATCTGCTCGGGCGAGGCGTTTTCGGGGACGCGCACCAGGATCTGCGAGATGTCGACCTCGATGCGGTCGGCCTCGGCGGCCTTGGCGGCGGCCATATAGGTGTCGATCTCGGCTTCCGAGACCTGGACCTTGCTGTCGACCTCGTGCTCGCGCAGGCGCTGCATCATGATCTCGTTGCGGATGTCTTCGCGGAACTGAGAGAACGGCATGCCCTCTTTTTCCATCTGGTTGCGCATGTCCTGCACCGACATCTTTTGATTCTCGGCGATGCGGCCGATGGTGGCGTCCAGGGTGCGGTCGTCGACCTTGACGCCCATTTCTTTCGCCAGCTGCAATTGGGCGCGTTCGACGATCATCGCCTCGAGCACTTGCCGCTCCATGGTGGCCGGGTCGGGCATCTGGGCGTTACGCGCCTTCATGTTCTGGGTGACCTGGGTTACGCGGCCCGCCACTTCGTTGCGGGTGATCACTTCGTCATTGACGACGACCTGGATCGAATCGACCACCTTGGCGTTGGCCGACGCGGGCGGCAGGAAGCCGCCGCCGGTCGCCGGCGTGTCGGCCTGGGCCAGCGCCTGGCCTGCGGTTAGCGCGCACAGCAATGCTGCCGCCATCTGGAGGGACTGCAAACGGGTAGTACGCATCATCTGGAAAGCACTCATTTCAGGATAGTTCACATCGTGGACGACGAATCATGGACGGCTAGTATGGACGGCTAGTCTGAACGCTGGCTTATGGCCGTCCGATTCCGGTATTCAGTCGCGTATAGCCCGGGATGCTCTTGTTGAACGACTCGAGCGGGTTGCCCAGGCCCAGGCGCGACAAGCCATTGAGCTCGAGCTGGAAGAAGATCGGCGTCGACGTTTCCTGGGCCGCGGTCACGAAGCGCTGCGCACCCATCCGGAACACCCAGCAATCGGCCTTATATTCGAGACCGATCAGGCTCTCGATCAGCTTGCCGCCGGTCGCTGGATTGTTGCTCGGCTGCCCCACGCCATACGACCGCAGCGCATAGCTGACCCGGCCCACGCCATACCAGCGCCGCCCGATCGGCCACTGCGCCGAAAAGTCGATGTTGCGGAAGCTGTCACGCTGATAACGGTATTCGGCATTCAACACCTTCATCTGCCCCGGACGCCACTGTACACCGACATTCGAACTGTACAAACTGCTTCCGGATGCATCGTATTGTACGCCGCTATCGAAGGTCCAGGACTCGGAAATGGTGCCCGAAGCGGCCAGCAGCACGTCGGAACGGCTCTTGTGCTCGGTTTCGCCCGGGAGCCGCACGCGCGGCTCTTCGAAGTACAGGCGCTGGCCGAAGGCCAGGCGCAGGCGCTCGGCGCCGTCTTCCTGGATGAAGCGCGACACCAGGGCCGCCGTCATCTGGTTGGCGTCGGACACGCGGTCCAGGCCCACGTAGCGGTTCTCGGAGAACAGCTGGGCGTAGTTGAAGCCGGCGCGGCCGGTGTCGAACAGCGGGACATCGCTCTGGTCTTCGTACGGCGTGTAGACGTAGAACAGGCGCGGCTCCAGGGTCTGGGTCGCGGCGCCGCCGAACAGCGTGGTCTGGCGCTCGAACACCATGCCGCTGTCGAGCGAGACGGTCGGGATCGTGCGCGACAGCTTGGTGGGCAGGCCGGGCCGGCTGCGATGCTCTTCGAGATCGTACTTGGCCGCGTTGTACATCAGCTTGGGCGTGACGAACCAGCCCGGACGCACGATCGGATAGCTGACCTGCCCCTGCACCACGGCGCGGTTGCCGCCGATGTCGGTGGGGTGGTCGAAGCGGGTCGCCTCGGCGTCGATCGACCAGTCGAAACCGGCCACGTCGTAGCGCGCGGCGCGGAAGTTAATCTGCGGCAGGCGGTCGTAGGGGCGCGGCACCGTCAGGCTCGGATTGGTCGCGGCGGCCGGGTCTTGCAGCACCTGGTAGTTCTGGGCGCGCGCGGTCAGGCTCCAGAACTGGCCATAGTAATCGGTGCGCAGTTCGCGCAGCAGCTGGCGTTCGGCGCTGGCCGAGACGGTGCGCGAGAAGTCGGACGGGTATTCGTCGTCCGAGGCGCCGTGCAGGTTCCAGCCGTACGACCAGTTGGGCGCGATCGTCTGGTTGTGCAGCGAGTCGACGCGCCAGCGCGTGGTATTCGTTTCTCGGTCGTCCGGCAACACCTCGATGTGGGTCTCGCCCATATAGGTGCTGCCGAGGTAGCGGCCGGTGGCGCCCATCTGGAAGCCGCGGTCGAACATCATGCGCGGATACAGCGTCAGGTCGCGGTTGGGGGCGATGTTGACGTAGTACGGCACCATCACCTCGGCCTTGCCCTGCGAACCGAAGCCCACCGTGGGCGGCAGCCAGCCGGAGCGGCGCTGGCCGGACAGCGAGAACGACATCGCCGGCGTGCCGATGATGGGCACGTCCTTGAAATAGATGATGGTCTTGCCGGCCGTGCCGACGTCGCGGCCGCTGTCCAGGCGCAGGGTGCTCGACTTGAGATACCAGTCGGGATCGGGACCTTCGCAAGTGCTGTAGGTGCCGTTGCGCACCAGGGCCTGCTGCTCGCCCAGAAAGTCGATGCGGTCGGCGCGGCCCTGGCCGTTGGTCTCGGCCAGGAGGTAGGTCGGGTTGAGCAGGTAGCCCTTGCCGGTCTCCATGTTCAGCTGCAGCTCATCGCCCTTGTAGCGGTCGCCGAAGCGCCACATATTGACGTTGCCGGTGGCGGTGACTTCGTCCTCGACCCGCAGGTAGCAGGCGGTATCGGCTGTGATGCCGGTCTGGCCGCGCGTGATCTCGACGTTGCGGTTCAGGTCGAGCCGGCGGTCGGGACGGCCACCGATCTCCTCGGCCTGGATGGTGACGGGGAGTTCGTCTTCAGCCTGGGGCGCCGGGGGAACCCCCTGGGCGAATGCCGGGACCGCGGTGGCGGAAACCAATGCGTAGAGCGCGAGCACCTGCCGCGGTGGGAAAGGTTGTCGTGACGACCAGCTCATGGAAAATCGCAGCTCATGGAAAATCGGACATGCACCATAAAGGGCGGTTTTTTTAGAATGAATCCCTTATTATATGGGAATTAGCTCAACCAACCGGATTCGTCAGGCCGCTTCATGTCATCTTTGTATCAAAACTCTTCCACTTCCGCCGGCGCCGCACTTGATCCCGATCTGCGCCTGGCGCAGTTGAACGAATGGCTGGCCTCGACCGGCCTGGTGGAAGTCGCAAGCGGCCGTCCTGCCTCCGTCGATGCGAGCTTTCGCCGCTACTTCCGCTACGACGTCGTGCCCGCCATGCGGGACAAACTGGGCGCGACCCTGGTCGCCATGGATGCGCCACCGGAACGCGAGAACGTGCCGGCCTATATCCACGTGCAGGGCCTGCTGTTCGACGCCGGCGTGACCGTGCCGGCGATCGCCGCGCGCGACGTCGAACGCGGCTTCCTGCTGCTGGGCGACCTGGGCACCACCACGTATCTCGCGCGCCTGGATAGCGACAACGCCGCCTTCATGTACTCCGACGCGGTCGACGCCCTGCTCAAGTTCCAGATGGCCAGCCAGCCGGGCGTGCTGCCCGAGTTCGACCGCGCCTTCGTCCTGCGCGAGCTGAACATCTTCCCGGAGTGGTACCTGAACCGCCACCTGGGCGTGACGCTGGACGACAAGCAGCAGGCCCTGCTCGCCAAGGTGTTCGAGGCGATCACGGCGAACGTGCTGGCGCAGCAGCAGGTGTTCATGCACCGCGATTTCCATTCGCGTAACCTGATGTTCCTCGACCAATTCAATCCCGGCGTGCTCGATTTCCAGGACGCCGTGTATGGCCCGGTAACCTATGACCTGGCCTCGCTCCTGCGCGACGCCTACATCCAGTGGGACGAAGAGATCGTGCTGGACTGGGTGGTGCGCTACTGGCAGAGCGCCAAGCAGGCCGGCCTGCCGGTCAATCCGGACATCGACGCGTTCTACCGCGACTTCGAGTTCATGGCCCTGCAGCGCCACCTGAAAATCCTCGGCATCTTCTGCCGCCTGAACTACCGCGACAACAAGTCGCACTACATGGGCGACCTGCCGACGGTGCTCGACTACGTGCGCAAGACGGCGAACCGCTACACCGAGCTCAAGCCGCTGCTGCGCCTGCTCGACGCCCTCGACAACAAGGCGCCGCAAGTCGGCTACACGTTCTGAGGTCCGCATGAAAGCGATGATTTTCGCCGCCGGCCGCGGCGAGCGCATGCGGCCCCTGACCGACAGCTGCCCCAAGCCTTTATTGAAAGTGCGCGGGCGGCCCCTGATCACCTGGCACGTGCTGAACCTGGTGCGCGCCGGGATCACGGACATCGTGATCAATCACTCCCACCTCGGCCACATGATCGAGGACGAGCTGGGCGACGGTAGCCGCTATGGCGCGCGCATCGCGTACTCGCACGAGCCGACGCCGCTCGAGACGGCGGGCGGCATCGCCAATGCGCTGCACCTGCTGGGCGACGAACCCTTCCTGGCGGTGTCGGGCGATATCTATGCGCCCTACTTCGATTTCTCACTGGCGCTGGACGCCCTGAAGGATATCGATGCGGTGGGCGTGCCCTACCCGGTCGACAAGCGCGACATCGCCTGGCTGTGGCTGACGCCGAATCCATGGCATAACCCGGAGGGCGACTTCGCGCTCGACATGTACACGCTCAAGAACGACGGGCCCGCCAAGTGGAACTTCGCTGGCATCGGTGTGTACCGCGCCGAGATGTTCGACGGGATCAAGGCCGGCGAGTTCCTCAAGTTCGGGCCCCTGATGCGCAAGTTCATCGAGCAGGGCCGCGTCGGCGGCGAGATCTACCAGGGCCAGTGGGTCAATGTCGGCACCGTGGGCCAGCTGGAAGAACTGAACGCGCCGCTGCGGACGGCCAAGACGGCGTCATGATGCCGTATGCCGCCCGGCGTGCGGATGTGCTGGCGCGGATGCAGCCGGGCGCGGTGGCGGTATTGGGCACGGCGCCCGAGGTCTTGCGCAACGGCGACAGCGACTATCCCTATCGCCACGACAGCCATTTCTATTACCTGAGCGGGTTCGCCGAACCCGAAAGCTTCCTGGTGCTGGCGGCGGCGCAGGGCGAGCGTGCGGCGCGCTCCATCCTGTTCTGCCGCGAGAAGCATGTCGAGCGCGAGATCTGGGAGGGGTTCCGTTTCGGCCCCGAGGCGGCGCGGCGCGAGTTCGGTGTCGACGAGGCATATCCGATCGACGAACTCGATGCGCGCATGGCCGACATCCTGGCGGACGCGCCCTCACTGTACTACGCGCTCGGTTCACCGCTCGACACCCGGGTCGCGCTCTGGCTCAAGGCCGTGCGCGCGCGCGGTCGCAGCGGCGTCACCGCGCCGCAGGCGACGCATCACCTGCTGGGCATCCTGGACGAGATGCGCCTGCTGAAGGACGCGCACGAGATCGCGCTGATGGCGCGCGCCGGCGTGATCTCGGGCCAGGCGCATGCGCGCGCGATGCGCGCTACCCGGCCCGGCATGTTCGAATATGAACTCGAGGCCGAGCTGCTGCACGAGTTCCGCCGCAACGGCGCGCAGTTCCCTGCCTATCCTTCGATCGTCGCTTCCGGCGCGAATGCCTGCGTGCTGCACTACAGCGCCAACAATCGGCGGATCGCTGACGGTGATCTGGTGCTGATCGACGCCGGCTGTGAATTCGACGGCTATGCGGCCGACATCACGCGCACCTGGCCGGCCAATGGCCGTTTCAGCGATGCGCAGCGCACCTTGTACGAGCTGGTGCTGCGCGCGCAGGCCGCGGCCATCGCGGCTGTCAATCCGGGCCGGCCGTACGGCGCGATCCACGATGCGGCGGTGCGCGTGCTCACCGAGGGCATGCTCGATCTCGGGCTGCTCGATGCGGATAAAGTGGGCACGCTCGACGAGGCGGTCGCGTCGCGCGCCTATGCGCAGTTCTACATGCACGGCACCGGCCACTGGCTGGGCATGGACGTGCACGACGTCGGCGCCTACCGCGACGTCGCCGTGCCCGACAAACCCTCGCGGCCCCTGCTGCCGGGGATGGCGTTGACGGTCGAACCGGGCATCTATGTGCGTCCCGCAGAAGACGTGCCGGAACGCTTCTGGGACATCGGCATCCGGATCGAGGACGACGTGGTCGTGACCGACACCGGCTGCCGCATCCTGACCGGCGACGCGCCGAAGGACGTCGCGGATATCGAAGCATTGATGGGGGGAACGCGATGACCGAACAAGTACAGGACCTCGACTTCGACGTGGCGATCTGCGGCGCAGGCCCGGTGGGCCTGGCCCTGGCCGCCTTCCTGGCGCGGCGCGGGGTGCCCGGTCCGCGCATCGTCCTGATCGACGGCAAATCGCTGGGCCAGGCGATCTCGGACCCGCGCTCGATCGCGCTGTCCTGGGGCAGCGTGCAGTTGCTGGACGACGTCGGCGCCTGGCCACTGCCTGCCACCGCGATCCACCAGATCCATGTCTCGCGCCGCGGCCAGCTGGGACGCAGCCTGATGGACCGCGCGGAGCACGACCTGCCGGCGCTGGGCTACGTGACGCGCTATGGCGCCGTGGTCGACGCCCTTGCGCGCCGCTGCGAGGCGGCCGGCGTCGCCGTGCTGCGTCCCGCGCGCGTGCAAGCACTGCAAGAGGCGGCGGATGGCGCGCTCTTGACGCTGGACGACGGCCGCACGGTGCGCGCGCACGTGGCGGTGCAGGCCGAAGGCGGCGTCTTCGGCCTGCAGGACCACCGCGCCCGCAGCCGCGACTACGAACAAACCGCCGTGATCGCGCGCGTGACGAGCGACTTGCCGATCCCGCACCGCGCCTTCGAGCGCTTCACCGACGAGGGCCCGCTGGCCCTGCTGCCGGAAGACGGCCCCGACGGCCACCAGTACGCGCTGGTCTGGTGCGTACGTCCCGCGCGCGCCGCTGCCGTCCTCGACCTGGACGATGCGAGCTTCCTGAAGCAGCTGACCGACACCTTCGGCGCCCGCCTGGGCACATTCACGAAAGTATCCCCTCGCGTCGCCTTCCCGCTCGGCCTGAACGCCGAAGCGCGCGCCACCGCCCGTACGGTCGCGATCGGCAACGCCGCGCAAACCCTGCATCCGGTCGCCGGCCAGGGCCTGAACCTGGGCCTGCGCGACGCCGCCGTCCTGGCCCGCCAGCTGGCGCGCGGCGCCGATTCCGCCGCGATCGGCCGCTTCCTCGAAGAACGTACCCAAGACCGCCGCGTGACGATCGGCCTGACCGACACGATGGCCCGCGCCTTCACCGGCGACGGCCCGCTGCAACCCCTGCTGGGCCTGGGCCTTGCCGCCCTCGACCTGGCGCGACCGGCGCGCATGCTGCTGGCCGACCTGATGATGTTCGGACGCCGCTAGCCTGTCAAAAAGAACAGGCAAACCTCTCCTGAACCCACCACTCATCAGTGCTCACTTTATTTCAGCCTGCCTGGACGCGACGGCCCTTCAGCCGGCGTGGCGGGCCAGGCGTTCCAGCAACGTGCTGGCGGTAGCGGCCGACGAACCGGGGTTTTGTCCGGTGATCAGGAGGCCATCGACCACCACGTACGAAGCCCAGTCGTCCAGCTTGCTGAAGATGCCGCCTTTCGCCTTGAGCTCGTCCTCCACCAGGAAGGGCACGACATCGCTCAGGCCGACGGCGGCTTCCTCGGTATTGGTAAAGCCGGTGACCCGCTTGCCCTTGACCAGCGGCGCGCCGTCGGGACTCCTTACATGGCGCAGCACGCCCGGGGCATGGCATACCAGGGCCGCCGGCTTGCCGGCGGCGATGAACGCTTCGATCAGCGCGATCGAGTCGGCGTCTTCCGCCAGGTCCCACAGCGGACCGTGACCGCCCGGATAGAACACGGCATCGAAATCGTCCTGCGACACGCTGTCGAGGCGCACCGTAGCGGCGAGTTCGGCGGTCGCGGACGCATCGGCTTCGAAGCGGCGGGTGAGCGCGGTCTGGAACGACGGTTCATTGCTCTTGGGGTCGAGCGGCGGCTGGCCGCCGGCAGGTGAAGCCAGCACCACCCTGGCGCCCGCTTCCTTGAACGCATAGTAGGGAGCGGCCAGTTCCTCGAGCCAGAAACCGGTCTTGCGGCCGGTGTCGCCGAGGGTGTCATGGGAGGTGAGAACGATCAGGATATTCATGGTGGTATTTCCTTCTTCCGGTTGAAAGTAGACCAGTCGTCTAGAGATTGCTTCAAAAAATGGCGTTTCGCAAGAAGCGCCGGATACGCCCCGCTTACCGGGGCAGTTGCAATACGTATTGCGTTGTTTCCATCGCGGCATCGAAAGGCGTGACGTCGCGCACGATCTTGACCATGACGCTGGCGCCGAGCCAGAGCTGGTACAGACTCTGGGCCGCACGCACCGCCTCGCCATCGACCGTCAGCGAGCCTTCGGCGGCGCCGCGTTCGATCGCACCGGCCAGGCGCGCCACGATGTTGGCCGTGCCCTGCTTCAGGGTCAGGCGCATCGGCTCGGACAGGTCAGCCACTTCGGCGCCCAGCTTGACTGCAAGGCATTTTCCTTGGCAATCGGAGAATGACTGGTTGTCACGCCACTGCTCGAAATAGCGCACGACCCGCTGCGCCATGGTCATGTCTGGCAATTGCAGGGTCAGGTCCATGTCGGCCAGGTAATCCTCGAAATACTTCGTCAGCAGCGCTTCCCCGAAGGCATCCTTGGAGCCGAAGTAATGATAGAACGAACCTTTGGGCACCCCCGCGCTCGTCAGTATCTCGTTCAAGCCCACTGCCGAAAAACCCTTGCCGGCCATGATGCGCTGTCCTACCGCGAGGATATTGTCGCGGACGTCGGAGGGGTCGGATGTCGTCAGTTTTGCCATCAACCTACTCTATACCTAATTAGACCGGTCGTCTAGAATTATTTGTGCTATGCGAATGGCCTGATCTTTCAATCAATTGGCCATTAAATCTACACTGACCCTAATTACTGGGCTATTGGCTGGGGTTAATCGACGGCCTTGACCATGGATTCGATGACTTTCTTGGCGTCGCCGAAGACCATCATCGTGTTCGGCTGGTAGAACAGGTCGTTGTCCAGGCCGGCGTAGCCGGAGGCCATCGAGCGCTTGTTCACGATGATGCTCTTGGCGCGGTAGGCTTCCAGGATCGGCATGCCGGCGATCGGGGACTTGGGGTCTTTTGCCGCGGGGTTCACGACGTCGTTGGCGCCCAGGATCAGGACCACGTCGGTCTGGCCGAATTCGCCGTTGATGTCTTCCATTTCGGCGACCTGGTCGTAAGGGACTTCGGCCTCGGCCAGCAGCACGTTCATGTGGCCGGGCATGCGGCCTGCCACGGGGTGGATCGCGTAGCGCACCGTCACGCCGTGTTCGGTCAGCTTGTCGACCAGCTCTTTTACCGTATGCTGGGCGCGCGCGACCGCCAGGCCGTAGCCGGGGACGATGATCACCGACTCCGCATTCTGCAGGATGAAGGCGGCGTCTTCGGCAGAGCCCGACTTGACCGGGCGCTGCTCCTTGGCGCCGCCGTCGTCGACCGCCGCCTCGCCGCCGAAGCCGCCCAGGATCACGTTGAAGAACGAGCGGTTCATCGCCTTGCACATGATGTACGACAGGATCGCGCCGCTCGAGCCGACCAGCGAGCCGGCGATGATCAGCATCGAGTTGTTCAGCGAGAAGCCGATGCCGGCCGCCGCCCAGCCCGAGTAGGAGTTCAGCATCGACACCACCACCGGCATGTCGGCCCCGCCGATCGGGATGATGATCAATACGCCCAGCAAGAAGGCCAGCGCCGCCATCGCGACGAAGGGCGTCCAGCTCGGGGCCACGCCATCGGCGAAGCAGAACATCAGGCCCAGCACGACGATCGCGATCGCCAGCACCAGGTTCAGGATGTGCTGCCCGCCGAAGCGCACCGGCGCGCCCTGGAACAGGCGGAATTTGTACTTGCCCGACAGCTTGCCGAAGGCGATCACCGAGCCCGAGAAGGTCAGCGCGCCCACGAAGGTGCCGATGAACAGTTCGAGCCGGTTGCCGAACGGCAGCGGGGTCTCGCGCGTGGCGATGTTGAAGGCCCATGGCTCCGACACCGCGGCGACCGCGATGCATACCGCCGCCAGGCCGATCAGCGAGTGCATGGCCGCCACCAGCTCGGGCATCTTGGTCATCTCGACCTTCTTCGCGGCGTAGGCCCCGATCGCGCCGCCGACCACCACGCCCAGCAGCACGAGGCCAAAGCCCGCGCCGCCGCCCTGCCCCAGGCTGTCCTGCAGCTTGAGCATCAGGGCCACCGTGGTCACCACCGCGATCGCCATCCCGGCCATGCCGAAGGCGTTGCCGATGCGCGCGGTCGAAGGCGACGACAAGCCCTTGAGCGCCTGGATGAAGCACACCGAGGCGACCAGGTAGAACAGCGTGACGAGGTTCATGCTGATGGCGTTCATGCCCGCTCCTCCGCTGTGTGCGCCTTGACGTCGGCGCGCTGCGCGGCCTTCGGCTCCTTCTTCTTGAACATCTCCAGCATGCGCTGGGTGACTAGGAAGCCGCCGAACACGTTCACCGCAGCCAGCGCCACCGCGACCGTCCCGGCCACCCGTCCGGTCAAGCCCTCGGTCAGGCCGGCGGCCAGCATCGCGCCGACGATCACGATCGCCGAGATGGCGTTCGTGACCGCCATCAGGGGCGTGTGCAGCGCGGGGGTGACGGTCCAGACCACGTGGTAGCCGACGTAGATCGCCAGCACGAAGATGATCAGGTTGATGATGGTGTGGCTGATGTCCATGCCTAGTCTCCTGTCTTGTCGTGACCTGCTTGAAGAATCTACTTACGCAATACTTCCCCGCCCGCGCATACCAGCGTCGCGGTCACGATCTCGTCCTCGCGATCGATGAAGAAGCGGTCGTCCTTGTCGATCACGAGCTTGAGGAAGTCCAGCACATTGCGCGCATACAGGGCCGACGCATCGGCCGGCACCAGCGCCGCCAGGTTCGCTTCGCCGATGATGTGCACCCCATGCTTGATCACGGTCTTGCCCAGTTCCGTCAGTGGGCAGTTGCCGCCTTGCGCGATGGCCATGTCGACGATCACGGAGCCCGGCTTCATGGCGCGCACCGTCTCTTCGCCGATCAGCACCGGCGCCTTGCGGCCCGGGATCAGGGCGGTGGTGACGACGATGTCGGCCAGCTTCGCGCGCTCGTGCACCAGTTCGGCCTGGCGCCGCATCCAGTCGGCCGGCATCGGCCGCGCATAGCCGCCGCTGCCCTGGGCGATCTCGCGTTCCTCGTCGGTCAGATACGGGACGTCGATGAACTTGGCGCCGAGCGACTCCACCTGCTCCTTGACGGGCGGGCGCACGTCCGACGCCTCGATCACGGCCCCCAGGCGCTTGGCGGTGGCGATCGCCTGCAGCCCGGCCACGCCGACGCCCATGATCAACACCCGCGCCGCCTTGACCGTGCCGGCCGCGGTCATCAGCATCGGCATGAAGCGCCCATAGGTATTCGCGGCCAGCAGGACAGCCTTGTAGCCGGCGATATTGGCCTGCGACGACAGTACGTCGAGCGACTGCGCGCGCGTGATGCGCGGCGCCGCTTCGAGCGCGAAGGCGCTGAGGCCGGCGCCGGCCAGCGCACCGAGATTGTCGGCATCGAAAGGATCGAGCATCCCGACCAGCACCGTATCGCGCCGCATCAGCCCAAGTTCGGCGGCGTCTGGACTACGCACCTTGAGCACCATGTCGGCGCCGAAAGCGGTGGCGCCGTCGACGATGCTGGCGCCTGCCGCCTCATAGGCGGCATCCGGCGCCGCCGCATGCAGTCCGGCGCCGGCCTGCACCAGGATCTGGTGCTTGGCGGACAACTTCTTGACGGTTTCGGGAGTTGCTGCAACACGGGTCTCGCCCGGCCTTGTCTCGGCCGGTATGCCTATCCTCATGGATTCCTCCGTACGTGGATGCCGGGGTCCAATCTATCACGTCTTTACAACAATTTCCCAAATATAAATTTCTTTTGGCGAAGCGGGTGTTGTGCTGAGCAAACACAATCCCGGCAGGGGATTTGTCAGCATTTTTGCGACAGATCAAGCCCAATTAACGACAGGCAACCACCACAGGCGGGACCAGGCTGAGCAAAGCAGGCCCGGCCCGAGGTAGAATACCGGCTCATTTTCAAGGACAGGCATGAGCGACATCTTCAAACCATCGGTTACCGTGGCTGCGATCATCGAGCACGAGGGCCGTTTCCTGCTGATCGAAGAAGAGACGAGCGAGGGCGTCAAGCTGAACCAGCCCGCCGGCCATCTCGACCCGCACGAATCGCTGGAACAAGCGGTCGTGCGCGAAGCGCTCGAGGAAACCGCCCACGAGTTCATACCGCGCACGCTGGTGGGGATGTATATGTCGCGCTACCACTCGAAGTCGCGCAATGCCGACGTTACCTACCTGCGTTTCACCTTCGCCGGCGACGTCGGCCGCAAGTTCGACCAGCCGCTCGACGAAGGCATCCTGCGTACCCTGTGGATGACGCGCGACGAGATCGCCGCCACCGCCGACCGCCACCGCAGCCCGATCGTACTCAAGTGCGTCGACGACTACCTGGCCGGCCAGAGCACGCCGCTGTCCCTGCTGCACACCCATCCCTCGGTGTTCGAGGGTGGGATCTGAATTCAATACGGACGTAACATGAGCAAGAAAAAAGTCGTGATCGGGATGTCGGGCGGAGTCGACTCCTCGGTCGCGGCGTGGATGCTGAAAGAACAAGGCTACGACGTGGTCGGCCTGTTCATGAAGAACTGGGAAGACGACGACGACTCCGAATACTGCTCGACGCGCCAGGACTGGATCGACGCGGCCAGCGTGGCCGACGTGGTCGGGGTCGACATCGAGGCGGTCAACTTCGCTTCGGAGTACAAGGACCGCGTGTTCGCCGAATTCCTGCGCGAATACCAGGCCGGCCGCACACCCAACCCGGACGTGCTGTGCAACGCCGAGATCAAGTTCAAGGCCTTCCTCGACCATGCGATGAAGCTGGGCGCCGACCTGATCGCCACCGGTCACTATGCGCGCGTGCGCGAAAACCTCGGCACCGGCAAGTTCGAGCTGCTCAAGGCGTTCGACGCCACCAAGGACCAAAGCTACTTCTTGCACCGCCTGAACCAGGCGCAGCTCTCGAAGTCGCTGTTCCCCTTGGGCGAAATCCCGAAAACCGAGGTGCGCAAGATTGCCGAGAAGCTCAAGCTGCCGAACGCCGCCAAGAAGGATTCGACCGGCATCTGCTTCATCGGCGAGCGCCCGTTCCGCGACTTCCTGAACCGCTACCTGTCCTACAAACCGGGCCCGATCCTGCTCGACGACGGCACCAGGGTCGGCGAGCACGTCGGCCTGTCGTTCTACACGCTGGGCCAGCGCAAGGGCATCGGCATCGGCGGGCTCAAATCGCGCAAGAACGCCGACGGCACCAGCGAGCCGTGGTTCGTGGCGCGCAAGGACATCGAGGCCAACACCCTGTACATCGTGCAGGGCCACGACCATCCATGGCTGTTGTCGAACCGCCTGGAGGCCGGCCAGGCCAGCTGGATCGCGGGCGAGGCGCCGGATCCGCGCGAACTGTCGGCCAAGACCCGCTACCGCCAGGCCGACGTGGCCTGCCGCGTGCTGGCCGAGGGCGCCAACCGCTTTACCCTCGACTTCACCGACCCGCAGTGGGCGGTGACGCCGGGCCAGTCGGCCGTGCTGTACGATGGCGACGTTTGCCTGGGCGGCGGCATCATCGATGCCCGCTCGGGCATCGTGTAGCACCCTCAGCGAGCGCGCCCGGCCAGCCATTCGGCCAGCGCGCTCGGCGTCATGGGACGCGCATGCAGGTAGCCCTGCACCTCGTCACAGCCCGCCGCGCGCAAGAACTCCTCCACGTCCGCCGTCTCCACGCCTTCGGCCACTACCTTGTGACCCAGGTCGTGGGACAGCTTGATCATCGTGCCCACCAGCGCGCGCCGGCGCTCGTCCTGGATCAGGTTGCGCATGAAGCTCTGGTCGATCTTGACCACGTTGGCCGGCAGGCTTTGCAGGTAGGACAGGCTGCTGTAACCGGTGCCGAAATCGTCGATCGCCAGTTGCACCCCGGCGCGCGCCAGGCGCTCCAGCGTGGCCTGCGCCACCTTGGGGTTGCGCATCAGCGCGCTCTCGGTCAGCTCGAGGGCCAGGCTTGCCGGCGGCAAGCGATGACGCAGCAGGAGCTTGAGCACGCGGTCGCAGAAATCCTGCTCTTCCAGGTTCACCGCCGACACATTCACCGCCACCTGCAGCGTGACGCCCTCTTCGCGCCATGCGGTCATCTGGCGCATGGCGGAGGCCAGCACCCAATCGGTGGTGGCGCGCGCGAGCGAGGTGGCCTCGATCACGGGAATGAATTCGCCGGGCGAGATCACGCCCATTTCGGGATGGTTCCAGCGCAGCAGCGCCTCCACGCTGACGCAGGCGCCGTCCTTCAATCCGACCTTGGGCTGGTACACCAGGTGCAGCTGGTCGGGGCTCTCGAGCGCGGCGGCGAAGGCGTTCACCAGCCAGAAGCGGCGCTGCAGCAACGCGTCGTGCTCGGACGAGAACACGCGCACGCAGCGCTCGGCGGCCAGGGCGTCGTGGGCAGCGCTGTGCATATTGCGCAGCAGGTCGAGGCCATCGCCCTGGCCAATCGTGAACGGCGCGATGCCGACCGTGGTCGTGGTGATGAAGCGCGCCTGGCCATAGCTGGCGTGCGTGTCGAGCCAGGACTGCAGTTGGCCGCAGAAGGTCTCGAGCGTGACACCTGGCGGTGCGAAGAAAGCGAACTGGGTGCTGGCCACGTGGTAGATCTTGCCGGCGCCGCCCAGGCGCAGCTGCGGCAGCGCGCCGCGCACCATGTCGTCGAGATAGCCGGCGCCCATCACGCGCTGGGCGTCGCTCAATTCCTGCGGGCTCGCCAGGCTGACCAGGGCCGCGAGCCGCATGTCGCCGGCCGTTTCGGCCAGCTCGAGGTCGATGAAGTCGCTGAGGAACTGGTTGCGGTTGGGAAGGCCACTGACCGGATCGATCCTGCCCAGCGCGTGCTGCAGCTCGATCTGCGCCATCACCATCGCCGCCAGGTCTTTCAGCGCCTGGCTCTCGGCCGCCGTCACCTGGCGCGGCTCGAGGCCGAGCACGCACATCGCGCCCAGGCAATAGCCATCGCTGGTGGTAAGGGGCGCGCCGGCGTAGAAGCGGATACCGCTGTCGGCCAGCAAGCTGTCGCGGAAATGATCGTCCTCCAGCAGGTCCGTCACGACCAGCGCGTCGCCACTGTCGGCCACGCTTGCGCACGGCGCCCCCACGCGCGGGATGGTGTCGTGCGCGACCCCGACCTTCGACTTGAACCACTGGCGGTCGCTGTCGGTCAGCGACACGGCGGCGATCGGCAGGTCGAACAAGTGGGCCGCCATGCGCGTGATGCGGTCGAAGGCCTCGCTGGGCGGGGTATCGAGCAGTTCCAGGCGCCGCAATGCCTCGAGGCGCGCCGTTTCATACGGCGCCGCGGCAAACGGCGCGGGTTCGGTTAGTGTATTCATGGGCGGTCCGGCTGGTGGTGCGGCGTGGGCGCACAAAATGACGAAATTGACGAGCTAGCTTTCATTGTCGAGAAAAAAATTCCCTCAGTCAACAATTATTGCCATTAGCTCGTCATTTCCGTCATTTTTTGTTGCCTGGTGTAAAATCGATGTATTGCAGCAATACAGCACGCCATGATGACCAGACCTGAGAACGACGACCCGATCCTGACCACGCGCGAAGCGGCGCGTCTGCTGGGCGTGGCAGTAAGCACCGCGCAGGTCTGGATGGAAGGCGGCGCGCTGCCGACCTGGAAGACCCCGGGCGGCCATCGCCGGGTGCATCTGAGCGCGGTGCGCCAGTTGCTGCGCCAGCACGCGGCGGACGCCGCCGCCGACTGCCCCGCACCGACCGGCGAATTCGTGCCCAGCCTGGCTCCGACCTACCCGGTGCCGGCCGGCGAGGCCCGGCGACTGCAGGCACTGGCCGCCTCGAAGCTGATGGAGTCGCCGCACGAAGCAGCGTTCGACCGCCTGACCTGGCTGGCCAGCCACGTGACCGAATGCCCGATGGCGCTGCTTACGCTGCTATCTGGACAACGCCAGTGGTTCAAGTCGCGCATCGGCATGCGGCAGAGCGAAACCCCACGCGATGTGGCTTTCTGCAGCCACACGATCATGCAAGACGCCGCATTCGTGGTGGAAGACGCGCGCGCCGATCCGCGTTTCGCCGTCAATCCGCTGGTGACGGGCGAACCGCACATCCGCTTCTACGCCGGCTATCCGGTGCTGGATGCGCAGGGCTTCGCACTCGGTTCGCTGTGCGTACTGGACCGCGAACCGCGCCGCCTGCGCGAGCGCGAGCTGCGCGCGCTGCGCGAACTGGCGGCGATCGCATCCGACGAGTTCAGGCGCCGGAACTAGGATGCGGCCGGCTTGGCCGCCGCCTGCTGCTTCTTGACGAAAGCCAGTACGGTATTGCGGATCGTCTTGAGCACGGTGTCGGCCTTGAACGGCTTGACGATGAAGCCGTGCACGCCGCGCGCCGCCGCCGACTGCACCGCCTGCGCGTCGAGCGTGGCCGAAACCAGGAAGATCAGCGTCTTGGGCAGGTTGGTGCGCAACTGCTCGACCACGTCATTGCCATCCTCGACCTGCTCGCGCGCGATACAGATCACGTGCGGGCGGTGCTTCATCGCCAGGCCGTAGCCGAGCGCGCTGGTGTGGGTGGCGCCCACCACCTCGTAGCTGCCATCGGCCAGCACGGTGCCCAGCATCGCACGCGAGACCGCGTTTCCATCCACGATTACCGCCTTGAGCATCGCGTCGTCTCCTCTCTAATGCGCGTCGTAGGCCAGCATATTCCAGGTCACGCCCAGGCGCACGTCGAGCTTGAGCGAGACCAGGCAGCGCGAGATCTCGAGTATCTCGCGCTCGGCGCGCAGTCTTTCGCCGAGCGGCGTCTTGAGGATGCCGGCGCCCGCGATCACCGCGTCCAGGCTGCCATAGGCGTTGAGCAGGCGCGCGGCCGTCTTCATGCCGACCTTGGACACGCCCGGCACGCCGTCGGTCGGGTCGCCCATCAGCGCCAGCAGGTCGTGCAGCAGCTCGGGAGCGACGCCGAAACGCTGGCGCACCCAGGCGTCGTCATGCCATTCGTTCTTGAAGTGGTCCCATACCAGCGCGCCGTGCGCGATCAGGGGATGCAGGTCCTTGTCGGTGGTGGCGACGATGGCCTCGCCTTTGCCTTCGGACAGCCAGCGCATCACGCCGGTGGCGATCACGTCGTCGGCCTCGACCTCGGGCACCGATACCACATGCAGGCCGACCGCGCGCAGGCGGTCATGGAATTCGGGCAGCGCCGCGCGCAGCTCGTGCGGCATCGCCGCCCTTCCCTCGCGGTAGCGCGGATATAGCGCGTGGCGCCAGTTCGGTCCGCCGTAATCGAAAGCGGCCAGCACGTGGGTCGGCGCATGCGTCTCGAGCACGTTGCGAAACGACGAGAAGGCGTGACGCAGCGCGATGCTGGCCTTCAGGTCCGAATCCGGTTCGGGACTGGCCTCGTACACGCGCCGCACGATGTTCAGTCCGTCGATGGCAAGCAGCTTGGCCATGCTGGTTCCTTACGCCTTGCCGCTCACTTGCCGATCTCGTACTTGCCGCCACGCTCGAGCGCGCGCTGGTAGGCGGGCCGGCCATGGATGCGCTTCAGGAAGCCGGACAGGTTCGGGTATTTGGCATCGAGCCCGCCGCGCGCGGCGGCCGCCTCCAGCGGGAAGCTGAGCTGGATATCGGCCGCGGTAAACTCTTCGCCGGTAAACCAGGGATGCTTGTCCAGTTCCGCTTCCAGGTAGCCCAGGTGCAGCGCGATCTGCGGCAGCACGAAGCTGCGCTTGACCTTCTGGGCGATGCCGCGCGCGATCGGCTTGACGAAGAACGGCATCGGGCTGCTCTCGACCTTGTCGAACACCAGCTTGAGCAGCAGCGGCGGCATCGCCGAGCCCTCGGCATAGTGCAGGAAGTGGGTATAGCGCAGGCGCGCCGGGGTGCCCGCCGCGGGCTGCAGGCGGCCGTCGCCATGGCGCTCGACCAGGTACTCGACGATGGCGCCCGATTCGGCCACGACCAGGTCGCCGTCGGTAATCACCGGCGACTTGCCCAGCGGGTGCACGGCCTTCAGCTCGGGCGGGGCCAGCATGGTCTTCGGGTCGCGCTGGTAGCGCTTGATCTCGTATTCCAGGCCCAGCTCTTCGAGCAGCCACAGGATGCGCTGCGAGCGCGAGTTGTTCAGGTGGTGGACGACGATCATGGCGCTTCTCGATGCTGATAATGGCCGCTAGCTTAGCACCGTTGGGCCTTTGCCAAAAGGCCGGAGGAGGCCGGGGGCAAGCTGGGTGCGCCAGCGCACGACCGCGCACCCAGGGCCCGTGTATCGTGGCAGGCATGAGCGGATCGACCTACATCGGCATCTCGGGCTGGCGCTACGTGCCGTGGCGCGGCAAGTTCTATCCGCCTGGCCTCGCCCAGCACCGCGAGCTCGAATACGCCGCCAGCCAGCTGCCCAGCATCGAGATCAACGGCTCGTTCTACGCCTTGCAGCGGCCGGCCAGCTATGCCGCCTGGTATGCGGCGACGCCGCCCGGCTTCGTGTTCAGCGTCAAGGGCAACCGCTTCCTGACCCATATGCTGCGCCTGCGCGAGGTCGAGAAACCGCTGGCCAATGTGCTGGCCTCGGGCATGTTCGAGCTGCGTGAAAAGCTCGGCCCCATGCTGTGGCAGTTCCCTCCCAACTTTTCCTTCGACCCGGAACGGTTCGAGGCTTTCCTGTCCCTGCTGCCGCATGACACCCACGCGGCGGCCGAACGCGCAAAGGGTTACCAGGAACGCATGGAAGGTCGGGTCGCCCTCGATCCCGGACCGGACAAGCGACGGCTGAGGCACGCGGTCGAGATCCGCCACGAGAGCTTTCGCGACCCGGCCTTCATCGCCCTGCTGCGCAAGTACAAGGTGGCGCTGGTGGTGGCCGATACCGCCGGCCGCTGGCCGCAGATCGAGGACGTGACGGCGGACTTCATGTACGTCCGCCTGCATGGCGACAAGGAACTGTATGCGAGCGGCTACGACGACGAGGCCATCGCGCGCTGGGCGAACAGGATCCGCGCCTGGCGCGATGGAGGACAGCCGCAGGATGCCTGCCTGGTCTCGGGCAAGGCCCCGCCCAAGCGCGGCAAGCGCGATGTCTACTGCTACTTCGACAACGACATCAAGGTGCACGCGCCATTCGACGCGCAGCGCCTGATCGCGGCGCTGAAGGACTGAATATCGTCAGCGCTGGTGCAGCTTGATCACGCGGTGCTTGCCCGGCGGGTCCGGTTGCTTGGGTGCGCAGCCGCTGCCGCAGCCGCCGCCGCCGCAACCGCCGCCGGACTTGTCGAGCCAGCGGGCGATGGCCGAACGCTTGCCGCCGCGGGTCAGGTGCGTGACCAGGCGCGTGCGCAGGCCGGCCGGCATGTACTTCGCGCCCAGGTACAGCGCGGCGAGCGAGACGATGATGACGACGGCCAGTTCCTGCATGACTCAAGCTCCGGTAATGGCGAGGGTGACGCGGTAGACGATGAAGGCTGCCACATAGGCCAGGCCGAACATATAGCCGGCCATGATCCAGGCGTACTTGCGGCTGCCGGTTTCGCGGGCCACGGTGGCCAGCGTCGGCAGGCAGTGCGGTGCATACACATACCAGGCCAGCAGCGCCAGGCCGGTGGCCAGCGACCACGATTGCGCGATCAGCGGCGCCAGGGTGTCGCCGACTTCGTCGCCGCCCGACAGCGCGTACACAGTGCCCAATGCGCCGACCGCCACTTCGCGCGCGGCCATGCCCGGCACCAGCGCGATCGCGATCTGCCAGTTGAAGCCGATCGGCGCCAGGATCACTTCCAGCGCGCGACCGATCATGCCGGCCACGCTGTAGTAGATCGGCGGATTGGCCGCGCCTTCAGGGGCGCCCGGGAAGCTCGACAGCAGCCAGAGCAGGATCATCATGGTCAGGATCAGGGTACCGACCCGCATCAGGAAGATCTTGGTGCGCTCCCACAGGCCCGAGGCCAGCGCGTTCAGTTGCGGCCAGTGGTAGGCCGGCAGTTCGAGCATCAGCGCGTGCTGCTTGTAGGTGCTGCGGCGCTTCATGAACCAGGCCACCGCCATCGCCGACAGGATGCCGGCCATGTACAGGATGAACAGCACCAGGCCCTGCAGGTTCAGGATGCCGGCCACCTTCTGGTCGGGAATGAAGGCCGCGATCAGGAGCGCATACACGGGCAGGCGCGCCGAGCACGTCATCAGTGGTGCGATCATGATCGTCACCAGGCGGTCGCGCGGATTCTGGATCGTGCGCGCGGCCATCACACCGGGAATCGCGCAGGCAAACGAGGACAGGAGCGGCAGGAATGCGCGGCCCGACAGGCCGACGCTGCCCATGATGCGATCGAGCAGGAAGGCCGCGCGCGGCAGGTAGCCCACGTCCTCGAGCAGCAGGATGAAGAAGAACAGGATCAGGATCTGCGGCAGGAACACCAGCACGCTGCCGACGCCGGCGATGATGCCGTCCACGATCAGGCTGTGCAGGATGCCTTCGCCCAGCAGGTCGCCGACAAACTCGCCCAGCGCGCCGACGCCGGCCTCGATCAGGTCCATCGGCGTGCCAGCCCAGCTGAACACGGCCTGGAAGATCAGGAACATCAGCGCGGCCAGAATGATCGGGCCGGCGACCGGGTGCATCACGACGTTGTCGATCTTCTCGGTCAGGTTGCCGGTGTCCTTCGCGGTGGAAACGGCGGCGGCCAGGATGCGGCGTACTTCGCGCTGGGTCTCCTCGACCGGCACCGCGTCGATCGCCGACAGCGGATTGGCCTTGACCGGCGCGTCAAAACGCATGCGATCCAGTTCGGCGAGCAACGCCTGTTCGCCGCCCGACTGGATGGCGACGGTTTCCACCACCGGCATGCCCAGTTCGTGCGACAGTTTCGCAGTGTCGATCTCGATGCCGCGCTTCTTGGCGACGTCGACCATGTTCAGGATCAGCACCATCGGCAGGCCCAGGCGCTTGAGCTCCAGCACCAGGCGCAGGTTCAGGCGCAGGTTGGTGGCATTGACCACGCACAGCACGGCGTCCGGCGCGGCCTCGCCGGCGCGCAGGCCGGCCACCACGTCACGGGTGATGCCTTCATCCGGCGTCTGGGCGTTCAGGCTGTAGGCGCCCGGCAGGTCGAGCACGCGGAAATGCCGGCCGGCCGGTGATTTGAAACTGCCTTCCTTGCGCTCGATCGTGACGCCGGCATAGTTCGCGACCTTCTGGCGCGAGCCGGTGAGACGATTGAAGAGCGCGGTCTTGCCGCAGTTCGGGTTGCCGAGCAGTGCGACCAGTGGCGTGCGCGCAGCCACCTGTTGTTCCATGACTCCCATGCGATCAATCCGCCTTGATCGAGACCAGGGCCGCTTCGAAGCGGCGCAGCGCGAAAGTCGACTCGCCGACCTTGACCGCCAGCGGCCCGCCCAGCACCCGCTTGAGGACACGGATGCGCTCGCCCGGCACGAAGCCCAGCTCCATCAGGCGGCGCTGCACGTCGATGCCGCCCTGCGCATGCGGCGCCAGCTGGACTACGGTGGCACTCTGGCCCGCTTTCAGCGAGTCGAGTGTGGACAGGGTGGGGGCTAGGGTCATGGCAGCGTCCAAATGATTGTTGCGCTTATGAGACAGCGACAGGATGATGCCGACATCATAAACCTAAATGCGAACTATTACTATTTGCAGCTTGTCATTGCCTGGACGAAAAGCACAAAAAAAGTGCACACGATATGCAAAATCTGCTTGCGTTTGCCGCCGAGTTTACAGAAAATATCAACGCAAATGAGAATGATTCGTATTTTGTAGCCTAAACAGCAAGGGTAGTTTCGATGATCGTCTGTGTCTGCAACAACATCTCCGACCGTGAAATCCGCCAGGCGGCCGACCTGGGTATCTCTTCCATGGCAGAACTGCGCAAGGAACTGGGCGTTGGCACCATGTGCGGCAAATGCGTCAGTTATGCGCGCGAAGTCCTGCACGAGCATATCGACAGCAAGACCACCATCACCGAAGTGCGCCGCATTCCGCAGACCGCCTGAATTCCCGGTTCTGCCATCCACGAGAGCCCCGTCCATGACGGGGCTTTGTCGTATCTGGACTCCCTGCTCCCGCATTATTTTCCAATTAAGGAAACCGGACTGACATGTACGTCTTCATGAAATGAATGGCGATTTCATTTCATTTTGGCGGTAGCGAGAAGCGTTTTCATACTGGAGTGAGAACGGTTGCTATTACGGCGCAATTCGCGGCTTTTTCTTCGATTTAATGCGATTTTTTGGCCATTTTTACCTCTTTTGAGGGCATGTCATGGCGGCTTGTTTGCTATCATTGAGGCCATTCAAATATCACCAGGGGCACCCCATGAAAGGCGATCAAAACGTTCTCCGTCTGCTGAACGCACAGCTGACCAATGAACTTACCGCAGTCAATCAGTATTTCCTGCATGCGCGCATGTACCGCCATTGGGGCCTGGAAAAGCTGGGCAAGAAGGAATACGACGAATCGATCGGTGAAATGAAACACGCCGACAAACTGATCGACCGCATCCTCATGCTGGACGGTCTGCCGAACCTGCAGGCGCTGCACAAACTGCTGATCGGCGAATCGACCCAGGAGATGCTGGAATGCGACCTGAAGCTCGAACGCGCCGCGCAAGTGACCGTCAAGGAAGGCATCGCCGCTTGCGAAGCGGCTGCCGACTACGTGTCGCGCGACCTGTTCCTGATGATCCTGGAAGACACCGAAGAACATATCGAGTGGCTGGAAACCCAGCTCGACCTGATCGTCAAGGTCGGCATCCAGAATTATCTGCAGAGCCAGATCGCTACGTGATCCGATATGGCTGGCGGTGCGTCCTGCGCCGTCGGCCGATCACGCCTGCTCAGGTTCCCGCGTCGCGGGAACGGCCCGATCAACGCGACTGAAAGTTGTCAGCGCCAGCGCGTCATCCACTTGTCGTAGAACCCCATGTCCCTCGGCACCGCGCCGGGAATCGCGCAGATCGCGCCGGCGAATTCGTTCGCGCGCGCCAGGCTCGTTTCCAGCGGCCAGCCGCGCATGCGCCCGAGCAGGAAGATCGCCGCGAAGGCGTCGCCCGCCCCCACCGTATCGATCACGAATGGTGGCGCCGGATGGTCGCGCTGGGTCAGCACCTGGCCGTCGCTCCCGAAATACACCGAACCGCGATGGCCCAGGGTGACCAGCAGCGCGTCGAGCGAGAACATCTTCAATAAAGCCTGGCACGAGGCATGCACCTCGTCGGCCGACAGCGCGGGGTCTTCGGGCTTGATCTGGAAGTACCAGCCGAACAGCACCTGCAATTCTTCTTCGTTGACCTTGACGATGTTCGCCGCCTGCAGCGAGCGGGTGACGCCGCGTTCGTCGTACTGGCCGTCGCGCAGGTTCAGGTCGAGGAAACGCGCAGCCATGCCGGTGCTGGCGTCCAGCACGGCCGCGAGCGCGCGGCGCGACACCTCGTTGCGCTGGGCCAGCATGCCGAAATAGACGACGCCCGGCGCAATGCCGTCGACGCTGGCCAGCGCCGCGGCGCGGTCGATGTAGTCATAGGCCTGGTCGGGCAGGATCGTGAAGCGGTGGCCGCGCGCGCCGCGCTCGACCAGCACGCGGCCGGTTTCTTCCAGCGGGTCGACCTGCAGCCCGGCCTCGCTCATGGCAAAGCGCTCGAACTCGGCGCGCACCAGCTGGCCGCTCTTGTCGGCGCCGATGCGGGTGATCGCCAGCACGGGCGCCATGAAGGCGGCCAGGTGGCGCGCCACATTGAACGGCGCCCCGCCGACGACCTGCTCGGCGTTGAAATCGTCGACCAGCGCTTCGCCGAAGACCACGGCGCTGGCCATGCCCTGCGCGCCGCTCACGCGAGGAAGGGGACGGTGTCCTTGAACGACTGGCGTTCGGACAGTTTATCGAACAGGCGCGCCAGGTTCGGGTAGTCGCCGCGCCAGTCGATGTCGGGGAAGCGGAAGGCGATCCAGCCCAGCGCGCAGCCGACGGCGACGTCGGCCAGCGAATAGTGGTTGCCGGCGCAGAAGCTGGATTCGCCCAGGCGCTCGGACATCACGCGCAGGCCGGCGTGCACCTTGCCCCACTGGCGGGCCACCCACTCGGGGCTTTGCTGGGCTGGGGGCCGCAGCGTGGTTTCCAGGCGCACCAGGATGCCGGCGTCGAGCACGCCGTCGGCCAGCGCTTCCCAGACCTTGACCTCGGCGCGGTCGCGGCCGTTGGGCGGCAGCAGCTTGCAGACCGGCGTCAGGGTGTCGATGTATTCGGCGATCACGCGCGAGTCGTACAGGGTGCTGCCGTCTTCCATCACCAGGCATGGGATCTTGCCCAACGGATTGGTCTGCTGGATGGTGGTGTCGGCGGCCCAGACATTCTCTTGAATAAACGAATAGTCGAGCTTTTTTTCCGCCATCACGACACGGACCTTGCGGACGTAGGGGCTGGTGACAGAACCGATGAGTTTCATGGACGCACAAAGTTGAAGATCGAAACCCAGTATAGCATCGGGCCCTGCCGCAAAACCTGCGCTGTCGCCGCCCGCATACATCTCCCAAGCGCAGGATGCGCAAGGGTTCGAATGCCTTCCGGTGGTAAAATCCGCGTTTTTGCCCGGACCGCCCGCCATGACCTCTACCGCCCTGTCCCCAGCAGTTTCCCCGACATTGTCGGCCCTGTCCCCGCTCGACGGCCGCTACGCCACCAAAACCGACAAGTTGCGCCCGATCCTGTCGGAAACAGGTTTCATGCACCACCGGGTGAAGGTCGAAATCGCGTGGCTGCAGGCGCTGTCGCAGGCCGGCTTTGCCGAGATCAAGCCGTTCTCGAACGAAGCGATCGCTCACCTCGACCGGATGGCGGCGGATTTCAGCGAACAGGATGCGGCGCGCATCAAGGAAATCGAGGCGGTCACCAACCACGACGTCAAGGCGGTCGAGTACTGGCTCAAGGAGCAAGTGAAGGATGTGCCCGAACTGGTCGCGGCCAGCGAATTCATCCACTTCGCCTGCACCTCGGAAGACATCAACAACACTTCGCACGGCATGATGCTCAAGGCCGCGCGCGACGGCGTGATGCTGCCGGCATTGCAGGCGATCATCGCCAAGCTGACGCAGATCGCGCACACCAATGCGGCGCTGCCGATGCTGTCGCGCACCCACGGCCAGACCGCCAGCCCGACCACCCTGGGCAAGGAATTCGCCAACGTGGTCGCGCGCCTGCAGCGCGCCGTCAAGCGCATCGCCGACGTTGAAATCCTGGGCAAGATGAATGGCGCGGTCGGCAACTACAACGCCCACCTGTCGGCCTACCCTGAATTCGACTGGCCGGCGTTCTCGAAGGACGTGATCGAACAGCGCCTGGGCTTGACCTTCAACCCATACACGATCCAGATCGAGCCGCATGACTACATGGCCGAGATGTTCGACGCCATCGCGCGCACCAATACCATCCTGCTCGACCTGAACCGCGACATCTGGACCTATGTCTCACTGGGTTACTTCAAGCAGAAGCTGAAGGCCGGCGAAATCGGTTCGTCGACGATGCCGCACAAGGTCAACCCGATCGACTTCGAGAACTCGGAAGGCAACCTGGGGCTGGCCAATTCGGTGCTGCGCCACATGGCCGACAAGCTGCCGGTCTCGCGCATGCAGCGCGACCTGACCGATTCGACGGTGCTGCGCAATATCGGCGTCGGCTTCGGCTACGCCCTGCTGGCCTACGACAGCTGCCTGCGCGGCCTGAACAAGCTGGAAGTGAACGCCGCCCGCCTCGAACAGGACCTGGACGCGAACTGGGAAGTGCTGGCCGAGCCGGTGCAGACCGTGATGCGCCGCTACGGCATCGCCAACCCGTACGAGCAGCTGAAGGAACTCACCCGCGGCAAGGGCATCACCCGCGACGCGCTGCGCGAGTTCATCGAGACGCTGGCCGTGCCGCAGGAAGCCAAGGACTTGATGCTGGCGATGACGCCGGCGAACTATACGGGCCTGGCGGCCAGGCTGGCTGCGGATATCTAAGAGTCGGTTCCGCATTTCCAAGCGTCGGCTTTCGCACGTCGTTCCCGCGCAGGTGGGAACCCGAGTTCTTGAAGCAGCCACTTGCGCTTGACATAGTGGCAGCACATGAAACCTGGGTTCCCGCCTTCGCGGGAACGTTGGTGTCTGGTTCAGCTAAAGTGCAGCTTCCAGCTGCTGCAAGCGTCAACCTTCAATAATCCCACCGCAATCTGACGCCCACCCTGCGCTCGAACCGGGCCCAATACGTGCTGGAGCCAAACTCCGCATGCCCGCCGTTCAGGTTCTCTCCCACCACCGACAAGGCCAGAGCTGGCCGCAGCCGCCAGCCGAAGCGCGCGTCCAGCGCTGTATACGACGGCACCCTTGACGCCGGCATGGCGCCGGCGCGGCGCAGCGTGATGTCGATCTCGCGCGCATCGTCGATGTTGTAGCTCGAGCGCAGCTGCACCGTATGCGACGGGTCGCGCCGCGCCGTGGCCAGCCCGGCCACGTCGGTGCCGCCCGGTTTCAGGCGCAGGCGCTGGTGCAGGGCCGTCCAGCCGGCCGACAGGCGCCAGCGCGGCATGGCCTGCCAGCTGCCCCAGGCCTCGATGCCGCTGCCGCTGCCTTCCATCAGGCTGGCGAACACCAGGTAATGACGGGTTGGATCAAGCTCTTGCGTGCGCAGGTGATCGTAGTCGTGGTGATACAGGGTCACCGTGTACGACAGCGCCTGCGCCGGCTGGCCGCGGTAGCCCAGCTCGAGCACGCGCGCCACTTCGCTGCGCACCCCGGATCCGCCGCGCAGGATATACGGCGGGTGACCCGGCACCCAGGCATCGACGTCCAGGCGTGCCGGCGCGCGCACCGTGCGCGCCGCCGACGCCCAGAACGCATGCTGGAGCGAGGGCCGCCACGACAGGCGGGCGCTCGGCAGCCATTCGACGCCGGTGTAGTGGTTGTACTCGACCCGTCCGCCCAGGATCAGGCGCCACTGCTCGCGCACGGCGATTTCGTCCTGCACGAACACGCTGCCCCAGCGCTGCGTGGTGCGGGCCGGCAGGAAGGCGACCCAGCGGCTGTTGCCGACGCGGTCGCGGGTGTGGCGGTAGTTGGCGCCCCACACGATGGCGTGGCCGCCGATCGCCGGCAGGGTGTGCTGGAACTGCAGGTCGGCCGTCGCCAGGCGCTCGGTGAACAGCGGCAGCGCCTCGCGCACCGTGTGGTCGAGGTAGGCCTGCGCCGCGACGTTGCCGCCGTCTTCCAGCATGCGCTGCCAGCGCGCCGTCAGGTTGGCGCCGTCCGATCGCACGCGCGCGAGCTGGGCCGGACCGCCCGGGGTGGCGAGTTCACCGGGAGCCGGCTGGTCGAGGCGCCCCTGGTAGACGTTGCCGATTACCGAATACAGGTCGCCGCCCCGTTCCCAGTCGGCGCGCGCGCCGACCAGCGCGCGGCGGTAGCGGTCGTCGATGCGCCCGCCGCCGACGCGGTCGCCGTCATCGCGGCGGATGGTTTTTCCGAAGGCGCGCCAGGCCACGCCGCCGGCACTGGTGCCGCCCTGGCGGAAGGCCGCGCCGGCGCTGCCGTCGTTGGCGCCATGCACCGCCACCAGCGCGCCCTGCGTGTCGCGCGCGGAGCGGGTGGTAATGTTGATGACGCCGTTGACCGCATTGAGGCCCCACAGCACGCCGCCCGGACCGCTGACCACCTCGATGCGCTCGATATCTTCGAGCAGCACGTCCTGCGCGTCCCAGAACACGCCCGAGAACAGCGGCGTATAGACCGAACGCCCGTCGATCAGCACCAGCAGCTTGTTGGCCAATACGCTGGCGCCGCTATTGAAGCCGCGCGCGCTGATCGAATAGGCATAGCCGTTGATGCGCGCCACGTGCAGGTTGGGCGCCAGGCGCAGCGCCTCGGGCAGCGATTCGGCGCCGGAGCGGCGGATATCGTCGGCCGTGATCACGAACGCCGCCGCCGGTGCGTCCTGCAGGCGCTCTGGACGCTTCGAGACCGACATCACCTGGATATTGGCCAGTTCCTCGATCGACAGGTCGGCCAGGTCAGCCTGGCCGCCGGGGGCGGCCGCGGCAGGTAGCGACAGGCACACGGCTGCGCCCGCGGCCAGCACAAGGCCCCTGCAGCGATAACTGAAAAACGCGCTCATCACCTGATTTTACATTCAGCAGCGCTGCATGTGCACTTTGTACAAGTCCATGCTAGTGTTGCTGAAGAAAATTGCACTCGTCAGCACGGTGATCGCTTTTTTGCTATAGTTGGTTAGTTCTAACTCGTACTAGTTACCCAAAGACAACATGCGCCGCTATACGCTGCCCGCCATCGTGCTGCACTGGCTGATCGCCATCGGCATCATCGGCACCTTCACGCTGGGCCTGGTGATGACCGATATCCAGGGCATCAGCATGGCCAAGCTCCGCTATACCAACTGGCACAAATGGGCCGGCGTCACGGTGCTTGCCCTGGCCGCGCTGCGCCTCTTGTGGCGCCTGTTCAACCACCCGCCGCAGTACGCCGACGCCATGCCGGCCTGGCAGCGCGGCGCCGCGCACGGCCTGCACATCCTGCTGTACGTGCTGATGTTCGCAGTGCCGCTGTCGGGGTATTTCTTCAGCCTGGCGGCCGGCTTCCCGGTCGTGGTGTTCGGCGAGATCCCGCTGCCGGTACTGATGGGACCCGATCCCGAACTCAAGGCCGTGCTGCGCGGCGTGCACTACTGGCTCAATATGCTGCTGGCCGGCCTGGTGGCCCTGCACGTGCTGGCCGCGTTCAAGCACCTGCTGGTCGACCGCGACGGCGTGATGCAGCGCATGCTCCCCATCCCTATCCCGAAAGAGAAACCATGAAACCATTCAAGGCCATGCTGGTCGCGACCCTGGTCGGCGCCAGCGCCCTCGCCGCCGCCGTCCCGCTCAAGACCGATCCCGCCAAGAGCAGCGTGTCGGCCGTGTTCAAGCAAATGAACGTGCCGGTCGAGGCGCCGTTCCGCACTTTTACCGCCAATATCGACTATGACGCGGCCAAGCCGGCCGCCTCGAAAGCCAGCGTCGATATCAACACCGCCAGCTTCGACATCGGCGACCCGATGTACAACAAGGAAGTCGCCAAGAAGGAATGGTTCAATTCGGCGCAGTTCCCGAAGGCCAGCTTCGTCTCGACCAGCATCGCGCCGGCCGGCGCCGGCAAGCTGAACGTCACGGGCAAGCTGACCATGAAGGGCAAGACCGCGGACGTGACCTTCCCGCTGGCGGTCAAGGCCGAAGGCGGCAAACAGGTATTCGAGGGACAGCTGCCGATCAAGCGGCTGGCCTTCAACATCGGCGAAGGCGAGTGGAAGGACACGAGCATGGTCGCCGATGAAGTCGTCATCAAGTTCCGCGTCACCGCAGCACCATAATTCACCACCACACCACAGAAGGACATCACCACATGAAGATCAAGCACCTGATCGCGGCCGCCGCCGCCCTCGCCGCCAGCACCGCTTTCGCCGCGCCGGTCACCTATGACATCGAGACCAACCACACCTACCCGAGCTTCGAAGCCGACCATATGGGCCTGTCGGTATGGCGCGGCAAGTTCAACTCGTCCAAGGGCACCGTCGTCCTGGACCGCGAAGCCAAGACCGGTTCGCTCGACATCACCGTCGACATCAACAGCATCGACTTCGGCCACGAGAAAATGAACGAGCATGCCAAGAAGCCGGACATTTTCGATGCCGCCAAGTACCCGACCGCGACCTTCAAGTCGAAGTCGATCAAGTACACCGGCGACGTGCCGACCTCGGTCGACGGCGAACTGACCCTGCACGGCGTGACCAAGCCACTGACCCTGCAGATCAACAAGTTCAAGTGCATCATGCACCCGATGCTGAAAAAAGAAGCCTGCGGCGCCGACGTGGTGGGCACCTTCAAGCGTGACGACTTCGGCATCAGCTTCGGCCTGCCGAACTTCTCGCCGGAAGTGAAGCTGGCGATCCAGGTCGAAGCCGTCAAGCGCTGATCGATCGAACCATGTACAAAGCCCCGCCGGCTCGCGCCGACGGGGCTTTTTCACGTGGGTTTCAACGCCGGATGATCAACGTCCGTCGCGGTCGAAGTCGCCCGGAATCGCGCGCTCGACGCGGTGCCAGCCGGCGCGGGTCGCCGACTTGGCCTGTTCCCACTTCAGGCGCGAATTGCCCTTCGAGCGTTCCCATTCGCCGGCCAGGTGGCCCTCGTTGGCATCGTAGCCGCCGTCGTATTTGCCGTAGCTGTTGTAGCCCAGCGCATAGGCCGGCGCATAGTCGTCATAGGTGTAGCCCGGCGAGTAGTAAGGCTGGGTCTGGTACTGGTTGCGCCAGTACTCGTTTTCCTCGTGCGGATTGACCATGTGGCCGACGCCCTTGCCGGCCGCGCCGCCCGCCAGGGCGCCGATCGCAGCGCCCGCCGCCACGCCCAGTGGACCGGCCGCCGCGCCGATCACCGCACCCGCGGTGGCGCCGCCGCCAGCACCCACGCCCTGCGCCAGGTTATGGTCATGCAGCTCGTCGTCGACCTTCGGATTGACCACTTCGCCCGCACCGCGGCCCGCCGCGCCGCCGGCCAGGCCGCCGACCACCGCGCCCGCCGCCATCCCGATCGGGCCGCCCACGGCGCCGATCGCGGCACCCGCGGCCGCGCCGCCGCCGGCGCCCACGCCCTTGGCCAGGTGGTGTTCGGCCAGGTCGTCGCCGGCCTTCGGATTGACCACTTCACCCACGCCCTTGCCGGCGATGCCGCCGGCCACGCCACCCACCACGGCGCCGGTCACGGTGCCGATGGGACCAGCGACGGTGCCGACCGTGGCGCCCAGCGCCGCGCCGCCGGCGATGCCCAGGCCGGCGCCGATCACGTGCGAACCGCCCTGCTTGGTCCAGTTTTCCTGGATGTGGGCCGCGTCTTCGTCGGAACGGGCGTTCACGCCCATCAGGATGCCGCCGCCCTTGATGCCTTCTTCATAGTGCTTGGCGCGTTCTTCCGGGATGCCGGCGCCGATCAGCGCGCCGATCAGGCCACCCGTGATGCCGCCGGCGCCGGCGCCGGCCAGGGCCGCGGCCAGGGGCCCTGCAACCACCACGCCCAGGCCCGGCAGCACCAGGGTCGTGCCGACCGCGGCGATACCGGCCAGCACGGCGCCGATGGTGCCGCCAATGCCTGCGCCGATGCCTGCGCCTTCGGCCGCCTTGCTACCGAGTTCCGTATCCTTGTCGGCGAAGTGGGTCTGGCGGGTGGTATCCGACATCATCAGGTTGACGTCGTCGCGGGTGTAGCCGCGATCGGACACGGTGCCGTAGGCGCGTTCGGCGCTGGCGCGGTCGGGGAACAGGCCGGTAACCATGCGCTGGTTCTGGTTCTGACGATCGGTGTCGTAGCTGCTCATGGAAATTTCCTTTGTGTGCGGGTAATCGGGTGGCCAGACGCTGTCTGATGGCGCTGCCGTGAGCATTTACCTTATGCCCATCAGCTCTACGGCTCTGTTCGATGACGCACGGTCGGGGACAGTACCGCCACTTGTGAATGTGCGGCGACCGGTCGTGCGAACGGCAATGCAAAAACGCTATCCAACGTGAGTTGCCGCACCGACTTGATGGGAGTGCACCTCTAGACTTTTTCCCATGGTCACGGCAATTGTTGGGCCTGGGGGTATGTCTTTTTACTTGAGGAGGAAGCAACCATGTTATTCATCATCTGGATCGTCGTCGGCGGTATCCTGGGCTGGCTTGCCAGCATGGTCATGAAGACCGACGCAGAGCAAGGCATCATTCTTAACGTCGTTGTTGGTATCGTCGGCGCCTTCCTGGGCGGCTGGCTGCTGTCGCCGCTGTTCGGTAGCGGCACCATCAATTCGGACGACTTCAGCGTCGCTTCGCTCCTGGTCTCGTTCCTGGGCGCTGTCATCCTGCTGGCCATCGTGAACCTGCTCCGCCGCGGTCGCGTTCGTTAATGCGAACGAAACGTCACTCGTAAAAACCAACGCCGCGTGCGTTGGTTTTTTTTCCTCTGTGGTTTTATTGATGAGCCCAAAAATGTTCTGGACAGTGTTGATCACGATTGCCGCGACGCTGGTGCTGGGCGTACTCGCGCTCAATTTCATGCCGAGCGAAAAACAGATCGAGCGGCAGCTGACAAGGCAGTACGACACCCATGACCCGCAATTCCGCCGCTCGATGGGCGTGCTGCTGGGTCCCCCTATTCTCGAAGGCAACAAGATCGAGGCGCTGATCAACGGCGACCAGATCTTCCCGGCCATGCTCGCCGCGATCCGCCAGGCAGAAAAATCGATCACGCTGGAAACCTATATCTACTGGTCGGAGTCGATCGGCACCGAATTCTCCGAGGCGCTGTCCGAACGCGCCCGCGCCGGCGTGAAAGTGCACGTCATGCTCGACTTCATGGGCAGCATGAAGATGGACAACGCACTGGTCGACGAGATGAAGAAGGCCGGCGTGCGCGTGCAGCGTTACCACAAGCCGGTCTGGTGGAAGCTGGCGCGCATGAACAACCGCACCCACCGCAAGCTGCTTGTCATCGACGGCAAGATCGGCTTCACGGGCGGGGTCGGCATCGCCGACCAGTGGCGCGGCAATGCCGAAGATGAAAATCACTGGCGCGACAGCCACTTCCGTGTGGAAGGCCCGGTAGTCGGCCAGATCCAGGCGGTGTTCAACGACAACTGGACCAAGGCCACCGGTGGAGTGCTCGACGGTCCCGATTACTTTCCGGCGCTGGAGCCGAAGGGCACGATGCCGGCCCAGATGTTCTCGAGCTCGCCGACCGGCGGCAGCGAGAGCATGCACCTGATGTACCTGATGTCGATCACCGCCGCGCGCGAGACGATCGACCTGTCGGCGGCGTACTTCGTGCCGGACGACCTGACCATCCGTACCCTGATCGCGGCCGCCAAGCGCGGCGTGCGGGTACGCCTGATCACGCCGGGCGAGATCATCGATTCCGACCTGGTCAAGGCCGCCTCGCGCGACCGCTGGCCAGAGCTGCTCGACGCCGGCGTGCAGATCTCGGAATACAAGCCGACCATGTATCACGTGAAAACGCTCATCGTCGACAAGCTGCTGGTCTCGGTCGGCTCGACCAACTTCGACAACCGCTCGTTCAGCATCAACGACGAAGCCAACCTGAACGTGATGGACGAAGCGTTCGCCGCGCAGATGAGCGAGATCTACGAACAGGACTGGGCACGCGCGACGCCGGTGACCGAGCACAAGTTTGCAAAACGGTCGCTGTGGAAACGCTTTACCACGTGGGCAGCATCCTTGGTGCAGACGCAGCTGTAGTAAACACGGTGGATCCGTAAAAAAAGGGTTTTTGATTGCGTGGCCGAAATAGCGGTTGACGATCCATCACGGGATTAACGATACTCATGGACGCACTTCAGTGTCTCCCTTCCCAACCAGATCAAAAGCGCATGAAAAAGACCCTTCTCTCGCTCGCCATCCTGAGCAGCTTCGCCGCCCACGCGGACGAAGGCATGTGGATGCCACAACAGCTGCCGCAAGTCGCCAAGCAACTGAAAGCCGCCGGCCTCAAGCTGGATCCGGCCAACCTGACCAAGCTGACCGAGTTCCCGATGGGCGCGATCGTCAGCCTGGGCGGCTGCTCGGCATCCTTCGTGTCGCCACAAGGCCTGGTGGTCACCAACCACCACTGCGTCTACAACAGCATCGCCGTCAACTCGACCCCGGAACGCGACCTGCTGAAGAACGGCTTCCTGGCCAAGACCATGGCCGAGGAACTGCCGGCCTCGCCAGGCAGCCGCATCTACGTCACCGACGAAGTGACGAATGTGAGCAACCAGGTCATCACCCCCGAGGTCGCCAAGCTGACCGGCAAGGCCCGCATCGACGCCATCGAGAAGAACCAGAAGAACCTGGTGGCGGCCTGCGAACAGGAAGCCGGATACCGCTGCACCGTGGCCAGCTACTACGGCGGCCTGGAGTTCTACCGCCTGAAGCAGCTCGAGATCCGCGACGTGCGCCTGGTGCACGCGCCGGCCGAAGGCGTCGGCAAGTTCGGCGGCGATACCGACAACTGGATGTGGCCGCGCCACACCGGCGACTACGGCTTCTACCGCGCCTACGTGAGCCCGGACGGCAAATCGGCCGAGTTCTCGAAGGACAACGTGCCGTACAAGCCGAAGCACACCATCAAGATCGCCAAGGACCACGCCAAGGAAGGCGACTTCGTGATGGTGCTGGGCTACCCTGGCCGCACCAACCGCCACCGCCTGCCGTCCGAAGTGGCCTTCACCTTCGACTGGAACTACCCGGCGTTCGTGCAGGCATCTGGCGAGACCCTGGCCATCATCGACCGTGAAACCAAGAACGACCCGGCGGCGCGCCTGAAGTACGCTGGCCAGATCGCGGGTGTGAACAACTACTACAAGAACCGCAAGGGCATGCTGGTCTCGTACCAGGGCAGCGATTTCTTGCAGCGCAAGACCGCCGAGCACAATGCACTGAAGGCCTGGGTGAATGCCGACGCGTCGCGCAAGGCGCAGTACGGCGCCGACATCGAAGCGGCCGAGAAGCTGATCGCCGAGCGCGACGCCGGGACGAAAAAAGGCTTCTTCCTGACCTATTCGCAGCCGAAGTTCCTGAGCTCGGCGCGCACCCTGTACCGCCTGGCCAATGAACGCGCCAAGCCGGACGCCGAGCGCAAGACCGGCTACCAGGAGCGCGACCTGCCGCGCCTGACTTCGGTCATCGAAGGCCAGGACCGTACCTACGACGAGAAGGTCGACAAGGCGCTGGTGCTGAACTTCCTGAAGCAGTACAACGCACAGCCGGCCGCCGAGCATGACGCGGCGTTCGACGCCGCGCTGGGCGTCAAGCCGGGCATGAGCGACGCCGAACTGAAGTCGGCGCTGGACCGCATCTATGCCGGTTCCAAGCTGGCCAGCAAAGAAGAGCGCACCGCCTGGCTCAAGAAGTCGCCGGCCGATTTCAAGGCATCGAGCGACAGCTTCATCAAGGCCGCGGTCGCGATGTACGACGCCGACATCAAGGATGAAGAAAAAGGCGAGGAGTCGGCCGGCAAGATCCAGCAAGCCTATGGCAACTACATGAAGGCCAAGATCGCCTACATGAACAGCCGTGGCCAGGCTGTCTACCCGGACGCCAACAGCACGCTGCGCGTCACCTTCGGCAAGATCGCCGGCCGCGCGGTCGGCGCCGACGGCACCACCGGCTGGACCGCCTTCACCACCGTGTCGGGCGTGACCGCCAAGCACACCGGCGAAGGCGAATTCGATGCGCCGGGCAACCAGCTGGCCGCGATCCAGGCGAAGAACTTCGGCAAGTATGCCGATCCGAAGCTCAAGACCCTGCCGGTCAACTTCCTGGCGACGCTGGACATCACCGGCGGCAACTCGGGTTCGGCCGCGCTGAACGCCAAGGGTGAGCTGATCGGCCTGGCCTTCGACGGCACCCTGGATTCGATCATCTCGGACTGGGACTTCAACAACACCATGACGCGTTCGATCCAGGTCGATACCCGCTACATGCTGTGGAATATGAAGGAAGTGGACAAGGCGGATAACCTGCTGAAAGAGATGAACGCGCTGTAATCGTTCCTGCTCCACCGAAGGCCGCGCCACCGCAAGGGGCGCGGCCTTTTTTACCGCGTTTCGTACCGCCTGCTCCCCTGTTTCGACTGCCTGTCCCGTGCGCCGCGACGGCGGGAGCTCCACTCGCTACACTGGATTCAAACGATTTCGGGAGAGCGCGATGAAAACGACCCTGATAGGCTGCCTGGCCGCGCTGGGCATGCTGTGCGGGAGCGCCGCGGCGCAGGACGGCGCGGCCGAGAAAAACCTGGCCGGCGCCCGCGCCGCGGTCGCAGACCTGCAGCGCATCGTGGCCCCGCACGGCGTACAGGAGTCGTACAAGACCCGCATCGGCGACATCGACCAATGGATCAATGTGCGCGGCCAGGACCGCGCCAATCCCATGATCCTGTTCGTGCACGGCGGCCCGGCCTCGCCCATCGTGCCGACCATGTGGCAGTTCCAGCGTCCGATCGAGGAATATTTCACGGTCGCCAACTACGACCAGCGCGGCGCCGGCAAGACCTATGGCGAGGCCGATCCCGCCATCGTCGGCGAGACGATCCACATCGCACGCTACGTCGACGACCTGATCGAGGTGGCCGAACACCTGCGCGGCCGCTATGGCAAGCAGAAGCTGGTGCTGATGGCGCACAGCTGGGGCACCGTGATCTCGATGGCGGCGTCCTTGAAGCGTCCCGACCTGTTCCACGCCTACGTCGGCATCGGCCAGGTGATCAGCACGCGCGAGAACGAACGCATCAGCTTCGAGTACGCGCTGGAACAGGCCCGTATCCACGGCGACAAGGCCGCGTTGAAGGAACTGCAGGCGATCGCACCGTATCCCGGCGACCAGCCGATCACGCGCGCGCGCATCGTGGCGGCGCGCAAGTGGCCGCAGCACTACGGGGGCTTGTCAGCCTACCGCAGCGAATCGACGTATTTCTTCAAGGGTCCGCTGCTGTCGCCCGACTACACGATGGACCAGGTGAAGGCCATCGACGCCGGCAGCCTGCTCACGCTGGGCCGGCTGCTGCCGGAATTCGTCGAAGTCGACTATACAAAGGTGACCGAGTTTCCCATCCCGGTCGTGATGTTCCTGGGCCGGCACGACTACACGACGCCGACCGCGCCGACCGAGTCCTGGCTGGCGCGGGTCAAGGCGCCGTCGAAGCGGGCGGTATGGTTCGAGCGCTCGGCCCATATGGCGCCGTGGGAAGAGCCGGGCAAGACCCTGGTCAGCCTGCTGAAGTACGTGCGGCCGCTGGCGCAGTAGACGCCATCATCGCCGCCAGCTCGGTCGCAACCTGCAGGCCCAGCGCATGGATATGGAAGCCGTCGACGAAGCCATGGTGGGCCTGCACCGAGAACGGCAATACGAGCTTGCCGTCGGCGCCATCGCGGAAGCGTCCCCACGCCAGCGACGGAATATCGGAACGGCCGACGCGGGTGGTCGGATGCTGGATCGAGGTGAACTCGAGCCACGGGATGCAGGTAACGAAGACCTGGTCCTTGGCGGCGCGCGGCGACAAGGTGGCATAGCGCTGGTTCAAGCCGGTCATTCCCATCGCTTCGGCCCCCGCCGCGCGGCCGCGCGCGACGAATTCACGCAGGTCGTCCGACCAGTCGAAGGTCGCGAAATTGAGGTCGTCGTTCTGGTTCTTGACGGTGAACGATGGAATCAGGCGCTCGATGCGGATCACTTCGTCGTCGAAGATCCGATAGCGGAAGTTCTCGACCTTGAGCACCGAGCGCAGCACCGCGCACAGCAGCACGTGGAACGGCGCCAGGCCCTGCGCCTTGCACCATGGCCGAAAATCGGGCAACTCGAGCGGGAAGCACAGGTTGACCGACGGGCTGTCCATGCCGTCGAACAGCGCGAAGCGGTCGCGCCGCTGTTCGAACTTTTCCATCTTACTTCGCCTTGTTCAGGCGGCTGTTGCGCATGCCGTAGGCGAAATAGGCCACGACCGCCACCGCCATCCAAATGAAGAACACGCGGAAGGTCGCCTCCGACAGGTCTTTCATGATGTACAGGCAGGCCAGCACCGACAGGCCCGGCACCACATAGGGACCGAACGGCACGCGAAAGCCCGGTGGCGCATCCACGCCCTGGCGCTTGCGGATCACCGGCACCGCGATCGACACCACCATGAAGGCGGTCAGGGTGCCCATGCTCACCATGTCCCACAAGAAGGTGGAGTCGACGCTGCCCGCCACCAGGCCCACCACCACGCACACGATCATGGTGTTCTTGACCGGCGCCTGGGTGCGCTTGCTCACCTTCTGGAATACCTGCGGGATCAGGCCGTCGCGACTGATCGCGTACAGGATACGAGTCTGGCCATAGATCGTCACCAGGGTCACCGAGAACACCGACACCACCGCGCCGGCCGACAGCACCAGGGCCGGCCAGGCCTGGCCGGTCACGTTCTGCAGGATCACCGACAGGCCGGCCTGCTGGCCTTCGAACATATGGGCCGGCTGGGCGCCCATGGCGGCCACCGCGACCAGCATGTAGAACACGGTCACGATGATCAGCGCCGCCAGGATCCCGATCGGCACGTTGCGGCGCGGGTCCTTGACCTCTTCGCCAGCGGTGGCGATGGTGTCCAGGCCGATGAAGGAGAAGAACACGGTGCCGGCGGCGGCGGTCACGCCGGCCATGCCGGCATAGCCCGAGGCTTCGTTCATGTTGAAGAAGGGCTGGAAGTTGTTGGCGTCGAAGCCGGTGAAGGCGATCGCCGCGAAGAACACCAGGATCGCCAGCTTGATGATCACCATGATGGCGTTGGTGGTGGCCGATTCCCTGGCGCCGCGCACCAGCAGCAGGCCGCACAGGATCACCAGCAGGATCGGCGGCAGGTTGATGTTCCCCGGATGGAAAGTGACGTTATGGTGGTCCGAGACGAACATCGGCGAACGCAGTTGCTCCGGTATCTGCCAGTTGAAGGCGTTGAGCAGGAAGTTGTTCAGGTAGTCGGACCAGCCGATCGAAGTCGCACTGGCGGCCAGCCCGTATTCGAGCAGCAGGCAGGCTGCGACGATGAAGGCCGCGAATTCGCCGACGGTGGCGTAGGCGAACGAATATGAGGAACCCGAGGCCGGCACGCGGCCCGCCAGTTCGGCGTAGCACAATGCCGTCAGGCCGGCCGTCAGCGCGGCCAGCAGGAAGGACAGCACGACCGCCGGACCGGCCTTCGGCACTGCTTCCACCATCGTGAAGAAGATGCCGGTGCCGATCGTGGCGCCGACGCCGATCATGGTCAGGGGGAACAGGCCGAGCGAGCGATGCAGGCCGGGCAAGGCGCCGGCGACGCCGACGCTGGCGGTTTCCTCATGGTGGGGTGCTGCCGATTTGGTACGTAACAGCTTCTGGCCCAGGGTTTGATTCACGGCGAGTCCTTCGGTGCGCGGTAGTGATCGCGGCTCGCAGCCGCAGCTCAACAGTCTCAAAATGAAGGAGCGATTATAGGGGACTCCGCCTCCCTCGCAATAAATAGTTTAAATAAGGTGCATTCGCAAAGCATCTTTGATAGAATCTCTTCCGTTGACATATCGTTGCCCCCGAGCGAAGAACATCCGGCGGGCTTTTTTCAGCAACAAAACATGCTTTCCAATTGCATCTATTGAGGATCTCCATGATTTCCACTGCCTCCCGCCCATACATCGACGCCTCGGTTCCCGTTTTGCGCGAGCACGGTTCGGCCATCACGACCACCTTCTACGCCAATATGTTCAAGGCCCACCCGGAACTGACCAACCTGTTCAATATGGGTAACCAGGCCAGCGGCGTGCAGCAGCAGTCGCTCGCGTCGGCGCTATTCGCCTACGCGGCCAATATCGACAATGCCGCGGCCCTCGGCCCGGTGGTGAACCGCATCGTGCACAAGCACGTGTCGGTGGGCCTGACCGCCGCCCATTACCCGATCGTCGGCTTCCACCTGCTGGGCGCGATCAAGTCGACCCTGGGCGACGCCGCCGTCGAACCGCTGATGAAGGCCTGGGAAGAAGCCTATGGCTCGCTGGCCAAGGTGTTCATCGACGCCGAAGCCAAGCTGTATGCGGACGCCGGCATCGAGGCGGGTTACCTGCGTCCGATGCGCGTCACCGAAGTCGTCCGCCAAAGCAAGAACGTGCTGTCGATCCGCTTCGTGCCGCACGATGGCGAGCCGCTGGCGCCGTTCAAGGCCGGCCAGTACGTGAGCGTGGAAGCGATCTTCGACGACGGGTTCCGCCAGCTGCGCCAGTACAGCCTGTCGGACGCGCACGGCATCGACTCGATGCGCATCTCGGTCAAGCGCGAAGAAGGCAACCAGAATATCCCGGCCGGCGCCGTGTCGAACTGGCTGCACCGTAACGTGGAAGTGGGCGACATCCTGCAGGTGAGCCATCCGTTCGGCGATTTTTTGCCGGATACCGAATCGAGCGAGCCGGTGGTGCTGCTGTCGGCCGGCGTGGGGATCACCCCGATGATCGGCGCCCTGAACCGCATCGCCCTGGTCAACCCGCAGCGCCGCGTGATCTTCGCGCACGCCGCGCGCAACGCCGAGCATCACCCGCACCAGGCCGACATTGCCGCCGCCAAGGCGCGCATGCCGCACCTGGAGGTGGTGAGCTTCCATGAACAAGGCGATGCGCCGGACACCCTGCCCGGTTTCATGGACCTGGCGCGCCTGCCGAAGTGGCCGCGCAGCGAGACCAATGTCTATATGTGCGGCCCGCTGCCGTTCATGCAGGCGCAGTGGAACGCGCTGCTCGAAGACGGCGCCCCGGCCAGCCGCATCCACCGCGAGGTGTTCGGTCCCGACCTGCTGGACAACCTGTTGTAACCGGCCTTAATCAAGCAGGTGCACCCGGTCGCCAGTGATGTTGCGCTGCGCCGGGTGGCCATAGACACGGATGCCGCCAGAGCCCGAGGTGCGGGCGAACAGCGACTGCTTGACGGTGGCGCGGATGCCGCCCGAACCACTCGCGCCGAGGTCAGCGTCCTGTGTCTTCAGGTCGGCCAGGTCGATACTGGCCGACCCACTCACGCGCGCGCTCAGCGAGCGCACCACGCCGCTGGCGTCGAGCGAGCTCGATCCGCTCAGCTCCATGCGCGCATGGTCGCCATTCACCTGCCCCAGACGCGCACGGCTCGATCCCGACAGGGTCGCATCGAGGCCGTCGGCCTGCAGCCTGGTCGCATCGAGCAGGCCGGAGCCGCTGGAACGCGCATTCAGGCTGCCGACTTTCCCACTCAGGCGTACTTCGGACGAACCGCTTTTCCTCACATCGAGCGGCGCGCCATTCAGGTCGCTCACTTCCACCCGGGTGGCGCCGGAAGCGCGCACTTCGGAAAGGCGCGGCACCGTGTAGACGATGCGCAGCGGGGTCTTGCTGCGCAGGCTCTTTTCCGAGTAGATCCGCAAGGTGTCGCCCTGGGTCTCGGTGCGGATCAGCGCCAGCAGGTTGCTGTCCGCCTCCACCACCAGCGACGGCGCGGGGCCGACGCGCACCTCGACCGGCAGCGAGCCGCTCACGTCCAGCGCAGGCAGGGCGCCGATCGCACGCTGGTCGCGCGCGGCCACGCCGTCACCCTCCTTCGCATCGCTGCTCCACGCGGTATGCACGCGGGTATCGCCGTCGCCAGGGGCGACGATGATGGCGCAGCCGGTCAAGGCGGCAAGGGAAGCGACTGAGGCAAGGGCGATGAAGGTACGCATGGCAGTCCAATCAGGTTGTTGTTCGAGTGATGGCACTCTAACAAGCTCCCTGTCCCGCCACCATCTGCATGCGACGAAGTGCAATAACGCCGCGCTGGAATGCAAGAACGCGGCGCGAGTGGATCAGCGCTGGCCCAGCCTGGTGTCTCCGAACAAGGCCTTGTGCTCGCGCGGCTGCGAGCGCCAGTACTGCGGCGGGGCGACCACGTGGTCACCCAGTTCGGCCGCCGCATGCCATGGCCAGCGCGGGTCGTACAGCATGGCGCGCGCCAGGCCGATGACGTCGGCCTGGTCCTGCTGCAGCATCTCCTCGGCCTGGCGCGCCTCGGTGATCAGGCCCACGCCGATGGTCGGCAGGCCCGTCTCGCGCTTGATGCGCTCGGCGAATTCGATCTGGTAGCCCGGTCCCAGCGGGATCTGCTGCAAGGGCGAGATGCCGCCGGTCGAGACGTGGATGAAATCGCAGCCCTGCTCCTTGAGCGCGCGGGCGAAGCGCACGCTTTGCTCCAGGTCCCAGCCGCCGTCGACCCAGTCGGTGGCCGAGATGCGCATCCCGACCGTCATCCCCGGCACGGCCGCACGCACGGCGGCGAGCACCTCGAGCGGGAAGCGCATGCGGTTCTCCAGCGAGCCGCCGTACTCGTCGTCACGCTGGTTGGCCAGCGCGGACAGGAACTGGTGCAGCAGATAGCCATGGGCGCCGTGCAGCTCGATCGCATCCAAGCCCAGCGCACGGGCGCGGCGGGCGGCGGCCACGAAGGCGTCTTTCACACGCACGAGGCCCGCGGCGTCCAGCGCCAGCGGCACGGTCTCGCCTTCGGCGTGCGGCACGCTGGACGGCGCCTCGGTCTGCCAGCCGCGCGGCTGGTCGGGCGGGATGTTGGCGCCACCCTGCCACGGTACCTCGCTCGATGCCTTGCGGCCGGCGTGGGCCAGCTGGACGGCGACCTTGATCGGGGAATGGCGGCGGATCGCGGCGATGACCGGCTCCAGGGCCTTGGCGTGGTCCTCGGACCACAGGCCCAGGTCATCCGGCGAGATGCGGCCTTCGGGCACGACGGCCGTGGCTTCGATGATCAGAAGCGCGGCGCCGGACAGGGCCAGGTTGCCGAGGTGGATCATGTGCCAGTCGGTGGGCAGGCCGTCGACGGCCGAGTACTGGCACATCGGCGCGATGGCGATGCGGTTGGACAGCTCGAGTGTGCCCAGGGAATAGGGAGAAAACAGCTTGCTCATGGTGCCTCCTGCGTTTCAAGGAGGTTCAGTCTAGCCCGCCGGCCGGATTCCTGCAGACGGCAAAAGAGCGAGCCGAGGCCCGCTCTTGCCTAATTGATGCGCACCACCATGATCCCGGCGCGCAAGCCTACCCGCACATCGGGGTTCGGGAACACGACCAGTTCCTCGTCGTGCTTCACCGAATACACCGTATCGCCGTCGGAAGCGATTACCTCGCCCCGCTTCATCGGCGTGAAGTTCCACGTCTCGCGGCCCACGCGCATGCTGAACGCATCGGACAGCTTCGTGATCGACTGCGCCGTCGCGAACACATGCGGCGCGGCCTTGGCTCCACCGGCAGGCTCGCCGCGCAGAAGGCGCTCCAGCGCTGACGAGGCATCGGCAAACTGCGACAAGTCATTCTGCCCCAGCGTGCCGACCCGCCCCAGCTCGACCGTGCTGCCGGCCGCGCCCAGGTGTTCACAGGTGAAATAACTATAGGTGCCGGCCGACGCCGGATTCATGATGACGGCCTGGATGCCGGCTTCGCCCAGCCAGTCGACCAGGCTGTTGCGCGCCGTGTCCTCGATCAGCTCGGGCACGATCGCGAACATCGGGTAGTGCGAAGGCCGGATCGCCGTGTGCAGGTCGAAGTGCCAGCGCTGCGGCCCACTGCCTTCGAAGAAGGCGCGCGTGGCCTCGATCAGCACGTCGGCGCGGCCCGCCTCGAACGTGCCGGCCAGCGAACCGCGTTCAAGACGGAACATCCGGTTCAGGTCCGCGTCGACGAAGCGCTTGCCGAGCCGGATCGCATCGATGTTCCCGACGCACAGCATCAGGTCCACCGCCAGTGCTTGCGCAGTGCGCGACAAGCTCTCCACCAGCCAGGCGACCATTTCGATCGGCCCGGTCTCGTCGCCATGCACGCCGACCGAGACCAGCACGCTGGGTCGCTTGGCGTCAGGTGTCGCCGCCTTCACGGTCAGCACGCCGGACGCCAGCTGCGCGACCGCGAAGCCGGCGTCCTGGAAGCGCTGCGCGACCGAGGCGAAATCCGCCTCGGCCAGCGCGCGCACTGCTTCAGGCAATGCGCTCACGACTCAGGCCGCCAGGCGTTCTGGGTTCAGGCCTTCCGACAGGGCCCACACGTCCAGCATCGCCTGCTCCAGGTCGGCCGGCTGGGTGAAGCCGGTAAGGCCGCGCGCAGCCATCACTTCCTCGACCGCCGCTTCCATATTGCCGCCACTGCCGCCAGCGCGCTCGATCACCTGCAGCAGCAGGCGTTGCTGGGCGCGGCGCAGCGACTGCAGCGCATAGTTGCGCAGCTGTTCCTGCGACTTGCTCTGCGCCGGCAGCTTCAGGCCCAGTTCCAGGGTGTCGATACCGACCTTCTGGCGCAGCACGGTGCCGATCTGCAGGAACTGCAGCAGGGTCATGCCAGCTGGTCGCTGCACCGACACGGCAGCGAACAGGAAGGACGCCTGCGACTCGATGATCTCGACCGCCTTCCAGGCTGCCGCGAACGGCACCGGCAGGCCGGTGTGGCCGTCGGCTTCCGAACGGATCTGCGGCGCCTGGCTCTGGTCGGCCTCGGCGAACAGGGTCGACAGTTCCTTGAGGCCTTCCGAATTGGCCGGCAGCGACAGCACGCCTTCGACCGTGGCGCGCAGCATGGCGCGGCTGCGGTTGTCGACCGCGACCGACACGTCGCGCGGCACCACCAGGGCGTCATGGTCGAGCGCCTCGAATACCGGCGCCAGGTGCAGCGCCGCCCAGCCGCGGGCCCAGGCCTTGACCACTTCGGTTTCGTCGATGCGGTGTTCCAGCGCCAGGTCGCGCAGCATCAGCGGGCCGCAGCGGTTGACCGCCTCATTGGCCAGCACGGTGGCCAGGATGGTATTGGCCAGCGGGTGATCCAGCGGATCACGGGTAGCGACCAGCTGGGCCGGGAAGTAAGGTCGCAGCAGCGAATCGGCCCACGTTTCGTCCGTCAGCGGCAAGGCTGCCAGGGTGCGCTTGAAGCGATTCTTGACGTTGGCGATGACCACCGCCAGTTCCGGCGCCGTCAGGCCCAGGCCGAGCGACTTGCGGCGCTGCAGTTCTACGTCCGTCGGCAATTGCTCCAGCTCGCGCGAGACCGCGCCTTCGGCTTCCAGGTTACCGATCAGGGCGATGTAGCCGTCGACCACCGCGCTATTGGCCTGCGCCTGCACCTCGCGCGTCAGCAGGTGGGTCTGCAGCGTATTGTCGCGCAGGACCAGGCGCTCGATCTCGCCCGTCATCTCGTTCAGGATACGGTTACGGTCGCCCTCCGGCAGCTTGCCGGCGTTGACTTCGGTGTCGAGCCAGATCTTGACGTTGACCTCGTGATCCGAGCAATCCACGCCGGCCGAGTTGTCGATCGCATCGGTGAAGATGCGGCCACCAGCCAGCGCGAATTCGATACGGCCAGCCTGGGTCGCGCCCAGGTTGCCGCCCTCGGCCACCACCTTGCAGCGCAGTTCACTGCCGTCGACGCGGATGCCGTCGTTGGCGCGGTCCTTCACTTGCGCGTGGGTCTCGGTCGAGGCCTTGATATAGGTGCCGATGCCGCCGTTGTAGAACAGGTCGACCGGCGCCTTGACGATGCGGTGCATCAGTTCCTGCGGGCTCAAGGAGGTTTCGTCGATGCCCAGCACTTCGCGGATCTGCGGCGACAGCTCGATCGAGCGGGCATTGCGCGGATACACGCCGCCGCCCGCCGAGATCAGGCTCTTGTCATAATCTTCCCACGACGAGCGCGGCAGCGCGAACATGCGCGCGCGTTCCTTGAACGACACTTCGACGTCCGGCGTCGGGTCCAGGAAGATATGGCGATGGTCGAATGCCGCCACCAGCTTCAGCTGGCGCGACAGCAGCACGCCGTTGCCGAACACGTCGCCCGACATATCGCCCACGCCGACCATGGTGATCGGGTTGTTGGCCAGGTCGTGGCCCAGTTCGTAGAAGTGGCGCTTGACCGCTTCGAACGCGCCCTTGGCGGTGATGCCCATCTTCTTGTGGTCGTAGCCGTTCGAGCCGCCCGACGCGAAGGCGTCGCCCAGCCAGAAGCCGCGCTCCACCGCGATGCTGTTGGCGATGTCGGAGAAGGTCGCGGTGCCCTTGTCGGCAGCCACCACCAGGTAAGGATCGTCCTGGTCATGGCGCGCGGTGGCCGGCGGCGGGACGATCTCGCCCTGCACGCGGTTGTCGGTCACTTCCAGCAGGCTGGCGATGAACAGGCGATAGCATGCCTCGCCTTCGGCCGCCACCACTTCGCGCGGGGCGCCGGCGGGCATCTGCTTGCATACGAAGCCGCCCTTCGAGCCGGCCGGAACGATGACGGCGTTCTTGACCATCTGCGCCTTGACCAGGCCCAGCACCTCGGTGCGGTAGTCTTCCATGCGGTCCGACCAGCGCAGGCCGCCGCGGGCGACCGGGCCGCCGCGCAGGTGCACGCCCTCGAAGCGGCGCGAGAACACATAGATCTCGCGGTAAGGACGCGGTTCCGGCGCCAGCGCCAGGTTGCTGGTGTCGACCTTGAAGATGATCTTCTCGCCGCTGTTCTGGAAGTAGTTGGTGCGCACGGTGGCCAGCGCCATGTCGACCAGGGCGCCCATGATCTCTTCGGTATCGGCGTGGTTCACGCTCGGCAGGCCGGTCTTGAGGGTGGCCAGCCTGGTGCTGCCCTGGTTGCGCTGCTCTTCGCCCAGGGCGGGGTCGAAGCGCTCGAGGAAGCCGGCAACGAATTCCTTCACCAGCGCAGGCTGGGTGCGCAGCGTTTCGGCCATGTAGCGCACCGAGAACTTGGAGCCGAGCTGGCGCCAGTAGCTGATATAGGCGCGCAGCAGTTGCACTTCGCGCAGCGACAGGCCGCCTTCGATGGTCAGCCCGTTCATGCGGCCGTCCTCGGCCTCGTCGTTGAACAGGGCGCTGAACAGTTCTTCGGCGACGTTGGCGATGCCCGGCTTGGCCAGCTTGGCCGCGCTCTCGGCGTCGACCGTCAGCGCGGTCACGTAGCGGCGCACGCCATCCAGCCCGGTGTGGCGGTAGGTCTGCTCGCGGTCGACCGCGATGCCGGCATTCTGCAGCGCCGGCAGGATGCGCGACAGCGACGGCACGGTCTCGCTCGAGTACAGGCGGATCGAGGCGCCGGCGGCGTCATCGTTCTCGATGCGCGCGGTCACGCGGTCCGGACGGCACTTGGTCAGCAACGCATGCACGTCGCGGAAAGCGGTTTCCGGCGCGGTCGCGGTGACGAAGTTGACCGGCAGGGTCGGCACGATCTTGCGCATCAGGCTGCGCTGGCGGCTTTCGTCGACCGAGTTGATCAACTCGGCGAAGCGGTCATGCCAGCCATCGAGCACGCCCAGCAGCGGACGCTGGATGTCGCTTTCCAGGTCGAGCGGGTAGCGCGCGGCGTGGGCGGTCAGGTAGACGCGCGCCAGCGGGCCATCGGCCACCAGGGTCTGGACGTCGACGTCGCGCGCGCCCGAGCTTTCCTTGAGGGCGGCGGCCAGGCTGGCCGCCACAGCGGCGCTGAAGCGCTCGCGCGGCAGGTAGACCAGCACGTTCAGGTGGCGCTGGTAGACGTCGCGCCGCGCGAACACCTTCGCGCGCGGCTGCTTGTACAGCGAGACCACGGCGCCGCACACTTCGGCCAGCCATTCCGGCTCGGCTTCCAGCGCTTCGGTGCGCGGCAGCGACTCGAGGATCTCGATGAACTTCTCGGCGCGGAAGCCTTCCTGGCGCACGCCGGCGATGGAAAGCACGCGCGCCACGCGGCCGCGCGCGAACGGCAGGCGCGCCAGCGGGGTCGAGGTGGCGGCGCGGGTGAACAGGCCGATGAAGCAGTGCTCGCCCAGGATCTTGCCTTGCGCGTCCAGGTCGCGCACGCCGATGAAGTCCAGCGGCGCATCGCGGTGCAGCGTACCGGCGACGTCGGCTTTCACGATCGACAGGTTCTCGGCGCGCAGCGACAAGGTCTCGAAGTCGCCCGGGATGCTGGCCAGGCAGGTGCCGTAGACCGGGTGCGCGGTGTCCTTCAGCACACCGATGCGGCTCGGGATATCGCGTTCGAGTTCGCGCGCGCCCGGCTTGACGACGTAGTAGGCGTAGCCGAACGGCTCATAGCCCTCGTTCTTGGCCCATTCGAGGAAGGCGGCGACTTCCTGGCCTTCCGGAGTGCCGGCGGCGGCCGCCGCCGCCGCCACGGCGGTCATGCGGTCGCCCATGGCGACGGCGTCGCGCTGCACGGTGGCGGCGTCGTTGGCGACCATGCGCAGGCGCGCGGTCAGCTTGTCCAGTTCTTCGAATTGCAGTTCGTCGTTCAGCAGGCACAGGACGATCGATTCCAGCGGGCTGCCGGCTTCGCCCACGCCGACCGCGACACCCTGGCCGTCACGGCGCACCGGCAGCACGGCGTTCATCACGCCGGCGGCGGTGATGCGCTCGCGGCGCAGGGCCATCACGAAGGAGTCGACCAGGTAGGGACGGTCGTCGTTCAGAATCAAGAGTGCGGTGGCGGTGCCGCCGCGGCCGTCCGAATAGCGCATGGTCGCGACCTGGGCGCCGGGGCCGGTACGCTGCACCAGTTGCGAGAATCCCTCGACCAGCACCGGCGCCAGGCTTTGCGGTGCGGTGCCGGCCAGGTCTTCGTCGTCGAGCGATCCGAGCCAGGCGGCGATCAGGGCATTGACCTGCGCGCTGTTGGCGGATTGGTTTGCGCCGACCAGGGCGAGCGTCTGGTTGCGCAAATCGTTGGGCATGTCTTTCATCTTGCTTCTCCAAAGTTGTGTGCCTGGTGCGCCGTCGGCTCGTGGCCCGGCGCCGCCCTGCTTTATATGGACAGGGATCTCCCGTCCGAATACTACATCGTTACCAGTCGTACAGCCCCGGCAAGCCGAGGATGCGAGTGAGTTCTTCGAGTGCCGCCGCGCATTCGAGCGCCAGTTGCGGGTCGGCCAGGTCTTGCGGCTCGACGCGGTCGCGGTAATGGCGCTCGACCCAGGCCGCCAGCTGCGCATACAGGACCTCGGTCATGATCACGCCCTGGTGCATGGCGGCTGCCTCCTCGTCGGTCAGCACCACGCGCAGGCGCAGGCAGGCAGGCCCGCCGCCATTGCGCATGCTCTGGCGCAGGTCGAATTCGACCAGCTCGTCGATCGGGCCGCCGCCGGCGACCAGGTCGGCCAGGTAGCTGGAGACCGCGGCGTTCTCGCGGCATTCGTGCGGCACCACCAGCGCCATGCGCCCGTCAGGCTTGGTCAGCAGCTGGCTATTGAACAGGTAGCTGGCGACGGCGTCGGCCACCGGCACCTGGCTGCTGGCCACGCGCACCGCTTGCAAATCGGTGTCGACGCCGGCCAGCGCGCGCCGCAGCGCATCCAGCGTGCCCGCTTCGTCGGCGAAGGCCTGGTCGTGATAGAACAGCACGTTGCCGTTGCCGACCGAGATCACGTCGTTGTGGAACACGCCCTGGTCGATCACGTCCGGATTCTGCGCGGCGAACACGGTGCGCGCCGGGTCCAGGCCATGCAGGCGGGCGACCGCCTGTGACGCTTCCAGCGTCTGGCGCGCCGGGTATTTCTTCGGCGCCGGCGCCGATGGATCGAATTCGACCCGTCCATACACAAAGAACTCGACGCCGGCGGCGCCATGGCTGGCGGCAAGGCGTGTGTGGTTGGCGGCGCCTTCGTCGGCGAAAGCCGGCACCGACGGCAAGGTGTCGTGCACGACGAAGCGATTGCTGTCGGCGAAGATCGCGCGCAGGGTACGGGTTGCCTGCAGGTGCTCTTCCGAGCGGTGCAGCTTGTTGTTCAGGTTGGCGGCGGTGAAGTGCACGCGGCCGTCGAGCGAGTCGGCCGACGGGCTCACGGTGCCGGCGTTGGCCGTCCACATCGGCGCGGCCGACCAGGCGCACGCCAGGATCACGGGCGCGTCGCGGTAGGCGCGCGCCAGGACGTCGGCGTCGGTGCCCGAGAAACCCAGGCTGCGCAGCAGGCGGAAGTTCGGCCGTGCCTGCGGCGGCATTACCGCCTGGGCGAAGCCGCGCGCGGCCAGCTCGCGCATCTTGGCCAGGCCCTGCAGGGCGGCCTGGCGCGGATTCGAGGCCGCGCGCACATTGTTGAACGAGGCGACGTTGCCGAACGAGAGGCCGGCGTAGTTGTGCGACGGGCCGACCAGGCCGTCGAAGTTGAATTCGCGGGCGTCACGCATCGTTACGCTTCCTTTCCAGGAAACGTCAGGCCGGGCGACAGCCTGGCCGGCATCTCGAGTTCCGAAGTCTCGATCGACGCCACCGGATAGGCGCAGTAGTCGGCCGCATAATAGGCGCTCGGGCGATGGTTGCCCGACTTGCCGACGCCGCCGAACGGCGCCGAGCTGGCCGCGCCGGTCGTCGGGCGGTTCCAGTTGACGATGCCGGCGCGGGCGCGCACGGAAAAACGTGACCACAGTTCCCGGCTCGGCGACAGCAATGCCGAGGCCAGGCCGAATTCGGTGGCGTTGGCCACGCGCAGGGCCTCGTCGAAGTCTTTCACGCGGATCACCTGCAGCAGCGGGCCGAACCACTCTTCATCGGGGATGCCTTGCGCGTCGGTAGTATCGACGATGCCGGCCGTGACAAAGCCGGCGTCGGTATCGAGCTGGCGCATCTGCAGCAGGATCTTGCCGCCCCTCGTCGCCATATCGGCTTGCGCCTGCACCAGGCGGGCGGCGACGGCGCTCGACACGACAGGTCCCATGAACGGCTGCGGCTGGGCGTTCGACGGCCCGACCTGCAGGTTCGACGCCACTTCCACCAGGCGTGCCAGGAAAGCCTGGCCGGCCGCGTTATCCTGGATCACCAGGCGGCGCGCGCAGGTGCAGCGCTGGCCGGCCGAGATGAAGGCCGACATTACGGTGTGATGGACGGCGGCGTCGATGTCTTCGACGTCCCAGACGACCAATGGATTATTGCCGCCCATTTCCAGCGCCAGCATCTTGCCCGGCTGCCCGCCGAACTGCTTGTGCAGGGCCGCGCCGGTCTGGCTGCTGCCGGTGAACAGCACGCCATCGATCAGCGGCTCCTGGCCCAGCGCGATGCCGGTCTCGCGGCCGCCATTGACCAGGTTGAGCACGCCCTTTGGCAGGCCGGCTTTTACCCACAGTTCGACGGTCTTCACCGCGGTGCGCGGCGCGTACTCGCTCGGCTTGAACACGACGGTGTTCCCGGCGATGAGCGCCGGCACGATGTGGCCGTTCGGCAGGTGACCGGGGAAGTTGTACGGGCCGTAGACCGCGAACACGCCGTGCGGACGGTGGCGCAGCATGGCATTGCCGTCGGCGACCTTGCTGGCCGTCTCGCCGGTGCGCGCGCCGTACGACTGGACCGAGATATCGATCTTGTTGGCCATGGTGGCGACTTCTGTACGCGCTTCCCACAATGGCTTGCCGACTTCTTCGGCGATCGTTGCCGCCAGCTCCTCGGCGTTTTCCTTCAGCAGGTCGCGAAAGCGCGTGGCGACCGCGATGCGTTCGTCGAGCGGGCGCAGGGCCCAGGCTTCAAAGCTGTCGCGCGCGGCCGTGGCGGCACGGGCGACATCTTCCGCCGTGGATTCATTGCTGGTCCAGGTCTGGCGGCCCGTCGACGGGTCGATGGTGGCCAGTTCGCGGCCGCTGCCGGCGAGCCACTCGCCATTGATGTAGTTCGAAAGATTAGCCATGGGAAGTCTTCCTGGTATTGAGTGTCAGGGTCCGCACGTTGTCGCCCGCGCTGCAGCGCAGCTGCTCCAGCTCGTCGGGGGTCAAGGCCACGCTGGTGGCGCCCGGCACCGCGCGGGTCAGGATCATCCGGAAATCATCGAGGCGAGTGTTCGACACCAGCATGTGCTCGGTGTCAGGCGCGGCTTCCCCGACCGGCAGCCCTTCGGCCGCCACTGCCAGCACGCTGTCGCGCACCGCACGCAGTTCGGACACGCGGCCTTGCAGTACCGGGCCGGCGTCAAAAATGTCGACATACCCCTCGTAGTGCATGCCTTCCTGTTCAAGCAGGCGGCGCGCCGGCTGGGTCGAGGTGTGGACCTTGCCGATCACCTCGACCGCCAATGGCGGCAGGTAGTCGACATACAGCGGCTGGCGCGGCATCAGTTCGGCGATGAAGGACTTCTTGCCGATCGCGGTCAGGCCGTCGACGTGGTTGAAGTCCATCTTGAAGAAGTGACGGCCCAGGCCCTCGTAGAAGGGCGAGTCGCCCGCTTCGTCCTGGTAGCCGCGCATCTCGGCGATGATTTTTTCGGTGAACAGGTGCTGGAACTGGGCGATGAACAGGAAGCGGCTCTTGGACAGCCACTTGCCGTTGAAGCCGGCGCGGTACTGCGGCAGCAGGAACAGCGAGCACAGTTCGGTCGACCCGGTGAGGTCGTTCGACAGGTACAGCGTCTCCATCCGGGTGAACACGTTCAGCTCACGGCTGCAGTGGACCAGGGTGCCGATGCGGTAGTTGTAGAACGGCTCGGTGAGGCCGACCGCACCCTTGATTGCGCACACGCCGGCGATGCTGCCGTCTTCGGTATGCTCGAGCACGAACATGTAGTCGCGCTTTTCGGGCGCGATGGTCTCGGCGAACGAGGCCTCGGACGTGGCCAGGCGCTGGCCCAGCATCTCGGGATCGGGTTTCAGGGTGGTCATGCCGCTGCCGGCCTGGCGCGCCATCTCGATCAGGGCGTCCAGGTCGGACAATTTGGCGGAGCGGATCACGAGCATGCGGGTTCTCCCTGGATGCGCACGCACACGACTTCGTCGCCCGGCGCCACGCCCAGCGCCAGCTGGACGTCGCGCGGCAGCGCGATGGTGTGCGCATGTTCGATCGGCGCCGAGCGCACGGTCACGGCGCGAAAGCCGTTGTCGATGGTGGCCACGGCGTAGTCGACTGGCGCCACGTCCGGCGCAGAATCGGGCCCTGCACCCACGCGCAGCCTGTGCGAGGCGCAGAACGAGCGCAGCGCGTTTCTGTGCGCCTGCAGGATCGGGGCGCCATCGAAGATGTCGATGTATTCGTCGGCCTCGAAGCCTTCTTGCGCCAGCAGGTCGAAGGCCATCTGGCCGCCCGGATGGATCTGGCCCAGCGCGGCCTGGGCGTCGCCCGGCAGCAGCGGCACGTAGACCGGATAGTGCGGCATGAGCTCGACGATCAGCGTGCGGTTGCGGGCGCCCTCGATCAGGCGCTCGGCTTCCAGGAAGTCCATCTTGAAGAACTTGCGGCCCAGGGCGTTCCAGAACGGCGACTGGCCATCAGGGTCGAGACGGCCGGCCAGCGGCACGAAGAAGCGGTCGCCGAAGCGGTGCGGCGCCAGCATCGCGTACAGCAGGCGCGCGCGCGACAGCAGCGCGGCCTCGACACCGGCGCTGTCGCGGTGGCGCACGAAGAAGCCCGACAGCTGCGAATACGCGGTCAGCTCCGAGCACAGCGTCAGCGCATGCACGCTGTGGCTGATGTTGAGGTCGCGCGAGACCTGCTGGATCACGTCGTTGCGGAAAGCGAAGTACGTGCCGTTCGAGCCGGCAGAAGCGTGGATCATGGCGGTGCCGACCACGTCGCGCGAGCGCAGGTCTTCCAGCACGAACAGATAGGTTTCCTCGCTCGGGATATCAACCTGGGCCGCGAACGACGCGATCGAACGCTCGACCGCCGCAACCATGCCTTCGCGCGTGCGGGGCAGCGTGTGCACGCCCGGCATCGAGATGGCCGCCATCGCCTCGAGAGCGCCGATATCGGCGCGGTCTACCGGACGAACAACATACATGTGTACTCCCTATTGACGCAGGATGGGGGACAATGCGGGCGGCCGGCCACGCCCCCTGGAGGGGCGGGCCGGCCGCGACCGGTGATTGAAGATCAGGCGTTGGCGAATTCCGCCAGCGCCGCGCGCATCAGGCGGTCTGCTTCAAGGATCTGCTCGTCCGACACCACCAGCGCGGGCGCCAGGCGCACGACGTCGGGACCTGCGATCAGCAGCATCAGGCCGAGCTTCTCGCACAGCTTGGTATAGTCCTTCGAACGGCCCTTGTAGGCGTCGGCCATCGGCAGGCCGATGAGCAGGCCCATGCCGCGCGGCTGGCCGAACACGTTCGGATGGTCGGCCGCCAGTTGCTGCAGATTGGCCATGATCCTGGCGCTGGCTTCCTTGACGCGGCTCAGGAAGGCCGGCTGGTTGATGAGTTCCAGGACCTTCAGGCCGACGCTCGAGGCCAGCGGGTTGCCGCCATAGGTGGTGCCGTGGGTGCCGACGGCCAGGTACTGGGCGATCTCGGTGGTGGTCAGCATGGCGCCGATCGGGTAACCGTTGCCCAGCGCCTTGGCCGAGGTCAGCACGTCAGGCACCACGCCCATCTGTTCGTAGGCGAACAGCGTGCCGGTGCGGCCCATGCCCGACTGCACTTCATCGAACACCAGCAGCGCGCCGGTCTGGTCGCAGATCTCGCGCAGCGCCTTCAGGTAGTCGGGATTGCCCGGGATGACGCCGCCTTCGCCCTGGATCGGTTCGACGATCACGGCGGCGACGTCGTCGGTGATGGCGGCGCGCGCCGCGTCGATGTCGTTGTACGGGATGTGGGAGAGGTCTTGCGGCAGCGGCTCGAAGCCTTCGGTATACTTCGGCTGGCCGCCGACCGAGACGGTGAACAGGGTGCGGCCGTGGAACGACGACAGGCAGGACACGATGCGCGACTTGTGCGGGCCGAACTTGCCGTGCGCGTACTTGCGCGCCAGCTTCAGGGCCGCCTCGTTGGCTTCGGCGCCCGAGTTGCAGAAGAAGGCGCGCTCGGCGAAGGTCGCGTCGATCAGGGCCGAGGCCAGGCGCAGCACCGGCTCGTTGGTGTAGCCGTTACCGATGTGCCACAGGGTGTTCAACTGCTTGGTCAGCGCTTCGTTCACTTGCGGATTGGCGTGGCCCAGGGCGGTGACGGCGATGCCCGAGGTGAAGTCGAGGTAGTGCTTGCCTTCCTGGTCCCACAGGTCGAGGCCCGACGCGCGCACCGGCACCATCGCGGCCGGGGCGTAGGTGGGGACCAGGACCTCGTCGAAAGTCTGACGGCTCACCGGCAGCATGGCGATACCCGAATCAAGCTGTGCGTTCATGGCTTCTTCCTCATCCAATCAGTAGTAATAGACGCGGGACAGATTCCCGCATGATCGGGCCATTATAGAAACGCTTCCTGACAACTTCTTTTAGAAGTGCGACAGGCATTTTCATTTTTGACGCTGCTTGACTATTGGGCAAGTTTTCGCTGGCGTTCTTCCCTCGGGGTATTGCCGAACAAAGCGCCAAATGCCGTCGAGAAATGCGAGCCCGAGGAAAAACCGCACATCAGCCCGACCTGCACGATCGAATGATTGGTATCGAGCAGCAGCTGGCGCGCACGGCGCAAGCGCAGTTCGAGGTAGTAGCGCGACGGCAGGCTGCCCAGGTATTGCTTGAACAGGCGCTCCAGCTGGCGTCGCGAGATGCCCGACAGCTGGGCGATGTCGTCGGTCGAGAGCGGCTCTTCGATATTCGCTTCCATCAGCGCCACCGCCTCGGACAGCTTGGGCTGCAAGACACCGAAGCGGGCCTGCAGCGCCACCCGCTGGCGCTCGTCCGGGCCGCGCACCCGGTCGATGCACAGGGTTTCCTTGACCTGCGCCTGGACGGTGGCGCCGAATAGCAGCTCGACCAGGGTCAGGGCGAAGTCGATGCTGGCCGCGCCGCCGCAGCAGGTGAGGCGGTTGGCATCGAACTCGTACAGGTGGGGACTCAGCAGGGCTTGCTCGGCGCGGGCGTTCATGTCCGGATACAGGGCCCAGGGCAGCGCGGCGCGCGCGCCATGCAAGACCCCGGCGTCGGCCAGCCACAGCACGCCGGCCCCTACCCCGCCCCAGTACGGCGCGGCGCGGCAGCGCTCGACCAGCGCGCGCAGGTTGGCCGGCCGCAGGGCCGCCTCGGATTCGTCGGCCACCAGCAGCACCAGTTGCCAGTGGCGCCCGGCGTCGCCCATGAATTTATCGGGGCCGCGCACGTCGACGTGCAGCCGGTCGGGCCCCAGCACCTTGGCCGCCAGGCGCAGCGGCTGGTACAGGCCGGACCAGGTCAGCGCATCGGGCTCGCCGGCGTTGACCAGCAGGACGCGCAGCGGCCGCTCCTGCGCCAGCAGGGACAGGTCAGGCGGCATCGCGGCGGATCATGGATGCCATGGCTGTGACAGCGGACGGGCGACGGGCGTGATGGGGCGACATGGACGTCTATCATACCGGAGAACAATAGGACCGGTTTCCGGCCGCCCATGCGCCCTGGCAGATATTGCGTGGCGGGCAACGTGAGGCGCGGCGGACAGCTATAATCCCGGGCCATGGGGGAACGATATCTAAAAAGCGTCCGGCTGCTGGCCGAGTGCATGCAAGGCTTCGAGCGCGTCTCGGGCGATGCGGTGCGCCAGCACGGGTTGACGCACGCACAGTTCGATATCATCGCGACGCTGGGCAATACGACCGGCATGAGCTACAAGGAACTGGGCGAACGCACCCTGATCACCAAGGGCACCCTGACCGGCGTCATCGAACGCCTGGAACAAAAGGGCCTGGTGCTGCGCGAGCGCAGCTGCGACGACAAGCGATCGTTCTTCGTGCGCCTGACGCCTGCCGGCGATCGGGTGTTCTGCGATGTCTTCCCGAAAGTGATTGCACGTGGAAAAGAATTATTCACCGCATATAGCGATGCCGACTACGCCACGCTCGAACAGGCACTCGGCCTGCTGCGCATCCGCATCCGCGGCGGCGGCGACACCGGCATCGACGCTGGCGACAGCGCGACGACCATCCCCTCCCACCTGAAGGAAACGCCTTGAAAACCTCCCTCATCGACGGCAAGAAGCCGGCCCATTTCGACAAGCACATCATCGGCAATATCCTGCTCGACGTCGCCGCGCTGGACGAAGTGCGCGAAGAACCGATGCTGATCGGCGTGCGCAACGAATCCGGCGAGATCTACCGCCTGATCGGCGCCACCAAGCTCAACAGCTACATGAACGCTGTGGAAGAGCTGCTCGACCTGGGCCTGGTCGACGAGCTGGAAAACCTGGAAGAGCAGAAGGAAGGCTGCGACGCCATCTTCAGCGAAGAGTGATGATGCGGCCGAGCGACGATCGACGCCGCCAATAGTTCTTCACGGAAATTTTTTTGCAAGTAGCCTGCTGCGTTGGGGGTATAATTTTTTTCATGGACCACGTTTCCGCACTCGACAGCATCGTCGCCGAAGCCGGCCGCAGCGAACTTGCCTTCCCGACCAGCCTCAACGCATCGCTGACCCTGCAGCGTGCCCTGGGCGAACCCGATTGCCATATCGACGCCGCCGCGCGCCTGGTGCAGGCCGAGCCGCTGCTGGCGGCGCGCACGGTGGCGATCGCCAATTCGGTGGCCTACAACCGCAGCGGCCACGAGGTCACCAATGTGCGCGCGGCGGTCCAGCGCGTGGGCTTTCGCACCCTCGGCGCCCTGGCGGCCTCGGTCATCGTGCGCCAGCTGGCCAGCGAGATCCGCGATCCCGGCCTGCGCCACAAGGCCGACCAGCTGTGGGCCCACTCGGCCCATGTGGCGGCCCTGAGCCAGGTGATCGCCCGCCGCGTGTCCTTCGTCGATCCCGAAACCGCGCTGTTCGCCGGTATCGTGCACGAAGTCGGCGGTTTTTATCTGCTGTCGCGCGCCGAGGCCCTGCCCGGCTTGTTGGACGATAACCTCGATGCCTGGCTCGACCACGGCGAAGCGGCCATCGGCCGCGGTGTGCTGCACAAGCTGGGCGTGCCGGCGCCGGTGATGGGCGCGATCGAAGCGCTGTGGGACGGCATGCGCGCGCTTCCCCCCGAAACGCTGGGCGATACCCTGCTGCTGGCCAACGACCTGGCGCCGTATCCTTCTCCCCTGTTCGCACCGCACGGCGCGACCACGCACGCCGCGGCCGCCACCATCGATTTCGTGTTTGGCGACGGCACGCTCAAGGGCGTGCTGGATGAATCGGGCGAAGAAGTCAAAAGCCTGACCGCGGCCCTGCTGTAGTCAGGTGGCGGCACTCGCCAGGGTGGGACATCGGCTGAGACCTGTGCGAACCGGACAGGTTCGCATGATTAACACGACAGCGCCAAAAAAAACGCCCGCTCGGTAAGGAGCGGGCCAAGTCCAAAACTAGGGATGTCCTGAAAGAGACAGGTCGATCTTATGCTGGTGGTGCAGCGCAATCCGTACGTTTGCGCACATTAAACACCGATCTCTTGCGTCCAGCGTCCAGCGCCAGCCCAGGCGTGCTTTTCCCTTCCTCGCTTTCTGCTAAGGTCGTTCCAGCCAGGAGCGCGACAGTAGCGACCGCGCACCGGCGCTCTTACGCTCTCGAGGAAATCCCATGAATATCAAGCTCAACGACCAGGTGGCGCTCGTGACCGGCGGCGACTCCGGCATCGGCCGCGCCATCTGCCTCGCTTTCGCCGCCGCCGGCGCCAAGGTGGTGGTCAACTTCAACAGCAGCGAGGACAAGGCCAGGGAAGTCGTGCAAGCGATCGAACAGGCCGGCGGCCAAGCGCTCGCGGTCCAGTGCGACGTGTCCAGCGAGGACGACGTCGAACGCCTGTTCCAGGAAACCCATGCGGCCTTCGGCGGTCTCGACATCCTGGTCGCCAACTCGGGCATCCAGAAGGACGCCCCGTTCGCCGACATGTCGCTCAAGGACTGGAAAGCCGTGCTCGACGTAAACCTGACCGGCCAGTTCCTGTGCGCCCGCGCGGCGGTGCGCCGCTTCCGCGAGCAGGGCAACCGCGGCCGCATGCGCGCCAACGGCGTCATCCTGTGCATGAGCTCGGTCCACGAGACCATCCCCTGGGCCGGCCACGTCAACTATGCCGCCTCGAAGGGCGGCATGGGCATGTTCATGCGTTCGCTGGCGCAAGAAGTCGCGAAGGAGCGCATCCGCGTCAATGGCATCGCACCCGGCGCCATCCGCACCCCGATCAACGAAGACGCCACCGAAGGCGAGGCCGGCAACAGGCTGCTCGAGCTGATTCCCTACGGACGCATCGGCGATGTCGCCGACGTGGCCAACCTGGCGCTGTTCATGGCCTGCGACCTGGCCGACTACATGACCGGCACCACGGTCTATGTCGACGGCGGCATGTCGCTCTATCCGGGATTCGAAGACAATGGCTGAAGCAGATGCAACCCGCCCGCCGCGCCCGATCGGCGACCACGGCGCGATCGGCAACATGGCCACGATCGCGCTCGTGGCGCTTGATGGCACGATCGACTTCCTGTGCTGGCCCGACTTCGACAGCCCCAGCATATTCGCGGCCCTGCTCGATCCCGCACAGGGCGGCCATTTCACCATTGCGCCGGAGATCGCCGACGTGCGCGTCGTGCAGACCTATCTGCCCGACACCAATGTCTTGCTGACCCAGTGGCTGGGCGAATCGTCCAGCGCCGACGTCACCGATCTCATGTCCGGCCCCGAGGAACTCGGCCATGGCGCGGCGCGTCTGCTGCGCCGGGTCACGGTCACCAAGGGCGAAGTGTGCATCAAGGTCGACTGCCAGCCGCGTCTCGACTATGCCCGCCAGAGGCCCGACGTCACCGTCGGGCCGGATTACGTGGTGTTCTCGGCTCCGGGCTCGCCGCGCCTGCGCCTGTCGGCGCCCGTGCAGTTCGTCGCCAACGACGGCGGCGCCGAGGCTTCAGTGATGCTGCGCGCCGGCGACGTCCTGGACTTCGTGCTCGACGAGGACCATGGCCCGCACCTCGACGCCGGCGCCCGCGACGCCCTGCTGGAAGAAGTGGTACGGCGCTGGCAAGCCTGGAGCAGGCGCTCGACCTACAAGGGCCGCTGGCGCGATGCGGTCATGCGGTCGGCCCTGGTGCTCAAGCTGCTGACCTCGTGCCGTCACGGTTCGATCGCCGCGGCCGCCACGTTCGGCCTGCCCGAGGTGCTCGGCGGCTCGCGCAACTGGGACTACCGCGCCACCTGGATCCGCGACGCCTCGTTCACCGTGTACGCCCTGATGCGGCTCGGCTACACCGACGAGGCGAAGGCGTTTACCCGCTGGTCGGCCGAGCGGCCGAAGCACGATACGACCGAGAGCCACTTGCGGATCATGTACGCGCTCGACGGCAGCCAGGTTGCCGAGGAAATCGAACTCGATCACCTCGCCGGCTATGCCGATTCAAGGCCGGTTCGCATCGGCAACGCCGCCGCCGGCCAGCTGCAGCTCGACATCTTCGGCGCCCTGCTCGATTCCATCTATCTCAGCAATAAATATGGCGAAGCCATCTCGCATGCCGACTGGGTAGGCGTCTGCAAAGTGGTCAATTATGTCTGCGACAACTGGCAGCTTGCGGACGCGGGCATCTGGGAAGGACGCGAGGAACCGCGCGAACACCTGCATTCGCAGCTCATGTGCTGGGTGGCGGTCGACCGCGCGGTGCGCCTGGCCGGCAAGCGTTCGCTCAGGGCGCCGTTCGAGCGCTGGATCGCCGCCCGCAACGATATCTCCAAGTACATCTGGGAGACCTTCTGGAACGACGAGCTCGGCCACTTCGTGCGCAGCAAGGGATCGCACGACCTTGATGGCGCACTCCTGATGATGCCGCTAGTACGTTTCGTCGGCTCCACCGATCCGCAATGGCTGGCGACGCTGGACGCGATCGGCGCCCAGCTCGGCGACGATGCGCTGGTACTACGCTATGACCGCGACGACGGGCTCGACGGCCAGGAAGGCGCTTTCGCGGCGTGTTCCTTCTGGTATGTCGAATGCCTGGCGCGCGCGGGCCGCATCGACCAGGCGCGCAATAATATGGAAAAGCTGCTCGCCTACGGCAACCATGTCCACCTGTATGCGGAAGAATTCACCAGCCGGGCCGAACTGCTCGGTAATTTTCCGCAGGCCTTTACCCACCTGGCCCTGATCAGTGCCGCGACCTATCTCGATGCAGCGATCGACGGCAACATCGACCACCCCTGGCAGCTGTAGGGGAAAGCGGGCAAAAAAAACCCGCTCCGTTGCCGGGGCGGGTTGAAGTCCAAAACTAGGGATGTCCTGAAAGAGACAAGTCCATCTTACTTTCGGCAGAGTGGGGGCTCGGTGCGCTGATTCACACTTCGGCATGATTTTTTAATATGGATCGCATCGTTCGATTATTGCGCCAGGCGAAATAAGCATGTGCCAACAGCGTCATTCCCGTTGAACGCAATTGATCCCACACTGGCTGCATGGACGCGACTGACGCGGCCCATCAACCCCCAACCAGGATCAATACCGTGAAAATCCACCACCACCCGCTGTCCGGCCATTCCCATCGCGTCGTCCTGTTCGCCTCACTTCTCGGTATCCCGCACGAGCTGGTGGAAATCGATCTCAAGGCCGGCGCCCACAAGCAGCCCGCATTCCTCGCCCTGAATCCCTTCGGCCAGGTGCCGGTGCTGGAAGACGATGGCGTAATCGTCGCCGATTCCAACGCCATCCTGGTGTATCTGGCCACGAAAACCAACCGTGACGACTGGCTGCCCATGGACGCGGCCGGCGCCGCGGCCGTGCAGCGCTGGCTGTCGGTGGCCGCTGGCGACGTCGCCTACGGTCCGGCCGCGGCGCGCCTGATCACCGTGTTCGGCGCCAGGTACAACGCCGACGAAGTCATCACCCGCGCGCACGCCCTGCTGGCCCGGCTGGAAAGCCACCTGGCCGGCCGCGACTGGCTGGCCGCCGACCATCCGACCATTGCCGACGTCGCGCTCTACAGCTACCTCGCCCGCGCTCCCGAAGGCAATGTCGACCTGTCCGGCTATCCGCAGGTCGGGCGCTTCCTGCGCCGCATCGAGGCATTGCCGGGCTTCGTCCCCTTCGTCCAGACGCCGGTCGGCCTGGCCGCCGCCTGACGACGAACATGCCCTTGCGCACACGACAGGAGACCAAGATGGCCGAACAACGGGAAAAGCCGCCCACCTGGCACGAAGGCGAAAAATTCATGCAGGCGAAGCTGGGCGTCGTCGAACGCATGGACATCGTCGGCCGCCGCGTGATGCGTGACTTCATGCCCGACCAGCACCGCGACTTCTATGCCCAACTGCCGTTCATCGTGCTGGGCAGCGTGGATGCCGAAGGCGATGCCTGGGCTACGTTCCTGGAGGGCCGCCCGGGCTTCATATCGTCGCCGACGCGCACCGCGCTGGAGCTCGCCGTCCGCCCGCACCCGGCCGACCCGGCGGCGGCAGGCATGCTCGACGGCGCTCCGGTCGGCCTGCTTGGCATCGAGATGCACACGCGGCGCCGCAACCGCATGAACGGTTGCCTGACGCTCACCGATGCCGGACTGCGCATCGACGTCGACCAGAGCTTCGGCAACTGTCCGCGCTACATCCAGCTGCGCGCGTTCTCCTTCGCACGCGAGCCGGGTGCGCCGTTCAGCGGCCGCATCGAGCACCTGGACGCGCTCGACCCAGCGGCGCGCAGCCTGGTCGCGGGGGCCGACGCCTTCTACGTCGCCTCGTATGCCGACCGCGCCGAGCGCGCGGGACTGCGCCAGGTCGATGTCTCCCATCGTGGCGGCAAGGCCGGCTTCGTGCGCGTCGCCGACGACGGCACGCTCACGATTCCCGATTTCGACGGCAACCTGTTCTTCAATACCCTGGGCAATATCGTCGCCAACGGCAAGGCCGGGCTGCTGTTCGTCGACGACGCCAGCGGCGACATGCTGCAGTTGAGCGGCGACGCCGAAGTCGTGTTCGACTCGCCCGAGATCGCCGCCTTCCAGGGCGCCGAGCGGCTGTGGACCTTCAAGGCGCGCCGCATCGTGCGCCGCAGCGCCGGCCTGGCCCTGCGCTGGACCTTCCAGGACGGCGGCTGGTCGGACAGTTCACTGATGACGGGCGACTGGCAGCAGGCCGGCGAACGCCTGCGCGCCCTTGACTTCGCCAACCGCTGGCGCGGCCTGAAGGTCGCGCGCATCGTCGAGGAAAGCACGGCGATCCGGTCGTTCTACCTGGAGCCGGACGACGGCGCCGGACTGCTGCCGCACCTCGCGGGCCAGCACCTGCCGATCCGGGTCCTGCTGCCTGGCGCCGCCCAGCCGCTCATCCGTACCTACACCCTGTCGCATGCACCGTCCGATGGCGCCTACCGGATCAGCGTCAAGCGCGAGAGCCTGGTGTCACGCTACCTGCACGAGCAATTGCGCGAGGGCGACGTGCTCGAGACCCGCGCGCCGGCCGGCGATTTCACGCTCGATATGGGCACCAGCCGGCCGGTGGTGCTGCTGGCCGGCGGCGTCGGCATCACGCCCATGCTGGCGATGCTGCGCCACATCGTCTACGAAGGATTGCGCAAACAAAAGATTCGCCCCACGACGCTGTTCTATGCCGCCCGCTCGAAGGCCGAGCGCGCCTTCGACGGCGAACTGGCCAGCCTTGTCGCGGCCGCGAAAGGCGCCGTCAAGCTGGTGCGCGTGCTCAGCGAGCCGCACGATGCCGGCGAGGGCCGCGACTACGAGGTCGCCGGCCGCATCGACATGGCGCTGCTCGGCCGCTACCTGTCGTTCGGCGACTATGAATTCTATCTGTGCGGTCCGCCGGCCTTCAGCCAGGCGATCTATGACGGGCTGCGCGGCTACGGCATCGCCGACGGACGTATCCACGCCGAAGCCTTCGGGCCGGCTTCGCTGGCGCGCACGCCCGACTGCGCCGCCGTCGCCGCCCCCGCGCGGCTGCCGCCGGCGACGCAAACGGTGCCGGTCATGTTCATGGAGTCGCTCAAGGAAGCACGCTGGACACCCGGTGGCGGCACCCTGCTCGACCTGGCCGAGGCGCGCGGACTGGAACCGGAATACAGCTGCCGCGAAGGCACCTGCGGGACCTGCCGCACCAAGCTGCTCAAGGGCGCGGTGACCTATATCAAGGAACCAGCCGCGAGCGTGGCGGACGACGAGGTATTGATCTGCTGCGCAGTCCCGGCCGAGCAGCCCGACTCCGACAGCGGCCTGCAGCTGGTCCTGTGAAGCTGACGCCGAGCGGCGGACAAAAAAAACCCGCTTCTTTGCGGAAGCGGGTGAAGTCCAAAACTAGGGATGTCCTGAAAGAGACAGGTCCACTATAGGAGCGCCGGACATGCGACTCCGTGCGTTGCCACACACAGGATTGTGAAATTCGCGTCACAAGCGGTTCACATCAGAAAAAATGCCGCCGAGGCGAGGCCTGGGCGGCATTTTTCATGCAGCGCGGATAATTACACGACCGCGCCGTCGGTTTCGTCTTTTTCCTTGATCGGCCTGATCAGGTCTTCACGCTTGACGCCCAGCCACATGGCCACCGCCGCCGCCACGAACACCGACGAATAGATGCCGAAGCAGATGCCGATGGCCAGCGCGATCGCGAAATAGTGCAGCGCGTAGCCGCCGAAGAACAGCATCGACAGCACCATCATCAGGGTCGAGCCATGGGTGATGATGGTACGCGAGATGGTGCTGGTGATCGCGTGGTCGATCACTTCGCTCGTCGACATCTTGCGCTGCTTGCGGAACATCTCGCGGATCCGGTCGAAGATGACGACCGATTCGTTGACCGAGTAGCCCAGCACCGCCAGGGTTGCCGCCAGCACGGTCAGCGAGAATTCCCACTGGAAGAAGGCAAAGAAGCCCAGGATGATGACCACGTCGTGCAGGTTGGCCACCACCGCGGCGACCGCGAATTTCCATTCGAAGCGGATCGCCAGGTAGATCATGATGCCGACGATCACCATGATCAGGGCATTCAGGCCGTTCTGCGCCAGCTCTTCACCGACCGACGGGCCGACGAACTGGACCTGCTGCAGGCCGACCAGTTCCTGGCCGCCGGCCGCCACGCAGCTGGTGCGATTGAGTACCTCGCCCTTGGCGCTGGTGGTCTGGGTCTGCTTGGGCGTGCCCTGTTCGGCGCCGCAGATCGCATTGAACACGGCGATCGAGGCGCCCGCCGCATCCTTGCCTTCCATGATCGGCAGGCGCAGCATGATGTCCTGGGCGGTGCCGAAACTGGCCACCTCAGGGTGCGAATAGCCCATGCCGCGCAGCGTGGTGCGGATCTTTTCCTGGTCCGCCGCCTGCGGATAGTGCAGCTCCATCACGGTGCCGCCGGTGAATTCCACCGAGAAGTTCAGGCCTTTGCTGAACAGGAAGAACACCGCCGCAACGAAGGTCAGCACTGAGACCGCATTGAGGATCAAGGCGTGGCGCATGAACGGGATATCCCGTTTGATCTTGAAAAATTCCATCTTCTTGTCCCGATTGCTTACTTCTTGTTAGGCGTCATGCCAGGCTGCCAGACCGTGCCGATCGAAATCTTGGTCAGCTTCTTCTTGCGGCCATACCACAGGTTGGCAAAACCGCGGGCCACGACGACGGCCGAGAACATCGAGGTCAGGATGCCCAGGCAGTGCACCACGGCGAAGCCGCGCACCGGACCGGAACCGAAGATCAGCAGCGCCAGGCCGACGATCAGGGTGGTCACGTTGGAGTCGACGATGGTGTCCCAGGCGTGCTTGGAACCGGCCGCGATCGCCGCCTGCGGCGGGGAGCCGGCGCGCAGTTCTTCGCGGATGCGCTCGTTGACCAGCACGTTGGAGTCGATCGCGACGCCCAGCGCGAGCGCGATTGCCGCGATGCCCGGCAGGGTCAGGGTAATGCCCAGGATCGACAGCAGGGCCAGCAGGAACAGCACGTTGGCCGCCAGCGCCAGCGCCGAGAACACGCCGAACAGGTGGTAATAGATGACCATGAAGATGGCGATCGCCACGAAGCCCCAGATGGTCGACTGCAGGCCGCGCTCGATGTTCTCGGCGCCCAGCTGCGGGCCGATCACGCGTTCTTCGACGAATTCCATCGGCGCCGACAGCGCACCCGAGCGCAGCAGCAGCGCCAGTTCGTTGGCGTCCTGCGAGGTGCCCATATTGGTGATCTGGAAGGTCGAACCCAGCTCGCTCTGGATGGTCGGGGCCGACAGCACGTTGTAGACACCCTTTTCCTTCAGCAGGATGGCCATGCGCTTGCCGACATTGTCGCGGGTCGCCTGGCGGATGCGGCGGCCGCCGTCGCCGTTCAGGTCGAGCGAGACGGCAGGCTGCTGGTTCTGGTCGAAGCTGGCGGTGGCGCTCGAGATGTATTCGCCGGTCAGGATGATGTCGCGCGACAGCACGACCGGGGCGCCGCGGCCTTCGGTGAACAGCTCGGAATTGATCGGGATCGCGGCCGACAGCTCGGTGCCCGGGGTCACGGTCGAGTCGACCATGCGCAGCTCGAGGGTCGCGGTGCGGCCGATGATGTCCTTGGCGCGTGCCACGTCCTGCACGCCCGGCAGCTGGACCACGATGCGGTCGGCGCCCTGCTGCTGGATGATCGGCTCGGTGGTGCCCAGCTCGTTGATGCGCTTGGACAGGGTCACGATGTTCTGCTTGACGCCGGCTTCGATCGAGTTCTTGATCGCGTCCGGTTTCAGGCTGACGACCAGCTTCTGGTCGGCGCCGTCGGCGGCGTCGGCGAAATTGATCTCGTTCGACTGGGCGCTGAGCACGCTACGGGCAGCGGTGCGGGTGGCGGCGTCGCGGAAGCGTACTTCGATGGTGTCGCCCACGCGCTCGATGCCGGCGTGGCGCACGTTCTTGTCGCGCAGGTTGCTGCGCACGGCCGCTTGCAGCGCTTTCACCTTATTGTCGATCACGGCCTTGGTGTCGACTTGCAGCAGGAAGTGCACGCCGCCACGCAAGTCGAGGCCCAGGCTCATCGGACCGGCACCGATCTTCGTCATCCAGGCCGGGGTGTTCTTGACCAGGTTGACGGTGACGATATAGTCGGGATTGGCCGGGTCGCGGTTCAGTTCTTTTTCGAGGGCCAGCTTGGCCTTGAACTGGTCTTCGGTGCCGGCGAAACGGGCGCGCACCGAGGTGTTGTGGCCTTCGCCTTCGAGGCTGATGCCGGTGGTGGGAATGCCGGCCCGCTTGAGCGCATCCTCGACCAGGTTGGTGGAGGCGCTGGTGATGTTCAGGGTCGAACGGCCCGATGTCACCTGCAACGCCGGCGTTTCGCCGAAGTAGTTAGGCGCCGTGTACAACGCGCCGAGCAGCAGCGCGATGACGATCATTAGGTATTTCCAGACGGGATAGCGATTCATAGTGTTCCGGCGTTCAGGTTGGGCGGTGCGGCACGGGGCCGCACGTAGCTTGCACTTACAGGGCTTTCAGGGTGCCCTTCGGCAGCAGGGTCGTCACTGCGTTCTTTTGCACGGTGATTTCGGTGGCGGCCGCGATTTCCAGGGTCACATAGGCATCGGTCACTTTCGAGACACGGCCCACGATGCCACCGGCGGTCACGACTTCGTCGCCCTTGGTCAGTGCATCCATCATCGCTTTCAGCTCGCGCTGGCGTTTCTGCTGAGGGCGGATCATCAGGAAATACATGACCACGAACATCAGGATCAGCGGCAGGAAGGTCGTCAGGCTGCCCATGATGCCTGGGTCAGCGGCGGCGGTTTGCGCGTAAGCGTTGGAAATGAACACAAGAACTCCGATGGTGAAGTTAAAAAAAGAAGCGGTGTATTCTAGCATCGGCCAGTCACCGGAAACCAAATCTGGCAATAGGTAATCTTGCTTTCCGGTATTGCAAGAGCTTGCTAGAAATTAAATCCTGGCGCCACCGTCAATACGGCAGCGCCGGGCCCAGCTGGAGAGCGAGCGCTTACACGCCGCGTGCACGGCCGGCGTTGAACTCGACGCGAAACGCATTAAAACGGTCGGCGTCGATCGCGTCGCGCATTTCCTGCATCAGCTTGAGGTAGTAATGCAGGTTATGGATCGTGTTCAGGCGCGCGCCCAGGATCTCGTTCGAGCGGTGCAGGTGGTGCAGGTAGGCGCGCGAGAAATTCTTGCAGCAATAACAATCGCAGCTCTCGTCCAGGGGCGCCTGGTCATCCTTGTAGCGCGCATTCTTGATCTTGACGTCGCCGAAGCGGGTGAACAGCCAGCCATTGCGCGCGTTCCGGGTCGGCATCACGCAGTCGAACATGTCGACGCCGTTCGCCACGCCGTCGACCAGGTCTTCCGGCGTGCCGACGCCCATCAGGTAGTGCGGCTTGTTCTCGGGCAGGCGCGGGCCGACGTGGGCCAGGATGCGCTTCATGTCTTCCTTCGGCTCGCCGACCGACAGGCCGCCGATCGCCAGGCCCGGGAAGTCGATGTCTTCCAGGCCCGCCAGCGACTCGTCGCGCAGATGCTCGTACATGCCGCCCTGGACGATGCCGAACAGCGCGTTCGGGTTTTCGCCGCCGGTGAATTCGTTCATCGAACGCTGGGCCCAGCGCAGCGACATGCGCATCGACTTGGCCGCTTCTTCGCTCGTCGCCGGGCGGCCGTCGATCTCATACGGGGTGCATTCATCGAACTGCATCACGATGTCCGAGTTCAGCGCGCGCTGGATCTGCATCGAGATCTCGGGCGACAGGAACAGCTTGGAGCCGTCGATCGGCGAGGCGAACTTGACGCCCTCTTCCGTGATCTTGCGCATGGCGCCCAGCGAAAACACCTGGAAGCCGCCGGAGTCGGTCAGGATCGGCTTGTCCCAGCCCATGAACTGGTGCAGGCCGCCGAACTTGTTCATCACATCGACGCCGGGACGCAGCCACAGGTGAAAGGTATTACCCAGGATGATTTGCGAACCGACTTCTTTCAGTTCGACCGGGTCCATCGCCTTGACCGAACCATAGGTGCCGACCGGCATGAAGATCGGGGTTTCGATGGTGCCGTGGTTCAGCTTCAGGCGGCCGCGACGGGCGTGCGACAGGCCGCTGGTGTCTTTTTTGAGCAGGGTAAATTCGAGCATCGTGTTCTTCTCTAGCGTGAAGGTTCAGCTTTGGCTGCGCGTCGTCAGCAGCATGGCGTCGCCATAGCTGAAGAAGCGGTATTCGTTGGCGATCGCGTGGGCATAGGCCTTGCGGATCGGTGCATAGCCGGCGAAGGCCGACACCAGCATCAGCAGGGTCGACTTGGGCAGGTGGAAGTTGGTGACCAGGCGCGAGACGGTCTTGAAGGTGTAGCCGGGCGTGATGAACAGCGCAGTGTCGGCGCTGCCGGCGACCAGCGCGCCGCTTTGCGATGCCGCTTCCAGCGCGCGCAAGGACGTGGTGCCGACGGCGATCACGTCGCGGCCGGCGGCCTTGGCGGCGCGCACCGCGTCTACCGTCTCTTGCGCGATCGTGTACCACTCGGTGTGCATCTTGTGCTCGCTCAAGTCCTCGACCCGCACCGGCTGGAAGGTGCCGGCGCCCACGTGCAGGGTGACGTAGGCGAACTTGACGCCTTTTTGCGCCAGCTTGTCGAGCAGGGGCTGGTCGAAGTGCAGGCCGGCGGTGGGCGCGGCGACGGCGCCCGGCTCTTTCGAGTACACGGTCTGGTAGCGCTGCTCGTCGAATTCGTCGGCGCTGTGCTCGATATACGGCGGCAGCGGCAGGCGGCCATGGGCTTCGATCAGCTCGAACACATCACCTTCGAAATGCAGGGTGAAGAATTCGCCGGCGCGTTCGCCGGTGGTCACATCGAAGGCGTCGGCCAGGCGGATGCGGTTGCCGGGCCTGGGCGACTTCGAGGCGCGTACCTGGGCCAGCACGGTGCGGTTGTCGAGCACCCGCTCGACCAGCACCTCGACCTGGCCGCCGGTTTCCTTGACGCCGAAGAAGCGCGCCTTGAGCACGCGGGTATTGTTCATCACGAGCAGGTCGCCGGCCTGCAGCTGGTCGACGATGTCGGCGAAATGGCGGTCGGTGATCTGGTCGCCGTCGAGCTGCAACAGGCGCGACGCGCTGCGGTCCGGCAGCGGCAATTGCGCGATGCGCTCGGGAGGCAGCTCGAAGTCGAAATCGGAAAGCGAATACATGAGCGAATACGTGGTTCTCAATAGTGGGCAAATAAACGCTGCCAGCTTTACAATACAGGCTTCAGCGCATATGGCGAACCTTCTATTTTACGTCAGCAAGCGCCCCTTTGCCGCGATATGCCCGCCTCCAAGACAACAAATCCTCCGAAAACCCTCGAAAGCAAGCTCGCCCGCCTCGGACTGCGCAGCGACATGGACCTCGTATTGCACCTGCCGATGCGCTACGAGGACGAGACCCGGATCGTGTCGATCCGCGAGGCTTGCCTGCGCGGCGGCCACGTGTCGCAAGTCGAAGGGGTGGTAACCAAGAACGAAATCTCGTTCAAGCCGCGACGCCAGCTCCTGGTGACCATCGCCGACGAATCGGGCGACCTGCTGCTGCGCTTCATGAATTTCTACGGCAGCCAGGTCAAGCAAATGGCCGAGGGCGTGCGCATCCGCGCCCGTAGCGAACTGAAACACGGCTTCTTCGGAGCCGAGATGGTGCATCCGCAATACAAGATCGTCAACGAAGGCGCGCCGCTGCCCTCCTCGCTCACGCCGGTGTACCCGGCCGGCGAAGGGCTGTCGCAGACGGTATTGCGGCGCGCGATCGCCGACGCCATGAAACGGATCGACTGGAGCGACACCGTGCCGGCCGGGATCCGCGCCCGGATGGGGTTGATCGACTTCGAGCCGGCGGTCAAGCTGCTGCACTATCCGCCGGCCGACGTCGACGAACACGCGCTGGGCGAAAAATCGCATCCGGCCTGGGAACGCATGAAGTTCGACGAGTTGCTGGCGCAGCAGCTGTCTCTCAAGCGGGCGCAACGCGCGCGGCGCGAAAAAGGCGCGCCGATTCTCGCGGCGGTGGGCGCCCTGTCCGAGGCCTTCCTGAAGGGGCTGCCGTTCGCGCTGACCGGCGCCCAGCAGCGCGTGGTGCAAGAAATTCGCGCGGACCTGGCAGAAGGCTATCCGATGCAGCGCCTGCTGCAGGGCGACGTCGGCAGCGGCAAGACCGTGGTCTCGGCGCTAGCCGCGGCGCAGGCGATCGACAGCGGCTACCAGGCGGCGCTGATGGCGCCGACCGAGATCCTGGCCGAGCAGCATTTCAGAAAGATCGCGGCCTGGATGGAGCCGCTTGGCGTCAAGGTCGCCTGGCTCACCGGCAGCCTCAAGAAAAAAGAGAAAGCGGCATCGAACGAATTGATCGAGTCGGGCCAGGCGCAGCTGGTGATCGGGACCCACGCGCTGATCCAGGACACGGTGCAGTTCGCGAAACTGGGCCTGGTGATCGTCGACGAACAGCACCGCTTCGGCGTCGGCCAGCGCCTCACGCTGCGCAACAAGGGCAGCGATGGCCTGGTGCCGCACCAGCTCATGATGTCGGCCACGCCGATCCCGCGCACGCTGGCGATGACGTACTACGCCGACCTCGAGGTCTCGGTGATCGACGAGCTGCCGCCAGGGCGCAGCCCGATCGTCACGCGTGCGATCGACCAGATGCGGCGCGACGAGGTGATCGAGCGCGTCTACGCGGCGGCGCTCGAGGGGCGCCAGGCGTATTGGGTCTGCCCCCTGATCGAGGAATCCGAGGCCCTGCAACTGCAGACCGCGACCGAGACCTACGAGACGCTGGCCGAATCGTTGCCCGAGCTGCAGGTGGGGCTGGTGCATGGCCGCATGAAGCCGGCCGAAAAGCAGGAAGTGATGGACGCCTTCACGGCCGGCCAGGTGCACGTGCTGGTGGCGACCACCGTGATCGAGGTCGGGGTCGACGTGCCGAATGCCTCGCTGATGGTGATCGAGCATGCCGAGCGCTTCGGCCTGTCGCAGCTGCACCAGCTGCGCGGGCGTGTGGGACGGGGATCGGCGGCGTCGGTGTGCCTGCTGCTGTACCAGTCGCCGCTGGGCCAGGTGGCCAAGCAGCGCTTGATGACGATGCGCGAGACCACGGACGGCTTCGAGATCGCGCGGCGCGACCTGGAGATCCGCGGGCCCGGTGAATTCCTGGGTGCGCGCCAGTCGGGGCAGGCGATGCTGCGCTTTGCCGACCTGGAGCTCGATGGCTGGCTGGTGGACCGTGCGCGCGACGTCGCGCAATATCTGCTCGATGGCGAAAAGCCCGAGAAGATCGCGGTGGTCGATGCGCACCTGGCGCGCTGGCTGGGCGGTCGTGAGGAGTTCCTGAAGGTCTGATGGGCCAACACGAGAAGGACATACGATGATGCAGGAACAGGCACTGACGATCGATGAACTGACTGCCATGGCCCAGGCCTCGGCCCTGGCAACGGGCAGTTGCGCGTGCGAGATCGCCAGCTACGCCGGATGGACGCGGATCCCGGTATCGTTCCCGCAGGCGCAGATGCGTCCGGCCGGCACGCTGGCCGGCGACCCGTACGCCGAGCCGACCTACGCCGAATACCATCCGCACGGGACCAATTACTGGTCGCCAGACGCGCCGATCGCCATCCATTATTTTCCGTTCAACCGCTGCGCGGTCCAGCAGTGCACGGTGTGCCTGCGCTACTGCCTCAGTTATGTGGAAGCGGGCGGCTACTACGTCGAGCCGCGTATTCGCGCGCTCGATGCGCGTCATATCGTGGATGCGCCGGCACCCGATTGAGCGCTTTGCACCAGGCATAGACCGCATATCATTCTCCAGCAGGATCCCGGCTGGATAAATACGTCTTGCCTTACTATCGGCTCAACCATGCTGCGTAAAACGCACTGTGATAATCGGTGAGACATGGAGGCAGCCATGTCGGCTATCTTTGCTGCGATGCGATACGGCGCCTTGCCGGCCTTCCTGACGATCACTGAATACGGACCTGCAATGCCCTTCATCGGACTCGGACTGCACTTCCTCATCGCCATCTTCTTCGCGATCCATGCCGTACGCAACCGCCGCCAGATGTACTGGCTGCTGATCCTGTTCTCGTTCCCGCTGTTTGGCAGCCTCGCCTACTTCGTGGCGGAATACCTGCCGGCCTCGCGGCTCGAACGCCGCGGGCGCATGGCCGGACGCGCGATCCAGCAAAGTCTCGACCCGGGCCGCGACGTGCGCGAGGCCAGGTGCGCGTTCGACCTGACGCCGACCGCCCACAACCAGATGCGCCTGGCCGGCGCGCTGCTGCGAGCCGGCGAACCGGAAGAAGCGGTGCGCCATTACGACGCCTGCCTGAACGGGCCGTTCGCGGGCGACCCGGAAGTGATCCTGGGCGCCGCGCGCGCCCATGTGGCGCACGGACAGCCGGCAGCGGCGATTTCTCTGCTGGCGCCACTGCAATCGACGTCTCCGGATTTTCGCGCCGATGAAGTCGGGCTGGCTCTGGGCCGCGCCTACGGCGCCGCCGGCCGGCAGGACGACGCCGGCGCCGCATTCGCGGCCGTGGCCGAGCGCTTCGGCAGCGTCGAGGCGCGCGTCGAACTGGCGCTATGGGCCCTTGCCAACGGCAAGGACGCGCTGGCGCAACGCGAGTTGAAGGAGATCGCGCATGCCCGCCGGCATATGGCGACGCATACGCGCGCCCTGCACCGCGATCTGTTCAGGCGGCTGGACGCCGCCAGCGCAGAGAAATAAAACGCCAGCGTGCTAGCGGCTGAACGTCAACCGGTTCCCGAACGGATCATTGACGCTCAGCTCGCGCGTTTCCCACGGCGTGTCTTCGATCCCGGGCCGCGCATAGCCATATTGTCTGGCCGCCAGCTCCGCATGCAGGCCATCGATATCGTCGACCTCGATCCGCAGCGCGGCGCCCGGACAGCAATCGCCGTGGTGCTCGCTCAGGTGCAACACGCAATCGCCGCGCGACAGCTGCAGGTAGAGCGGCATGCCGGGCCCGAAGCGATGGTCCCAGTCGACCGTGAAACCAAGGTAGTCGACGTAGAACTCCCTGGCCTTGGCCTCGTCGAAAATGCGCAGGATCGGCGTGACGCTCCCAAGCTTCATGGCATTCGCCTCAAGTGCGATCGGCCGCGTAGCGCAGGCCGATCTGGCGCCGGATCTCGTCCATCACGCCCATCAGCGCCAGCGTCTCGTGGAGCGGCATCGACGGGCTTTCCAGCAGGCCCGCGCGCCAGCAGCGCTGGGCCTCGATCGCCTCGTGCACATAGCCGTTGCCGAGATACGGCGTCTCGATCGTGCGCTCGCTGCCGCCCTCCAACTTGACGGTGACCGAGGTCGCGCGGTGGAACATGGTGTTCATCCGCACCTGGCCGCGCTCGCCCGACACCGTCAGTTCGGCCGGCGAACGCGCCAGGAAAGAGCAGCTGCAGACCGACAGGCCGCCGCCTTCGTGCTTGAGCGTGAAGCCGGTCTGCACGTCGACACCCGTCGGCCCCATCTCGGCCTGGGCGCGCACTTCGAGCACGGGGCCCAGGAGGCCCGCCGCGACCGACAGTGGATAGATGCCCAGGTCAAGCAGCGCGCCGCCGCCCAGCACGGGATTGAACGCGCGGTGTTCGGGCCCGAAGGCGGCCGCGAAGCCGAAGTCGGCGACGATCTGGCGCGGCGTGCCGATCTCGCCCGAGGCCAGGATGCGCTTCACTTCGAGGTAGGCGGGCAGGTAGCGCGTCCACATCGCCTCCATCAGGAACAGGCGCTTCGAGCGCGCCAGCGTCACCACCTGCTCGGCTTCGCGCAGGTTCATCGTGAACGGCTTTTCGCACAGCACGCCTTTGCCGGCGCGCAGCGCCATCAGGGCGTTCGCGGCATGCTCGGGGTGCGGCGTGCCGATATAGATCAGGTCGATGCCCTCGGCCTGGGCCAGCAGCTCGCACGAACCGAAGCCTGCCAGCGCGCCGAATTCGTGGGCGAAGGCCGCGGCCTTGTCCTGGCTGCGCGAGCCCACGGCGGCCAGCACGGCGCCGGGCACGTCCTTGAGCGCATTGGCAAAGGCACGCGAAATCTTGCCCGTGCCGAGAATACCCCAGCGTACCGCTTCAGCCATCGGCTTCTCCCATTTTCAAGCCGTCCGCTTGGGACGGAACACCGTCGTATCGAGATAAAAATCAGGGTCTTGCCCAGGCCACCAGCCTGGAATGCCCAGCACCTGCAAGGGCGTGAAGCCGCCCGGCGTGAGCGCTTCTTTTGCCAGGCTGGCCGCCACCTCGCGGTCGAGCCAGGCGCGGCGCGCGTCCCTTGCCAGCGCAAAATAGTCGTCGCCCGCAAACACCACCCGCGTATGCGCGGTGATCGCCTTGCGCGGCGCCACCAGCTTTTCCATCAGCGCGTGGCCAAACAGCCAGACCTCGGCATCCTTGCCGAACAGGGCGCGCTTATCGTACAGGGCGGCGAGCCAGCGGTGCGCACGCAAGTCCTCGACCAGCGCCCGGCCCTCTTCATTGTCGCGCACCACCAGCAGGGCCGCATTCTCGTCGAAGATGGTGGCCGCGTCGCGCGCCGGTCCGCGCGACTTGCCGACGCCGGCGTGCGCGATCTGCGCCGCCTGCAACGCATTCAGCGCGCGCTTGACGAGCGGGAAAGTCTGCCATACCAGCGCATTGAAAAAATCGTGCAGGTTGTCGCGGGTCGGCACCTGGCCGGTGGCGCCGATGAATTCTTCATACGCCGTCCCCTCGGGCAGCGCGGCCTGCGGCACGAAGCACAAGGGCATGCCGGCGCCGTTGCGCAGGCCGAGTGCGCGCGCCGCCACGTTGAAGGCGTCGATGAAGCCATCGACTGGCGGCGCGGCGCGTTCAAAAGCCGGACGCACCGTGTCGTACCACGGCTGCGTCCAGTCGATCGGCGGCAGCACAGCGCTGTTTACACCATCTTCCAGTTGATGCTCTCGCCCGCGTTCAGCGGCACCAGCTGGTGTTCGCCCATCGGCACGGACTCCGGCAAGGTCCACGATTCGCGCTTGAGCGTGATCGTGCCCTCGTTGCGCGGCAGGTTGTAGAAGGCCGGGCCGTTGAAGCTGGCGAAGGCTTCCAGTTTATCCAGCGCGCCGGCCTGGGCGAAGGCCTCTGTATACATCTCCATCGCGTGCAGCGCGGTATAGCAGCCGGCGCAGCCGCAGGCGGCGTATTTGGTATGCACTGCGTGCGGGGCCGAGTCGGTGCCGAGGAAAAAGCGCTCGTCGCCGCTGGTGGCGGCGGTGACCAGCGCCAGGCGGTGTTCTTCGCGCTTGAGCACCGGCAGGCAGTAGAAGTGCGGGCGGATGCCGCCGCGGAAGATCTCGTTGCGGTTGTACAGCAGGTGGTGGGCGGTGATGGTGGCCGCGATCGGGCCCTCGGCCTCGGCCACATACTGGGCCGCATCCTTGGTGGTGATGTGCTCGAATACCACGTTCAGGGCCGGCATGTCCTTACGCAGCGGGCGCATCACGCGTTCGATGAACACGGCTTCGCGGTCGAACAGGTCGATCTCGTTGTCGGTGACCTCGCCGTGCACCAGCAGCGGCATGCCGACTTCCTGCATCACTTCCAGCGTCTTGTAGCACTTCTTGAGGTCGGTCACGCCGGCGTCCGAGTTGGTGGTGGCGCCGGCCGGGTACAGCTTGACCGCGTGGATGAAGCCGGTGTCCTGGGCGCGGCGGATCTCGTCGGGATCGGTGTTGTCGGTGAGGTACAGGGTCATCAACGGTTCAAACGACATCCCTTCCGGCAGCGCGGCCAGGATGCGGGCGCGGTAATCGAGGGCGGCGGCGGCCGTGGTGACCGGCGGGCGCAGGTTGGGCATCACGATCGCGCGACCGAACTGGCGGGCGGTGTGCGGCAGCACGCTGGCCATCGCCGCGCCGTCGCGCAGGTGCAGGTGCCAGTCGTCGGGGCGGGTGATGGTGATGGTGTCTGGGGTCTCGATGGTGGACATGGCGGCTCTCGAAAAACGAATGCCGTATTTTACCTGCGCGGCGGCGTGCGGGGTGCGTTCGGCGGCCCGGAAAGGCGTGTCGGATTGCCGTAACGGCAACGGTGTAAGCGTGCTTGACAGCACTAACTGTGCCTAGGATACTGCGGAACTTGCCATAATCTTCAGTACCACCCGGCCTTCGGTCCTCGAAAACCGGTCATTGCCCGAACAACCTGCCAGCGACAGCGCGATCCGCCGCCGCCGGCCCTGCACAGGTCCACACGACAGGAAGCTTTATGAATAATCGAAACCGCCTGACCACCTACATCATGATCGCGCTGGTCATCGGCATCGTGGTCGGCTACCTGGTCAACGCCAATACGGATGCGGCGGGCGCGACGAGCTTCTCCGACACGATGTCGCTGATTACCACGATGTTCCTCCGCTTGATCAAGATGATCATCGCACCGCTGGTGTTCGCGACCCTGGTGGTCGGCATCGCCAAGATGGGCGACGCCAAGGAAGTCGGCCGCATCGGCGTCAAGGCGCTGGGCTGGTTCGTGATCGCCTCGCTCATCTCGCTGTCGCTGGGCCTGGTGCTGGTGAATATCTTCCGTCCGGGCGACGCGCTGTTCGCGGCGGGCATGATGCCGCCGGTCGACGCGCAGTCGGGCATCACCAGCGGCAGCCTGACGATGAAGGACTTCATCACCCACCTGATCCCGACCTCGATCGTCGACGGCATGGCCAAGAACGAGATCCTGCAGATCGTGGTGTTCTCGGTGTTCTTCGGCACCGCCGCCGCCGCGGTCGGCGCGCGCGCCACGCCGATGATCGACGCCATCGACGGCGTCGCCCACGTGATGCTCAAGCTGACCGGCTACGTGATGAACTTCGCGCCGATCGCGGTGTTCGCGGCGGTGGCAGGCATCATCGCCAAGAGCGGCCTGGGCGTGCTGTCGACCTACGGCATCTTCATGGCCCAGTTCTACTTCGGCATCGCGCTGCTGTGGATCGTCCTGATCGGCATCGGCATGGCCGTCATCGGCCCGCGCATCCTGCGCCTGATTTCCGAGCTGCGCGGCCCGACCGTGCTGGCCTTCTCGACCGCGTCGTCGGAAGCCGCTTTCCCGCGCACACTGGAAAGCCTGGAGCGCTTCGGTGTCAAGAACCGCCTGGCCTCGTTCGTGCTGCCGATCGGTTATTCGTTCAACCTGGACGGCTCGATGATGTACTGCACCTTCGCCGCCGTCTTCATCGCCCAGGCCTATGGCATCGACCTGTCGATCGGCACCCAGATCACCATGATGCTGGTGCTGATGCTGACCTCGAAGGGCATGGCCGGCGTGCCGCGCGCCTCGCTGGTCGTGATCGCCGCCACCCTGAACCAGTTCGACATCCCGGAAGCGGGCCTCTTGCTGCTGCTGGCGATCGACCACTTCCTGGACATGGCCCGCTCGGCCACCAACGTGATCGGCAACGGCATCGCCACCGCCGTCGTCGCCAAGTGGGAAGGCGACCTGGGAGAGCCGAACAAGGAACCCGCCATCTCGCCGCTGAAGTAGGCGTGGTGAGGGGCTGCCCGTAGTACCGAGGCCTTCCAGCGATGGAGGGCCTTTTTTTATAATGACAACAAGGAGCGAGAGATGAAACAGATGGTTGCCGCCGGCATGCTGCTGGCCCTGAACAGCGCGCACGCCGCCACCCAGACGGTCGACTGTGGCCGGCTGCTGGACGTCCAGAAAGGCACGTGGCGCGAGCGCGTCAGCATCGTGATCGAGAACGGCAGCATCGTGTCGGTAGGGCCGATGACGCAAGCGGCCGGCAATATCGACCTGTCGCGCCACGCCTGCCTGCCGGGCCTGATCGACATGCACGTGCACCTGACCAGCGAAACCCTGCCGGCGGTCGACGCCTACCGCGACCGCCTGACCGCCAACCCGGCCGACATGGCGTATCGTTCCGTGAAATATGCGGAACGTACCCTGATGGCCGGCTTCACCACGGTGCGCGACCTGGGCGCCGCGGACAACCTGAACATCTCGCTCAAGCGCGCCATCGCCGCCGGCGAAGTGCCGGGCCCGCGCATGTTCACCGCCGGTAAATCGCTGGCCACCACCGGCGGCCATGCCGATCCGACCAATAACCTGTCGCATTTCCTGTCCGAGAAGATCGGCACGCCCGGCCCGGCTGAAGGCGTATTGAACAGCCCCGAGGAAGCGCGCCAGGCGGTGCGCACCCGCTACAAGGATGGCGCCGACCTGATCAAGGTCACCGCCACCGGCGGCGTGCTGAGCCAGGCCGCCAGCGGCCAGAACTCGCAGTACACCGAGGACGAGCTGCGCGCCGTGGTCAGTACCGCCAAGGACTACGGTTTCCGCGTCGCCGCCCACGCCCACGGCGCCGAAGGCATGAAGCGCGCGCTGCGCGTCGGCGTCGACTCGATCGAGCACGGCACCCTGATGGACGACGAGGTCATCGCGTTGTTCAAGAAGAGCGGAGGCTGGTACGTGCCGACCATCTCGGCCGGTCGCTACGTGGCGGACAAGGCCAAGGATCCGAATTACTACTCGGCCCTGGTGCGGCCAAAAGCGGCCGCGATCGGCCCGCAGCTGCAGGCGACCTTCGGGCGCGCCCACAAGGCCGGCGTGAAGATTGCCTTCGGCACCGATGCCGGCGTGTTCCCGCACGGCGAGAACGCGAAGGAGTTCGGCTATATGGTCGAAGCGGGCATGGCGCCGATCGATGCGATCCGTTCCGCCACCGTGAACGCCGCCATCCTGCTCGACCAGCCGAAGCGCCTGGGCGCGATCGCGCCGGGCTTCGCGGCCGACATCGTCGCGGTCGAGGGCGACCCCTTGAAGGACGTAAAAGTGCTCGAACAGGTCAAGTTCGTGATGAAGGACGGCGTGGTGTACAAGCAGCCGTAAACAATGCTACCGGGCCGGGTGGACGGCTTCCTCGTCCACCCGGTCGGCGGCCTCCAGCTCCAGCGGCGGCGACGCCACGTCTTCATCCGGCCGCGCCAGCTGCCTTTCCCACATCTGCGCATAAAGGCCTTGCGCCGCCAGCAGCGATCCATGCGTGCCGCGCTCGACGATCCTGCCGTGGTCAAGCACGATGATCTGCTGCGCATCCGCGATCGTCGACAGGCGGTGCGCGATCACCAGGGTCGTGCGGTTCTTCGCGATTTCTTTCAGTTCTGCCTGGATCGCCTGCTCGGCACGCGAATCCAGCGCCGACGTGGCCTCGTCGAAGATCAGGATCGCCGGATCCTTCAACAGCGTGCGCGCGATCGCCACCCGCTGCTTCTCGCCACCCGACAGTTTCAGTCCACGCTCGCCCACCATGCTCTGGTAGCCATCCGGCAGGCTTTCGATGAAATCGTGGATCGATGCCGCGCGCGCGGCCGCCACGATGGCTTCACGGCTGGCGCCCGGCCGGCCATAGGCGATGTTGTATTCGATCGTGTCGTTGAACAGCACCGTATCCTGCGGAACGATGCCGATCGCGGCGCGCAGGGATTGCTGGGTGATGTCGCGCAAGTCCTGGCCATCGATGCGGATCGCGCCGCCATTCACGTCGTAGAAGCGAAACAGCAGCCGCGACAGGGTCGACTTGCCCGAGCCGCTATGGCCCACCACCGCGGTCGTGGTGCCGGCGGGGATCGTGAAGTCGACATCGAACAGGATCTGCCGCTTGGTCTCGTAGCTGAACTCCACGTGCGAGAACGCGACCTCGGCGCCTTGCGTGACCAAGGGCTGGGCCTTGGCGTCGTCGGCCACTTCGCGGTTCTGGTCGAGCAGGCCGAACAGGCGCTCCATGTCGGCCAGGCTTTGCTTGATCTCGCGGTAGATCACGCCCAGGAAGTTGAGCGGCAGGTAGAGCTGGATCATGAAGGTATTGACCAGCACCAGGTCGCCCAGGCTCATGGTGCCGGCGATGACGCCCTCGGTCGCGCGCCACAGGATCAGGGTGACGGCGGTGGCGATGATCAGGGACTGGCCGGTATTCAGGACGGACAGCGAGGTCTGCGAGCGCACGGCCGCGTTCTCGTAGTTCTGCAGGCCCTGGTCATAGCGCCGCGCCTCATAGTCTTCGTTGCCGAAGTACTTGACCGTCTCGTAGTTGAGCAGCGAGTCGATCGCCTTGGTCGACGCCTTCGATTCGAGGTCGTTCATCGTGCGCCGGAAATGCGTGCGCCATTCGGTGACGACCACGGTGAACGTGATGTAGGACGCCAGCGCCACCGCGGTGATGATGGTGAACCAGATATCGTAGTTGAACACCAGGTAGGCCAGCACCAGCGTGATCTCGACCAGCGTCGGCAGGATGTTGAACAGCGAATAAGAGATGAGCGAGTTGACACCGCGCGTGCCGCGTTCGATATCGCGCGTCATGCCGCCGGTCTGGCGGTTCAGGTGGAAGCGCAGCGACAGCGCATGCAAGTGGCGGAATACCTTGAGCGCGATGGTGCGCACCGCGCGCTGGGTCACGCGCGCGAACAGGAATTCGCGCAGTTCGGTAAACACCGTCATCGACAGGCGCAGCAAGCCATAGCCGACCAGTAGCCCGAGCGGCAGCACCAGCAGTGCCTGCGGGTGAGCCGGGTCGATCGCCAGCCCGTCGATGATCTGCTTGAGTACCAGCGGCACGCCGACGTTGGCCATCTTTGCGCCGACCAGGGCGGCCATCGCGGCGATCACCCGCCATTTATAGATCCACAGGTAGGGGAACAGCGTTTTCAGGGTCGCCCAGTCATTGCGGGGCACGCCGGTGGCGTCGGGAGGAAGTGGGGAAGAATTGCGGCGCATGACGGGGCTTCGGGATTTATGGTTCAATTCGGGTCGATTGTAGCTTTTACCGAGAATTCACGATGACCACGCCCGAAAATCCAGAAAACACCCCTGCCACCGTCCGGACCACGGTGCGTCTGCCCGCAGGCAAGATGCCCGAGTTGCGGGTCATGCCCGCCCCGTCCGACGCCAATGTGTATGGAGACGTGTTCGGCGGCTGGATCATGGCGCAGGTCGACCTGGCCGGCTCGCTGCCGGCCACCCGCCGCGCCAATGGCCGCGTGGCGACCATCGCCGTCAACTCGTTCCTGTTCAAGAACCCGGTGTTCGTAGGCGACCTGCTGTCGTTCTACGCCGACATCACCAAGGTCGGCAACACCTCGATCACCGTCTTCGTCGAGGTGTACGCCGAGCGCAACCGCCTGGCGGCCGAGGTGGTCAAGGTGACCGAGGCCACGCTGACCTATGTCGCCACCGGCCCGGATCGCAAGCCGCGCCAGCTGCCGCCGCTCGAATCGCTGGTGGCGCACCGGTAAAAAAGGCCGCCAGCTCGGCGGCCCAGCCGGTTTTACGCCGGTTTTTTCTCGTCGCGCAGTTCGCGCCGCAGGATCTTGCCGACATTTGTTTTCGGCAGCGTCTCGCGGAACTCGATGAACTTCGGCCGTTTGTAACCGGTCAGCTGCTCCTTGCAGAATTCCTTGAGCTGCTCGGTGGTGAGATTGGCATCCTTCTTGACCACGTACAGCTTCACCGCCTCGCCCGAGTTCTGATCGGGCACGCCCACGCACGCCACTTCGAGCACGCCCGGGTGCGCAGCCACCACGCCTTCCACCTCGTTCGGGTAGACATTGAAGCCCGACACCAGGATCATGTCCTTCTTGCGGTCGACGATGCGCGTATAGCCTTGCGGGTCCATGATGCCGATGTCGCCGGTCTTGAAGAAGCCGTCCGAGGTCATGACCTTGGCCGTCTCGTCGTCGCGCTGCCAGTAGCCGGCCATCACCTGCGGGCCGCGCACGGCGATCTCGCCGGCGATGCCGAACGGGACTTCGTTGCCCGCTTCATCCAGGATGCGCAGTTCGGTCGACGGCAGCGGCAGGCCGATCGTGCCGGTGAAATCGGTGATGTCGCAGCGGTTGGCGGTCACTACCGGCGAAGTCTCGGACAAGCCGTAGCCTTCGACGATCGGGATGCCGGTGGTCTTGAGCCACTTGTCGGCCACCGCCTTCTGCACCGCCATGCCGCCGCCCGGGCATACTATCAGGCCCGAGAAATCGAGCTTGGCGAAATCGTCGTTGTTGAGCAGGCCGTTGTACAGCGTGTTCACGGCCGGGAAGATGTTGATGCGGTAGCCGCCGAGTTCCTTGACGAAGCCCTTGATGTCGCGCGGGTTCGGGATCAACAGGTTCATGCCGCCCACGCGCAGGCCCAGCAGCGCGCAGACCGTGAGCGCATAGATGTGGTACAGCGGCAGCGCGCAGGCGAACTGCGCCTGTTCGCCGGCCTTCATGCGCGCAAGCGTCGGCCCGAACCAGGCTTCGTTCTGCAGCACGTTGGCGATCACGTGGCGATGCAGCAGCACGGCGCCTTTCGACACGCCGGTGGTGCCGCCGGTGTACTGGAGGAAGGCGATGTCGTCGTGGCCGATCGCGACCGGCTTGAGCGTGTCGCGCGCGCCTTCGGCCAGCACCTTGTTGAAGGCGACAGCGCCCGGCAGCGAATAAGCCGGCACCATTTTCTTGACCTTGCGCACGACCAGGTTGACCAGCGTGCCTTTCAGGCCGCCCAGCAGGTCGCCCATGGTGGCCAGCACGATGTGCTTGACCGCCGTCTGGCCCACCACCTGCTCGAGCGTGTGGGCGAAGTTCTCGAGCACCACGATCGCCTCGGCGCCGGAGTCGGCCAGCTGGTGCTGCAGCTCGCGCGGGGTGTACAGCGGATTGACGTTGACGACCACGTAGCCGGCGCGCAGCACGGCGGCCAGCGCCACCGGGTACTGCAGCACGTTCGGCAGCATGATGGCCACCCGCGCGCCGGGCTTCAGGCCGCGCGCCTGGAACCAGGCCGCCATCCGCTGCGACATCGCATCGAGTTCCGAGAACGTGATGGACTTGCCCATGCAGGCATAGGCCTTGCGGTCGGCGTACTTGCGAAACGCTTCCTCGAGCAAATGCGTCAGCGAGCGGTACTGGGTCGGGTCGATGTCCGCCGCCACGCCGTTCTCGTACGACGAGAGCCAAAATTTGTCCATCTGTGTTGCCTTCCTTGTTGGTTCCAATAAAACGCCAAAGCCGCCCCGCAGGCGGCTTTGGCTGGCTGCGCGCTGCAGCCTTCTGTGCCGTGATGCCTACGCTACCGTTTCCGCCTGCTTCGTCTCGTCCCTCAACGCGCGCCTCAGGATCTTGCCGACGTTCGTCTTCGGCAGCTCGTCGCGAAACTCGATGTACTTCGGTCTCTTGTAGCCGGTGAACTGCTCCTTGCAGTAGGTCATCAGCTGTTCGGCCGTAAGGCCAGGGTCTTTCTTTACCACGAATACCTTGACCGCCTCGCCCGAATGCTCGTCAGGGACGCCGACCACGGCGCATTCGAGCACGCCCGCGTGACCCGCGATCACGCCTTCGAGCTCGTTCGGATAGACGTTGAATCCCGATACCAGGATCATGTCCTTCTTGCGATCGACGATCTTGACGTAGCCAGCGGCGTCCATGAAGCCGACGTCGCCCGAGCGGAAGAAGCCGTCGGCGGTCATGACCTTCGCGGTCTCGTCCGGGCGGTTCCAGTAGCCAGCCATGACTTGCGGACCGCGGATCGCGATCTCGCCAATTTCGCCCGGGGCCATGTGGCGGCCTTCGTCGTCGATGATCGCGATATCGGTCGACGGCACCGGCAGGCCGATGGTGCCGGTGAATTCGGTGCTGTCGGCGCGGTTGCAGGTGGCCACCGGCGACGTCTCCGACAAGCCATAGCCTTCGACGATGGCCACGCCAGTGAGCTCGCGCCACTTGTCGGCCACCGGCTTTTGCACCGCCATGCCGCCGCCATTGCACATGCGCAGCGCCGAGAAATCGAGGTGGGCGAAATCGGGATTGTTAGCCAGCGCGTTGTACAGCGTGTTCACGGCCGGCAGCATATTGACGCGGTATTTTGCCAGCTCCTTGACGAAGGCCGGGATGTCGCGCGGATTCACGATCAGCACATTCAGTGCGCCCATGCGCATGCCCCACATCGCGCACGCGGTCAGCGCGAAGATGTGGTACAGCGGCAGCGCGCACACGATCGTGACCTGCTCGCCCGCGGCCTGCTTCATGCACGGCTCGGCCCAGGCCTCGGTCTGCAGCACGTTGGCGATCACATTGCGGTGGGTGAGCGTGGCGCCCTTCGACACGCCGGTGGTGCCGCCGGTGTACTGCAGGAAAGCGACGTCGTCGACCTTGAGTTCGGCCGGCTTGAACGGCATGCGCTCGGCCTGGGCCAGCGCTTCCTTGAAGGTGACCATGTTCGGCAGCGAGAACTCGGGCACCATCTTCTTGACGTTGCGCACCACGAAGTTGACCAGCATGCCTTTCACGCCGCCCAGCATCTCGCCCATGCTGGCCACCACCACGTGGCGCAGCGGGGTCTTGCCCATCACCTTCTGCACGGTGTGGGCGAAATTTTCCAGCACGATGATCGCTTCGCTGCCCGAATCGCTGATCTGGTGTTCGAGTTCGCGCGCGGTGTACAGCGGATTGACGTTGACGACGGTGTAGCCGGCGCGCAGGACGGCGGCCAGCGCGATCGGGTACTGCAGCACGTTCGGCATCATGATCGCCACCCGCGCACCCGGCGCCAGGCCGCGGCTTTGCAGCCAGGCGGCCAGCTTCTTCGAATACGTGTCGAGTTCGCCATAGGTGAGGAACTTGTCCATGCACACATAGGCCTTGCGGTCCGCGTACTTGCTGAAGGACTCTTCGAGTAAATGCACCAAGGAGCGGTATTGATCCGGATCAATCTCCGCAGGCACGCCCGGGGGATACGACTGCAGCCAAGTTTTGTCCATCGGTCACCTCTGTCTCGATATCGCTACTGCGATTTTTATCGTTCTGGTCGGGCGGCCGGAGGTGTATGCCGGCCCGCCTGCGCACGTGGCTTATGTGTTTGCCATCGCTGATGGTGATGCTATCGGGCAGCGCCCCAGTGCGCAAGCGGTTTTACGGCGATTGGAACCTGCCCTCTACGGAGACGCGCCGATGGTGCGCTGCACCACCAGCGTCGCAGGCGGCGTCGTTATACCGAGGTGCTTGAGCGCGCGATGACGCTCTTCCTTGTCGAGCTTGGCCAAGCGGTTGACGGCCCTGTAGAAGCCACGCCACGTCCTCTCGCGACGCAGCAAAGCGCGAAATGCCGGCACGAAATCGTTATACGTCGCCACCGAGGCCAGGTGGGCGTTCGACAGCGGCTCGGCGAAGAAGCGGTCGTAGCCCGCGTAGCCGCCCCAGTTCGCCTTGAGAACCTGGTAGTCGTCCTGCAGCGCCAGGAACAGGCGCGCCTTGGCCGCGCGCTTGACCCCGTCGGGCTCCATGCTCTTGTAAGTACGCTCGAGCTCGCCGCGATAGCGCAGCAGCAGGGCCAGGAAGTCGCTCTTGCGCGTCTTGTAGCGCTCGTATGCTTCGCTCATCTGCGGATTGCCGAAGCGCGCGAGCCAGGCCTCCACACCGGCCTGCTCCACCGCGCTGGCGAACGATTCGTTGAACTGCGAATCGCCCGCCACATACACGACCTGGTGCGCCAGCTCGTGGAAGATCAGGCGCGCCAGCTCGGCGTCCGGATAATTGATGAAGGTCGACATCAACGGGTCGCTGAACCAGCCCAGGGTCGAATAGGCGCTCACGCCGCCGACCTCGACGTCGTTGCCCTGCGCGCGCAGCTGCTTGGCATACGCCTTGGCCTCGGCCTGGCTGTAATAGCCGCGGTAGCTGACGCAGCCGGCCACCGGGAAGCACCATTGGATCGGTTTGAGCGACAGCTCGGGCGTCGCGACCACGTTCCACAACACGTAGGGCCGGCCGAGACTGGTGTAGTTGGTATAGCTGCCGTTGTCGGGCAGCTTCATTTCCTGGATGGCGAAGCGGCGGATCTGGCGCGCCGACTCGAGGCGGTGGCGCAACTTGACGTTGGTACTGCGATCGGCGATCCAGTCGTCGATCGGGCGCGCATCGGTCAGCAATTGCAACTGGCCTTGCGCGGCCTGGGTGTAGTAAGAAAGGGATGAGCAGCTTGACAACATGAGGGCCGCGGCTGCTGCGGCCATGACTGGCTTGAAGGCCAGGGAAAATCTAGAGGGTTTCATCTCGCGTCAAGGGTGCAGCTCTTTCGACCTGCACCAGGGTGTCGTAGAAAGTAGGCGCCCGGCCCATGTCGGTCAAACGCTGGCTGGTGACTTCATTGGCGTTCTTGCCGTCGCTGGCGAGTTTCTTCCACCAGACGGACAAGCCCACCACCAATCCAGCACGCGCCTTGTCGGTCACGCGTGCGCGGGCGAGGAACGAACCGCGGTCGTTAAAAATGCGCGCCATGTCCCCGTGGGCGATGCCGCGTGCCGCGGCGTCGGTCGGGTGGATGTCGAGGTGCGGTTCGCCCTCAGTTGCGCGCAGGCTCTTTACATTGACAAACGTTGAATTGAGGAAGTTCCGCGCTGGCGGAGAAATCATCGCGAGCGGGTATTTTTCGGCAAGCTCGGGATTGGACGCGACCGATTCATAGGGCGGAATATAGGTCGGCACCGGATCGAGCCCGTCGGCCAGCATGCTTTCGGAAAAGAACTCGCACTTGCCGGACGGCGTCGTGAAACCGCCTTCGGCAAATGGCGCGGCCGGCATGTTGAGCTTTTTCCAGCCGCTGCGCTTGAGCGAATCCCAGTCGAAATGGATCGCGCGCGCATCGTTCTTGTTGAAGGCCTGGGCCGCGATCTCGTCGTCGCTCTCCTGGAAGCACGGGTCGTCGTAACCCATGCGCGCCGCCAGCCGGCGGAAGAATTCGGTGTTCGGCTTCGATTCGCCGACCGGGGCAATCGCGGCGTTATTCGCCATCATGTACAGGTGGCCATAGGCCAGGTGCGCATCGACATGCTCGAGCTGGGTGGTGGCTGGCAGCAGGATGTCGGCGTAATCGGCACTGTCGGTGTGGAAGTGTTCCAGCACCACGGTGAACAGGTCTTCGCGCTCGAAGCCCTGCTGCACCTTGCGCGACTCAGGCGCGATCGCCAGCGGATTGGCGTTGTAGACGATGACGGCCTCGATCTTCGGGCCGAACTCGGGCGAGGCTTCCTTGAGCAGGTCGTCGCCGATGGTGGTCATATTGATCGTGCGCGGCGTGCGGCCGGCCAGCAGGTCCGGGCGCTGCAGCGCCGGGCGGTTGGTCGGGAACGACGCCGAGGTCGACAGCTGGATGCCCCCGGCAGGCAAGCGCCAGGCGCCCACCAGCGCCGGCAGGCAGGTGATGTTGCGCACCGCCATGCCGCCGCCGCGTACGCGTTGCAACCCATAATTGACGCGGATCGCGGCCGCTTCGCCGTTTTTGGCGGTTCGTCCGTAAAGGCGCGCCAGGTTGACCACCTCGTCGGCCGTGATGCCGCAGGTTTCGGCGGTGCGTTCCGGCGTCCATTCGAGCGCGCGCGCCTTCAGGGGTTCGACGCCGAGCGTGTAGTGCTCGATGTAGTCGTGGTCGAGCAGGTCCTCCTTGATCAACACATGCATCATGCCCAGCGCCAGCGCGGCATCGGTGCCGGGCAGCAGGGCAATGTGCTGGTGACACTTCTCGGCCGTCAAGGAACGATAGGGGTCGATCGCGATGAGTGTTGCGCCACGGCGCTTTGCTTCCTGCGCGCGCATCCAGAAATGCAGGTTGGACGCGATCGGATTGCCGCCCCAGATCAGGATCAATCTGGCGTCCTGGAACTGTTCGAGGTCGGTGCCGATCGAACTGCCGATGGTGTAGCGATAACCGGTGGCGCCGGCGGTGGCGCAGATGGTGCGATCGAGCAGCGAGGCGCCCAGCTTGTTGAAAAACCGCAGCGACATCGATTCGCCTTGCACCAGGCCCATGGTGCCGCAGTAGCTATAGGGCAGGATGGCTTGCGGGTCGCGTGCGCTGATGTCGGTCAAGCGTTCTGCGATGGTGTCGAGGGCCTCATCCCAGCTGATGCGCTCGAATTTTCCCTCTCCCTTGCGGCCCACGCGGCGCATCGGATGCAGCACGCGATCCGGGTGGTAGGTGCGGTCGATATAGCGCGACACCTTGGTGCACAACACTCCCGCCGTGGTCGGATGCTCCGGATCGCCCTTTACTTCCCTGGCCACGCCGTCTTCGACTTTGACGAGGATGGCGCAGGTGTCGGGACAATCGTGGGGACAGGTCGCACGGACGTGGGTAGTGGTCATATTCTTATGAAGCTTTGCTGAAAAAACTGCGTGAATCCAATACTTTATACGATTCCGGCGGGCTTCGTACCCTCGACTTTGAAGACTGTTTGAGGCAGGCTACAATAATTAAATGCATGCCATGCAAAGGCTTCAACAAGCGTGGCCAGACCACGGGCCCTCGAAAAACCGTCGCGAGGCAGCAATTTCGGTTGAGAAGCGCATCCTTACGGGCGTAAGGCGAGCATCGCAGACCGAGATTGCAACGCGCAGCAGGTTTTCCGAAGTACCCTATCTAGAACAGTGTGGAGAACACGATGAAACTAGTGGAACCTATCCTGTCTTTCCAGGCCGAGATCGAAGCGATCCGGCGTGACCTGCATGCCCACCCGGAACTGTGCTACGAAGAGCACCGCACCTCGGAGATCGTCGCCGAGCGCTTGACCGCATGGGGCATCCCCGTGGTGCGCGGCCTGGGCGTGACCGGTGTCGTCGGCATCATCAAGAACGGCACATCGCCACGCGCGATCGGCCTGCGCGCCGACATGGACGCCCTGCCCATGCAAGAATTGAACGGCTTCGCGCATGCCTCGACCCATGCGGGCAAGATGCACGCCTGCGGCCATGACGGCCACACGGCCATGCTGCTCGGCGCCGCCCACTACCTGGCGCAGCATCGCAACTTCGACGGCACCGTGTACCTGATCTTCCAGCCGGCCGAGGAAGGCGGCGGCGGCGCCCGGCGCATGATCGACGACGGCCTGTTCGAGCGTTTCCCGATGGACGCCGTGTATGGCATGCACAATTGGCCAGGCATCCCGGAAGGCCATTTTGGCGTGGTATCCGGCCCGATGATGGCGTCCAGTAACGAATTCCGCGTGACCGTGCGCGGCAAGGGCGCCCATGCGGCGCAGCCGCACCGCGGCATCGATCCGGTGATGGTGGCGGTGCAGATCGCGCAAGCCTGGCAGACCATCGTCTCGCGCGAAAAAAACCCGCTGCACACCGCGGTGCTGTCGATCACGCAGATCCATGCGGGCAGCGCTACCAATATCATTCCCGATGAGGCTGAACTGGTCGGCACCGTACGCACCTTCACCACCGAGGTGCTCGACCTGATCGAGCGGCGCATGCAAGAAATGGCCGACGGGATCGCGGCCGGTTTCGGCGCCAGCGTCGGTTTCGGCTTCAAGCGCAATTACCCGCCGCTAGTCAACCATCCCGAGCAAACCGCGTTCGCGATCGAGGCGATGCGCGCGGTGGTGGGCGCATCGCAGGTCAACGCCACGGTCGAACCGACCATGGGCGCCGAGGACTTCGCCTTCATGCTGCAGGCCAAGCCGGGCTGCTATGTCTTTATCGGCAACGGCGAGGGCGAGCACCGCGCCGGCGGCCACGGGCTCGGCCCCTGCCAGCTGCACAATGCCAGCTATGATTTCAACGACAATCTTCTGCCGATCGGCGCCAGTTACTGGGTGCGGCTGGCGGAGATGAGCCTGCCTGTCGGCTAAGCGATATGGTTGCCGGGCCCTTGAGCCCGGCATGTTGTGGATCTAGAACAGTCCCAGGAATTTTTTGCGGGCCGTGTTCTTGCGCGCCGGGTCGACCACGTCGGTGACGTTGTACTCGTTGAACTTGTCCAGCAGTTCCGGGAAGCCGCGGCGGCGGGCCAGGTTCAGCTCTTCCTTGAACAGCGGCACCACGCAGTGGAAATAGACGTCCTTGCCGTCGACCGTCACCGAATGGAAGGGTTCGGGGCTCGATGCCGGCGGCAGCACGATGGCGCCGCAGAAGCCGATGCCGGCGATATACGGCTTGGCCGGGTTACCGTTCGGCAGTGAGTGGCCAAGGCCGATCCAGGTACGCTCCTTGTGCGGATAGTGCGCCAGGTGGCGCAGCAGGGCGACCGGCCAGTACCAGCGCTCCTCCTGCATCGATTGCTCATCCAGTTGCCACGAGGCCGGCAGGGCCATCATGAGTTCGGCGTAGGCCGGGGCGCCTTCCGGCACGTTCATCGCCTGCCTGCTCATGCCCGACGTCACCAGGCGGACGTAGGGGTAGGATTCGGTCGGTCCGATGACGTGGATGTCGACCTGGATGCCACCGTCGGTCTCGCCTGCCCTGGTCTCGTGGAAATACAGGGTGGGCTTGCCCAGGTGGGCGGCGATGTGCTCGCCTACCGGGTCGTGCGGCAGCACAGTGGACTCGGGCTGGCGCTGCATGGGCGCGGCGAGCGGGTACAGGGGGGTGATGGTTGGTTCGGCCATTATTATTGATGGGTGTCGGTTGCGGCGGGCATCTATGATACCTTCGTCACATGGTTACGTGTCCGCCAGCACGCTATTGTTCTGGCTTGTACAATATGCATTGCACAAATACGCACCTTCCTTTCCAGGGATACCCATGATCACTACTAAGAAGAAAATTGCTGCGCTGGCCGCCGTGTGCGCCGCGCTGTTCGCTCCGCTCGCCTCGGCCCAGTCGACCGTGGGCAACGGCTATATCGATTCCGCCTCGTTCGAATTCGGCACCAATCCGCAACAGCGCATGTACCGCATCGCGGTCCAGTCCGACTGGGACAAGCGCTGGTTTGCCGGCAATGGCCGCCATCTGTCGGGCTACTGGGAGGGCAACCTGGCTCTGTGGCGCCTGAACTCGTATGAGAACGTGCGTGGCCAAAACAAGAACCTGATGGCGATCGGTTTCACTCCGGTGTTCCGCTACCAGAACGATAACAAGCTCGGCCTGTACGGCGAAATTGGTATCGGCGTCAACCTGTTCTCGACCCTGTACAAGAACGAAGACAAGGAACTGTCGACCGCCTTCCAGTTCGGCGACCACATCGGCATCGGCTATACCACCCAGAAGTGGGACTTCGGCCTGAAATACCAGCACTATTCGAACGCCAGCATCAAGAGCCCGAACGCCGGTGCCAACTGGTTCATCGCCAAGGCGGCTTATCGCTTCTGATGTCCAATGTCATGACTTGTGCCTGGCCCGGCCTCGCCGGTCCATGGCGCTGGCAAATGATAATTCATGACACAATCGGGCCTTGAGCGGCGGCTGCCGCCCGTTGTATTCAAGAGGCCCGATTGACCCCTTCGCCCACCCTCAAACGCTATCTTCCCTGGCTCGTCGCCACTGCCCTGTTCATGGAGCAGCTCGACGCGACCATCGTCAATACCGCCATCCCCAGCATTGCCGCCAGCCTTGGCGTCACCCCGCTGAGCCTGAAATCGGTCGTCACCAGCTATATTCTTGGCCTCGCAGTCGGCATTCCGCTGAGCGGCTGGATGGCCGATCGCTTTGGCACCCGGCGCGTATTCTTTACGGCGATCGCCATCTTTACATTCGCATCGGTGCTGTGTGGGCTGTCGATGAGCGCCCACATGATGACCGCGGCGCGCCTGCTGCAAGGGCTCGGCGGGGCCATGATGATCCCGATCGGCCGGCTGGCGATCGTGCGCACCTTTCCCAAGAACGAGCTGCTGGGGGCAATGAACTTCGTGATCATTCCGGCCCTGATAGGCCCGCTGCTAGGGCCGACGGTCGGCGGCCTGATCGTGCATTGGACATCGTGGCGCGTCATCTTCTTCGTCAATATCCCGGTAGGATTGGCGGCGCTGTATTTTGTCTGGCGCCATATGCCGGACTACCGCTCGGAAGAACGACGCCCGCTCGACGTGCTGGGCCTGGTCCTGTTCAGCAGTGGCACGGCCTTGCTGTCCTGGGTGCTGGAAGTGTTTGGCGAACATACACTCGATGGCGTGACGGCCGGGCTGCTGTTCGTGCTCGCGCTGGGCCTGCTGGGTGCTTATGCGTGGCATGCCTGCCGCGTCAAGTTTCCTCTGCTGCGCCTGACCCTGCTCAAGATCCGCACTTTTCGTATCGCGGTGCTGGGTGGCTTCGTTACCCGCCTCGGCGTGGGGGGCCTGCCCTTCCTGCTGCCGCTGCTTTACCAGCTGGGACTGGGACTACCGGCGTGGCAGTCGGGCTTGCTGATGATGCCGGCGGCGCTGGCCGCAATGGGCATGAAACTGTTCGCACCCAGGTTGCTGGCGCGCTTCGGCTATCGCCAGGTGCTGTTGATTAATACGATGATGATCGGCGTTACCATTGCCATGTTCACGCTGGTGGATGCCGGGACGCCGCTGGCCGTGATCGTCGGCATCAGCTTGATGCAGGGCTTCTTCAACTCCCTGCAATTCTCGAGCATGAATACGCTGGCCTATGCCGACGTCGAGCCGGCCGATACCAGTATGGCCAGTACGATTTCCAGCTCGTTCCAGCAACTGTCGATGAGCTTTGGCCTGGCGGCCGGGTCGATCGTCACGGCCTGGTTCCTGGGTGGCGTATCGCAGACCAATGGAGGCCAGGTGACGCAGGCGCTGCACCACGGCTTCACGGCGCTGGCGGTGCTGACCCTGTTCTCGTCGGCGGTGTTCTGGCGCCTGCGTCGCAACGATGGCGACAGCATCAGCCGCGGCCAGAGCGTCGCGCCAGTGGCCGAACCGGTGACGGTAACGGCGCAATAGGAGGGGCCTCAGTCGAGCGACTGGGGAATCACCTTCACGGAGCCGCGTTTCAGCGGGCGCGGATTGTCGATCTGCGAGAAATAGACGCGTTCCTGGCTCTTGGCGATATAGACGCGGTGGCGATGCAGGAAGTCCGTTCCCAATACCAGGATTCCCCCAGCAAAATCCAAGCGCATCAGGCGCAGATTAAAATCCTGCACATCAAGGGTGCCGATCGACAGTTGCTGGATCGGGACGTTCCACACCGGCTTGGACGGATCGTCTCCGGGCAGGGCTTCTTCGCGCGTGGCGCCTGGAGAGTCCGGCGTCAACCCCAGCCGTACCGCAGCGCTTTGCGGGATGTAGGAATGGGGCGTCGACGTTGACAGCAGAGCCATGACATCCTGGCCATTGATGCGTACGGTGAAAACCGGCCTCGGATCGCGCTTCCACTTGTCAACCAGGGTTGGCACGGCGACTGCTTGGGGATCCCAGTAGGCCAAGTGCTCCCGGAAGCAGCCCTCGGGCTTGAAAGACTTCAGATAGCCGGCATCCAGGGCGATCTCGAGGTCTTGCTGCAAGAGGTTACCGGCGCCGAGCCGCATGCCGTATTCATCGTCCATGAATTCTTCGACCGGAAACCATTGGCGCTTGCCCCGGGTATGGGCGAAGGAATAATCGTCGATCAGCGAGGTCAGGACCGTTCTCGTGATCATGTCCTTGCCTGTCGCACTGGAACCGTCGCGTACATATTGTGTACTGGTCGTACTGTTGACCTTGATGCCAAGGCGGTCCAGTGTCTTTTTGTTGAGCAGGATCTTTTCCGCGGACCCCGTACTCAGCATGGCGGAGACGGTGTTGCCATTGATCTTCGCTTCCCCCACTGGACGCAGGTCGTCGGTGAAGGTGAGCGGCATCGTCGCCAGTTCACCCATCACACAACCCGCCGACAGCGATTGCGCCATGACGGGGCTGGCGAGCGTGAGGGCGGCGAACAGCATGGCCCGGAGTGAAACGGTATGGGGGGAAGAGAATATCGAGGTCATTGTATCGCTAGGCTGTCTCGGATAAGACAGTATAGGGATACGAGGCTTGGCCACTCGCTATGGACGCGTAGATTACCCTTGTAGCATGGGTTTTTGCGGCTTTGAGCTCGTCGTTTGAAAGCAAAAAACCCCGCTCAGATCACTGAGCGGGGTTTTTCTATATAACTAGCCTGACGATAACCTACTTTCACACTGGTTGCAGCACTATCATCGGCGCAAAGTCGTTTCACGGTCCTGTTCGGGATGGGAAGGGGTGGGACCGACTTGCTATGGTCATCAGGCTTTGACTTGTACTGGCTACGCTTCACGCGTGGGCGGCAAAGACGCCCACCCTACGCTTTGTTCAGCGTGGCCATGAATCTGGAAGAAGTAATGTTGGGTTGTAGTTTGTATCGAGCAGTTGTACTCGTCAACCTTGACTACCAAGGTTATAGGGACAAGCCGTACGGGCAATTAGTACTGGTTAGCTTAATGCATTACTGCACTTCCACACCCAGCCTATCAACGTCCTGGTCTCGAACGACCCTTCAAGGA